>NZ_CP044543.1:1200000-1500000 GCF_008932115.1 Bradyrhizobium betae
AACATCAGCTGGCCCCAGTCGTGATGGGAGCGGTCGAGTGCGAGATCGAGCCCGAGCCGCGCGCCATAGAGCGCGGCGGCGCGGTCGGAATCCTCGGTGGTGATCACGACGTGGTCGAGCGCGTCGATCGGCGCGATGTCGGTCACGGCCGATTTGGGGCGCTCGTCGGCCAGTTCGAGGAAGAACATCCGCACCCCGCGCGTCAGCTCGGTGGCGGCACGCGTGCGCTTCCAGTGAAGCACCGCACCGGATTCGGCATCGCTGCTTTCGACCTCGGTGACCGGGTCCGGCTTCAAGGCCACCCGGTCCAGCCGCCGGTGCATCTTGCCCATGTCCGCGACGCGAAAGCACAGGCTCGCGAGCACGCCTTCCTGGTCGTCGAGCAGCGCGCGCATGCGGTCGGCGGTCACGCTGAAGCCGCTCGGCGCCATCAACTCGATCGTCATGTTGTCCAGGGTGAAGAGCACGCGGTCGGCGCCCTCGCCGGCATTCTGCCATGCGGGCGCTCGCCCAAGCAGCGTCTGATAGGCCGCCTTGGCCGCACCGATATCCCTGACCAGAGCGACGACGTGATCGAGGCCGGTGATCATGTTCCCTCCCTTCCGAATCCGGAACCGAAACGCCCCTGACAAGCCCTGGGGGTCGTTGGCTCTGCCACGGTCGTATTCCGGCCCCTGATCGACCTCAAGCACCTATCGTCATGGGATTGCGAATATTTTTGGCGTTCCTCCTGCCGAAGCGGTGCTAAGGTAAGCTGCCGGCCGGGACCACCCAGCGCATCACGGACAACCAATGCAGGCTCTCTTTATCGGACAGACCTATATCGACGTCGTCTTCATCACCGACCACATGCCGACCGGCGACGAGAAGCACGTGGCGACCGACTACGCGGTCTCTTTCGGCGGCAATGCGGTTACGGCGGCGTTCTGCTGCGCCAAGCTCGGCATCGTGCCCGATCTGATCGCCACCGCGGCCAATGACTGGCTCGGCCGCATGTTCATGGACATGTGCGCGAAGTACGGAATCTCGCTGCATGGGCGGAAGGTGAATCAGTCCTCGCTGTCCTTCATCATGCCCAAGGACGGCAAGCGGGCCATCGTCCGCTGCCGCGACGACGATCACATCCACCCCTTTCCGATGCTCAATCTCGGCGGCTGCCGCGTGCTGCATGTCGACGGCCATCAGCCGGATGCCGCGCTCCACTACGCAAAAGTCTGCCGCGAGGCCGGTATCCTGACCTCGCTCGACGGCGGCGGCCTGCGCACCAACACGCATGAGCTGCTGGAATTCATCGACGTCGCCATCGTCGCCGAGCGCCTGTGCGAGCAGATGGACCTGACGCCGGAGAAGATGCTCGACTATCTCAAGGGCCGCGGCTGCAAGATCGGCGGCGTCACCATGGGTGAGAAGGGCCTGCTCTGGTACAACGAAACCGGCGCGGTCGAGATCATGCCGGCGATGCCGATCCCGCGCGAGCGCGTGATCGACACCAATGGCGCCGGCGACGTCTTCCACGGCGCCTATGTCTATTCCTACCTCGCCCATCCCGGCAAAAGCTGGCGCGAACATTTCGATTTCGCTCGCGCCGCCTCGACCTTCAAGATCCAGCGGCTTGGCAACGAGGCGGGACTTCCAACCCTTGTGGACATCGCCAAAGTCAGGCACGAGTTCGAAGTCAGGGTCTGAGCTTCGCAAAGGTGGGTCATGGGGCGCGTCTTCGTCGCCGGCAGCATCAACATGGATGTGGTGGCGACCGCCGATCGCCACCCGAAAGTCGGCGAGACCGTCGCAGGCCGGCAGGTATTGTATTTTCCGGGCGGCAAGGGTGCCAACCAGGCGGTGGCCGCGTCGCGGCTCGGCGCGCAGACTACGCTGATCGGCCGGCTGGGCAAGGATTCCTTCGGCGCTGAACTGAAGGCCTTCCTCGGCGATCAGGGCATCGATCTCGGCTATCTCCAGGAGACGGCCGAGGCACATACCGGGACCGCCATCATCACGGTGGCCGCGTCCGACAACACCATCGTCGTCATTCCCGGCACCAATGCGCTGGTCGGCGCCGACGACGTCCGTGTCGTCCCGCTGCTGAAGGGCGACGTCGCGGTCAGCCAGTTCGAAATCCCGCTGCCGACGATTGCCGCGTTCTTCCAGCGCGCGCGCGAGGCCGGCGCCACGACGGTGCTCAACCCGGCGCCGGCGCAGGCCATGTCGCGCGAGCTGCTCGCACTCGTCGACGTCCTCGTACTGAACGAGACCGAGCTCGGCTTCCTCGCCGGTGTGGAGCTTTCGGAGGACGACAGCGCTGCGCGCATCATCGAGGTGGCGCGACAGCTTCAGGCGCGCGCGGACCAGACCATCTGCGTCACGCTCGGCAAGCGCGGCGTGCTGGCGCTGGCTGCCAGCGAGGAATTTGCCGTGCCCGGCCGTGCGGTGAAGGCGGTCGATACCACCGGCGCCGGCGATTGTTTCGTCGGCGCGCTCGCGGCGCAGCTGGCTGACGAGGTTGCTTTGCGCGCCGCCCTCGCCTTCGCCAATGCCGCCGCCTCGATCTCGGTGCAGCGCATGGGCGCCGGGCCGTCGATGCCGACGGCCGCGGAAGTGGCGGCGGTTCTCAACGCAGGCTGATCACGCCAGCGCGCTCTTCAGGTCGAAGCTCTCGTCCGCCGCCTGCTCCGGCGTGATCGAGCGGTCCATGGCCTGCAAGCGGCGGCCGAACATGTGATCGCCGGCCCGGTTGACGGACTCGATGCCGAGCAGTTTTTCACCTTTGTAGCAGAACGCCGAGAACGCCTTGTTCGCTGGATTTCCGCGCAGCACGACGCGGTCGTAGCCGGTGGTGAGCCCGGCCATCTGCAGCTTGTCGTCGCCCTGATCGCTCCAGAACCAGGGATGACCGTCATAGGGCTTCTTGTCGCCGGTCAGCCGCGCCGCCACGCAGCGGGCGTGGTCGGTGGCGTTCTGCACCGATTCCAGCCGCAGCGAACCTCCGAAGCGCGGGCTGGCGAACAGCGCGCAATCGCCGATCGCGGAAATATTGGGATCGGAGGTCGCAAGATATTCGTCGACGATGATGCCGGCGGCGACGGGTAGCCCCGCCTCCGCTGCGAGCTCGATGTTCGGCAGCACGCCGACGCCGACCACGACGAGGTCGGCGGGCAGATGCCGGCCGTCGCTCAGGGAGACGCCGGTCACCTTGCCGTCCGCAGCCTCGATGGACGTTGCCTGCACGCCGAGGTGGATGCGGATGCCGGCCTCGCGATGCCGCTGCTGGAAGTATTCCGAGACCTCCGCCGTCACCGCGCGCGCCATCACGCGCGGTGCGAGCTCGAGCACGTCGACCTCGAGCCCCTTGATGCGCGCGGTGGCCGCGAATTCGAGGCCGATGAAGCCGGCGCCGATCACCACCACCCGTGTCTTCGACGGCATGATCTGGCGCAGCGCCTCGCTCTCGTCGAGGATGCGCAGATATTTCACGTCGGGCAGGTTGGCATTGGGCAGGTCGAGCAGGCGGTTGCGCGCGCCCGTCGCCAGGATCAGGTGGCCGTAGGGCAGCGCCTCGCCCGAGGCGAGCAGCACCTTGCGCGCCGCGCGGTCGATCGACACGGCGTGGCCCGCGATCAGCTCGATGATCTGGTCGTGGTAGAATTTCTCCGGCCGGAACATCAGGCTCTCAGGTCCGGCCGAGCCCTTGATGAAGGCCTTGGACAGCGGCGGCCGCTGATAGGGCAGATGCGCCTCGTCATTGATCAGGCAGATGCGCTCCGAAAAACCCGCCTGGCGCAGCGATGCCGCGACCTGGTAGCCACCATGGCCGGCACCGACAATGATCACCGGACCGTCCGTCATCGGACAGCCCATTTCCGCAAGACACGAGCGTAACCCATGTCGTCTCCTCTCGTACTGATCTCGGCTTGCTTGCCCAGGAGGAGCCGGCGCTCGTGTCCGTCCCTTGGCGAAGGCGCCCTATTTGATCCCATCGTTCCGCCCTGCGCAAGAGTGGTGCGCGGGACACTGGCCGGGGCTGGCGGCCAGGGATTGTCACCCCTCGCCATCTGCGATTTAGTTGCAGCAACCACCTCATGCCGGGGACTTCCAAAAATGCCTGCTCCCGTTTCCCACCCAGATGATCCCGCCCTGCTGCGGATCGACGGCCCGATCGCGACCATCACCCTCAACCGCCCCGCCGCGTTCAACTCGGTCAACCTGGCCATCGCGCAGAAACTCGAGCAGCTCGCGACCTATGTCGAGGCCGACGACGCCATCAGGGTCGTGGTGATCGAAGGCGAAGGCCGCGCCTTCTCGGCCGGCGGCGATCTGCAGACGATCGGCGCTGCCGCCGAAGCCAATACGGTGACGCCGGTCGTCGGCGAGCTCCTCAAGCACTATCACGCCTTCATCGAGATCATCCGGCGCATGCCGAAGCTGTCGCTCTCCAGCGTGCACGGCTCGGCGGCCGGCGCCGGCATGGGCCTCGCCTTCGTCACCGACCTCTGCATCGCCGCAGAGGACGCCAAATTCACGCCCGCCTATGCCAAGATCGGCGTCTCGCCGGATGGCGGCTCGACGGTCGGCATCGTCGGTACGGTCGGCTCCCGCCGCGCGCTGCAGATCTTCCTGGCCGAGGACAATTTTACCGCGCAGCAGGCCCATGAATGGGGCCTCGTCGCCAGGATCGTCCCGGCGACCGAGCTGAAGGCCGCGACACGGCAGCTCGCCGAGCGCCTGGCGCAAAACCCGCCGGCCGCCATCGCAGGCACCAAGTCGCTGGTCTATTCGGCCGCCACCACGCCGGTGAAGCAGCAGCTCGACGCGGAAGAACACAAGATCATCATGGCGATGAACACGGAGGAGTTTCGCACCGCCGTGAAGAAGTTCACGAGCAAGGGCAAGTGAACGCGATGACGCCCTCGCGGTCGTTCTGCGGCCTGCGCCACGGAGCCACCGACTGGAATCGCGAGGGGCGCTTCCAGGGCCGGACCGACAACCCGCTGAACGCGGACGGCCTGCGGCAGGCGCACGAGGCGGCCAGCATGTTGCGCGGCATCGGCATCAGCCGGATCGTCGCAAGCCCGCTGGTGCGCGCAGCGCGAACGGCCGAGATCATCGCCGACGCGATCGCAGTGCCGCTCAGCATCGACGAGCGCATCATCGAATTCGACTTCGGAAGCCTGGAGGGTCTCCCCGTCCGCGACGTCATGGTGAAGCACGGCGTCACATCGGCGACGGGCCTCGTCTCGATCCTGCCCGCGGACGGCGAGAGCTGGGACGACATGACCGAGAGGTCGCTGGCTTGCGTCTCCGCCTGGCTCGACCGTCATCCCGACGACGACGTCCTTTTCGTCTGCCATGACGCCGTGATGCAGGGGATGGCGAACGCGCTGTGCGGCACCTATTTCAAGAACAGCCACGGCATACCTTTCCGCTACACCCGCGACGACGCGCAATGGCGCGTCGAGCAGCTCGTCACTTAAACAAGATCACTTGATCAAGATTACTTGGGGCAGATGTAGCCCGTCCCCGCCGGCGACTTGAAGCAGCCGACCGATTCCGGCAGCACATGCTGCGGCAGCCACAGCACGACGCTCGGGAAATAGATCGCGAACGCGATGGTGGCCAGAAACACGACGTAAATCGGCAAAGCGGCGCGTAACGCCTTGGCGAAACTGACGCCGACGAATTTCGACGCCATCAGCAGCACCAGGCCGTAAGGCGGCGTGATCAGGCCGAAGGCGAGCGTCGCGATCAGCACCACGCCCATGTGCACGGCGTTGATGTCGCCGGCCTCGGTGAGCGTATTCACCAGCGGCATGAAGATGATGATGGTCGGCACCGGCTCGATGAAGTCGCCGACCACGGTGAACAGCAGCACCATCAGCAGCATGATCAAATGCGGATCGTTGCCCGCGATCGAGGTGATCACATCGGCGATGTAGCTGGCGCCGCGCAAGTAAGCGAGCATCCAGCCGAACGCATTGGCGGCGCCGATCGTGATCAGCGGCAGCGAGAAGATCAGCCCGGCGAGGCAGAAATCGTAGGGAATCTTCCTGATGTGCCCGCGATTGAGCGCGGGGATCACCACCAGGATGATCCAGACCACGGCGACGACGCCGGCTTCCGTCGGCGTGAACCAGCCGGTGAGAATGCCGCCCAGCAGGATCACCGGGATCATCAGCGGCAAAGCCGCATCGCCGGCGGCGAACGCCACCTGCCGCAGCGGCGCGCGCGGCTTGCGCAAGCCCGAGGGGCCGAAGAAGTAGCAGTAAATCATCAGGCCGAAGCCGATCATCAGGCCCGGCACCACGCCTGCCATGAACAGGCCGGCGATCGAGACGTTGCCGACCGCGCCATAGACCACGGCCGTGATGCTCGGCGGCACCAGCGCCGCGATGGTCGAGGCCGACGCGATGATGGCGGCGATGAAGGCGGGCTCGTAGCCTTCCCGTTTCATCGGACCACCCAGCGCGCGGCTCATCACCGCGACGTCGGCCGTGGTCGATCCCGACATTTCAGAGAAGAACATGCTGAAGACGACGACGACCTGCGACAGCCCGCCCCTGATGTGCCCGACCAGCGACACCGACAGATTGGCTATTCTGACCACCACATTGGCCGAGCTCATGAGCTCGCCGACCAGCAGGAAGAACGGGATCGCCAGCAGCGCCTCGGAATCGACGCCGTCGAAGATCTTCTGGATGATGGCGGCGAGCGAGACATCCGACAGGATCGCGCCGATGAACACGCCAGCCATCAGCGAGAACGGCACGGGCACGCCGAGATAGCCGAACGACAGGAAGCAGATCGACATCAACGCCAGGACGACGGGTGCGCTCACGGCTGCGCCCTCATCTGTGCGTCGGCGACGACAGGTGCAGCGTGGTCTTCCGGCGGCTCGGGATGGTCAAAGCCGTTGCGCAGGCCGTTGACCAACTGCTCGATGGTAAACAGGCCGACCAGCACGCCAGACAGCGGGATGATCGCGTAGAGCGAAGCGATCGGCGTGCCCGACGGCAGGCGGAAGCTGCCGAAGCCGCGGAGATAGTTCTGGTAGCCATACCAGATCAGGCAGAACGCGACGCCGAGCACGACGAGACGGATGATCACCTCGACGATGATCCGCGGCGTGCCGTGCATCGCCTCCGAGATCGCGGTGAGATAAAGGTGGTCATTGCGCCGGGTCGCGGCCGCCGTCCCGACGAAGATCGCATAGATGAACAGCGTCGAGGTGACCTCCTGCAACCACAGCCAGGGATGGCCGATGGTGCGGGTGACGATGTCGGCGGTCACCGACAGCGAGAAGCCGAAGCAGAGCAGGCCGCACAGGATCATCAGCGCAAGCTCGAGCCAGTCGAGCCAGCGCCATTTCAGGTGTCGCTGGCGCTGAACGAGCAATTTGTCGGCGATGGGCATCTATCTCTCCGTCGTCCCGGCGAAAGCCGGGACCCATACCCCCGAATGGGAATTGCTGCGCGAGCTGGCGACTCCGAGTCTTCGCCAAACTCAATCCTGTGGTTATGGGTCCCGGCTTTCGCCGGGACGACGCATGGAGAGAATGGAGACCGCGGCTTAATTAATCGCCCGGATCAAATTCTTGACCTTCTCGGCGTGCGGGCCGAGCTCCTTGGCGAGCTTGTCGAGATAGGGGTCGGCAATCCCCGTGAAGCTCTTCTTGTCGACGTCCGTGACGACCTTGACGCCCATCTTCTTCAGCTTCTCGGCCGCACTGCGCTCGAGCTCGAACGCCTTCGCCGGTTCCTTCGCGCTGATCTCGTTCGCGGCCGTCTGCACCCAGCCCTTCTGCTCCGCAGACAGGCTCTGCCAGAGCTTGTCCGAGATGAACACCAGCGCGTTGTTGGCCTCGTGCTCGGTGATGTTGAGGACCGGGGCGACCTCGTAGTGCTTGTTGACGAGGTAGACGTTGATGCTGTTCTCGGCGACCTCGACCACACCGGTCTGCAAGCTCGTGTAGACGCTGCCGAACGGCATGTGCACGGTCTGGGCGCCGTAGGCCGGGAACATGGTGTCCTCGGTCGCGGTGGCCTGCACGCGGATCTTCAGGCCCTTGATATCAGCCACATTGTGAATCTCCTTCTTGGAGTACATGTGGCGCACACCCTGCGAGCCCGTCGCGATGACGTGCAGACCCTGCGTGGTCTCGTCGATCATGGTCTTGAGCGCTTCGAACACTTTCGGATCGGCCAGCCCCTTGATGACGTGGTTCTCGTCGCGGAACAGGAAGTGCAGCGACATCACGCCGGCCTGCGGCGAGATGGTCGCGGTGTTGGCCGAGGAGATGATCGCGAATTCGATATCGCCGGCCTTCACGAGCTGCAGCAATTGCGGCTCCTGGCCCAGTTGCGCGCCGGGGTACTGGTCGATGATCATGGTGCCTTTGCTCAATTCCTTGAGCTTGTCGGCAAACAGGTCGCCCGCGATGGAATAGCCGGTGTTGCGCGGCTGGTCATAGGCGAAGCGATAATGCTTCACCTCCTGCGCCCCGGCTCCGGTGACGAGAAGCATGGCGGCCGCAGCCGCCAAGCCATGCAAGAATCTTGGCATGGATCGCGCAATCATCGTTTCCCCCTGTTTTATCGCCCGCCGCTTGTGCGGTCTGGGCGCTCGTTGTTTGTCAGCCTGTCTCGGTCTTCTTCCCAGTCCTCTGCATGAAATCGAAGTCGCAGCCCTCATCGGCCTGCATGATGGTCTCGTTGAACAGCCAGGCGTAGCCGCGCCGCGCCTCGTCGGGCGCAGCGGCCGGCTTCAACGCCGCGCGGCGCCGCTCCAGCTCGGCGGCATCAACCAGCAGCTCGATGCTGCGCTTTGCAACATCCAGGCTGATCATGTCGCCGTTCTTCACCAGCGCCAGCGGCCCGCCGACGGCGGATTCCGGGGTGATGTGCAAAACGATGGTGCCGAACGCGGTGCCGCTCATGCGCGCGTCGGAAATGCGCACCATGTCCTTGGTGCCACCGCGCGCGAGCTTCTTCGGGATCGGCAGATAGCCCGCCTCGGGCATGCCGGGCGCGCCCTTGGGGCCGGCATTGCGCAGCACCAGCACGTCGTCGGCGGTGACGTCGAGATCAGGATCGTCAACCCGCAAGGTCATATCCTCGACGGATTCGAACACCACGGCGCGCCCGGTATGCTTCAGCAGCTTCGGGCTAGCGGCGGATTGCTTGATCACCGCGCCGCGCGGCGCGAGATTGCCGTGCAGGACGGCAAGGCCGCCCTCCTTCTTGATCGGATTGTCGCGCGACCGGATCGCGTCCTGACCGGGCACATCCTCCGCATTGGCGACGACATCGCGCAACGTCTGGCCTGAAATGGTTTTCGCATCGAGATCGACGAGGTCGCCGAGCTGCGCCAGCAGTTTCGGCACGCCGCCGGCGTGATGGAAATGCTCCATGTAATGTTCGCCCGACGGCTTCAGATCGATCAGCACCGGCACCTCGCGGCCGATCTGGTCGAATTCCCCGAGATCAAGCCGGTGCGGTGAGCGATGCGCCATCGCCGTCAGATGGATCAGGCCGTTGGTCGAGCCGCCGATCGCCTGCAGCACGACCTGCGCGTTCTTGAAGGAAGCCGGCGTCAAGAGCTCGCTCGGCTTCGGTCCCTTGGTCTTGGCCATTTCGGCCGCGACGCGGCCGCTCGCCTCGGCGAGGCGGAAACGCTCGGCATGCGGCGCGGGAATCGTCGCGCTCATCGGCAACGACAGACCCATGGCTTCGATCATGCAGGCCATGGTCGAGGCCGTGCCCATCACCATGCAGGTGCCGACCGACGGCGCGAGACGGCCGTTCACCGCTTCGATCTCGACATCGTCCATCTCGCCGGCGCGATACTTGCCCCAGAGACGGCGGCAGTCGGTGCAAGCGCCGAGCACCTCGCCCTTGTGGTGGCCGACCACCATCGGCCCCACGGGAATGACCACGGTCGGCAGATCGGCGCTGATCGCGGCCATCACCTGCGCGGGAAGCGTCTTGTCGCAGCCGCCGATCACGATCACCGAATCCATCGGCTGCGCCCGGATCATCTCCTCGGTGTCCATCGCCATCAGGTTGCGCAGATACATCGAGGTCGGATGCGCAAAGCTCTCGGCGATCGAGATGGTCGGGAATACGAACGGCATCGCGCCAGACAGCATGACACCGCGCTTGGCGGCTTCGATGATCTGCGGGACGTTGCCGTGGCAGGGATTGTAGTCGCTATAGGTGTTGGTGATGCCGACGATCGGGCGCTCCAGCGCGTCGTCGGAATAACCCATGGCCTTGATGAACGCCTTGCGCAGGAACAGCGAGAAGCCGGCATCGCCATAGCTCGTCAGACCCTTGCGCAAACCACTCGTCATCACACCGCTCCTTCTCGCTTGCCATTGTGCTACAGTCTGCCCCCTGATTGTCAATAAGATTGGGCCGGATCGGGTCGGCTTCTACTCCTAATACCGCCCACGGACACAAATTATTGACAATCTGGCCTCGTCCTGCTCCCTAAGAGCGGACCGGCAGGCGCCGGAGGCCGAGGGCATGTCCGACATTCGCACCGCAGACGCCATTTCTATCCGGCGCGACGATCCGGATGACGTTGTCGCGCGGCTGGAGGAGGATATCATCTTCGGCCGCCTCGCCCCGGGTGCGCGGCTCACCGAAGACGCGTTGATGTCGGCTTACGGCACCTCGCGGCACTTCGTGCGCCAGGCGCTGGTGGATGCCGAGCGGCGCGGCATCGTCCGCCGCGAGAAGAATGTCGGCGCCACCGTGCGGTTCTACTCGGCCGAGGAGGTCCGGCAGATCTACGAAGTCAGGGAGATGCTGACGCGGCAGGCCGCGCTGATGATCCCCCTGCCCGCACCGCAAGTCCTGATCGACGAGCTGACTGCGCTGCAACGCGACTATTGCGCCAAGGCCGACGTCCGCGACCTTCGCGGCATCCATGAAGCCAACGACGCCTTCCACGTCGCGCTGTTCTCGGCTTGCGGCAATCCCTATCTGGTCCGCTCGCTGCAGGATTATATGAGTTTGACGCTGCCGATGCGCGCCAAGAATCTCGCCGACCGCGACGGCCTAGCGCAATCACGCCGCCAGCACGAGCTTATGATCGAATTGTTGAAGGGCCGCGACAGCTGGGCGCTGGCGCAGTTGTGCGTGGATCATATGCAGTTCAGCAAGGCGGATTATCTGGCAAGGATTGCGGGAGAGCAGAGCTAACGATCGAATTTGCTGGGCTAGACACGATCAAAACTCTGAGGGACAACGCAGCATCACGCCAATTCAGGAAACCCGCAAGATGGAATTTGATGATGTCATTCTCGGCCGGCGAAGCATTCGCGGTTACAAGCCCGATCCTGTCCCGCCGGAATTGATCAAGGAAATTCTAGCGCTAGCGATGCGCGCGCCATCGTCGATGAATACCCAGCCGTGGAATTTCTACGTCATCACCGGAGAACCGCTGGATCGGATCCGGAGGGGCAATACCGAGCGCAATCTGGCGGGCGTGCCGCACTCGCGCGAGTTTCGAACCGGCCAGGCATTCGAGGGAGTGCATCGCGAACGCCAGATTGGCGTTGCCAAGCAGTTGTTCAGTGCAATGGGAATTGCGCGAGACGACAAGCAGCAGCGGCAGGACTGGGTTCTGCGCGGCTTTCGCCAGTTCGACGCGCCTGTCTGCGTGATCATCACATACGATCGCCAGTTGGCCTCCAGTGACGATACGGCCTTTGACTGCGGCGCAGTGGCGACCGCGCTCGTCAACGCGGCCTGGTCGCGGGGGCTCGGGGCCGTGATCAACAGCCAGGGCATCATGCAATCCCCCGTCGTGCGCGAGCATGCCGGGATTGCGGATGATCAGGTGATCATGAAAAGCATCGCGTTGGGCTGGCCAGATCACAGCTTTCCTGCCAACGCCGTCATATCCGAACGCAAGTCAGTCGATGAAGCGACGACTTTCGTTGGATTTGCGAGCGGGGCCTAGAGGCAGACTGATCTCGTGCGGCAACGGCGATCAGGCGACTTTTGCCAGCGTCCGGCAACGCGTCATTGCGAGCGCAGCGAAGCAATCCAGAGTCTTTCCGCGGGGGGATACTGGATTGCTTCGCTGCGCTCGCAATGACGTGAGGAAGGCTACCGCTTATTCCAGTCGATAATTCGGCTGGCGTCACCATCGAACTCGAGGCTCGCGAACGCGCCGCCCTGATAGTGATCGCCGATCGGATCGGGCTTCAGCTTGGCCTGCTCGGCCATGGCGTGCGCGACGTGATCCTCGGAGCGGCCCGTGGGGCGATAGCCGAACGCATAGGCGCGACTGTTGTCCCACCAGGCCCGCTCGTTCAGGGACACACCGTAGAACACCTCGAAATGGATGTCGGGATGCTCGAGCCCGATCTGGCAGAGTTGCACCAAATCCTCCGGCTTCAGCCACATCGCGATGCGACGATGGTCGAGCGGACGTTCGTCGCAATTGCCGATCCTGATGCAAGTCACCTTCAGCCCGTGCTTGTCGGCGTAGAGCGAACCGACCGCCTCGCCGAACACCTTGCTGACGCCATAGCGGCCGTCGGGGCGCACGGTGACGTCGGTGCCGATCTTGTGGTGGCGCGGATAAAAGCCGACGACGTGGTTGGACGAGGCGAACACCACGCGCTTGACGCCCTTGCGGTAGGCGGCCTCGAACAGATTGTAGCCGCCGATGATGTTGGCCTGGAGGATGTCGTCCCACGGGCCTTCGACCGAATAGCCGCCGAAATGGATGATGCCGTCGACGCCCTCGCAGAGCGCCTCGACCTGCGCGAGGTCGGACAGGTCCGCGACCTTGAACTGCTCGTTGGGGCCGAGGTCCTTGGGCTCGCGGATGTCGGAAAGGAGCAGGTCGGGATAGATCGGCGGCAGCAATTTGCGCAGGCGCGTTCCGATTCCGCCCGAAGCTCCCGTCATCAAGATGCGCGGCATGTCTTCCCTCGTCGTTGGTGACCGATTTGCCGTCACGTGTCTCCAATGATAGCAGCATTGTCCAGAGGGAACGAAACGAGAGAACCGACATGAATGAGGCATCGTCCCACACCCAGGAGCGGTCAGGCTGGCGGCCGGCGAGCTACTATCCCGATCCGGCCATTCACGCGCTCGATCCCCGCTTCGAAAAATACTGGCTGAAACTGTCGGCGGTGGAGCGGCTGACGACCGGCCTGCGCTGGGCCGAGGGGCCGGTCTGGTTCGGCGACGGACGCTATCTCTTGTGCAGCGACATCTCGAACCAGCGCATCCTCAAATGGGAGGAGGAGACCGGCGCCGTGTCGGTTTTCCGCAAGCCCTCCAATTTCGCCAATGGCAACACGCGCGACCGGCAGGGCCGACTCGTCACCTGCGAACACGGCGGGCGCCGCGTTACCCGCACCGAATACGACGGCAGCATCACCGTGCTGATGGACTCGTTCAATGGCAAGAAGCTCAACTCGCCGAACGACGTCGTGGTGAAATCCGACGGCGCGGTCTGGTTCACCGACCCCACCTTCGGCCTGCTCGGCAATTACGAGGGCTACAAGGCGGACTCAGAGATCGATCCGAATGTCTACCGGCTCGATCCCGCGACCGGCAAGGCGAGCATCGTCGCCGAAGGCGTGCTCGGGCCGAACGGGCTGTGCTTCTCGCCCGACGAGAAGATCTTGTACGTCGTGGAATCCCGCGGCGTACCGAACCGGAAAATCCTCGCCTATGACGTCTCGGCGGACGGCACCACCATCTCCAACAAGCGCGTCTTCATCGATGCAGGCCCCGGCACGCCGGACGGCATGCGCTGCGACATCGACGGCAATCTGTGGTGCGGCTGGGGCATGGGCGATCCCGAGCTCGACGGCGTCGTCGTGTTCGCCCCCGACGGAGTCATGATCGGCCGCATCGCGCTGCCCGAGCGCTGCGCCAATCTCTGCTTCGGCGGCGTCAAGCGCAACCGCCTGTTCATGGCGGCGAGCCAGTCGATCTACGCGCTGTATGTGAACACGCAGGGCGCGGTGGGGGGATAGGCGCAGGCTCTATCCTCCGTCATTCCGGGGCGCGCCGTCTTCGGCGCGAGCCCGGAATCCATCATGCGACGGAGTCTGTTGCCAAATGGATTCCGGGCTCATCGCTTCGCGATGCCCCGGAATGACGACGGAGCAAAACAAAAACGCCGGAGCGATTTCCCGCCCCGGCGTCATTCTGTTTAGGCGATGAAACTTACGCCGCGTTGAAGCCGGCGACCGCCTTCACTTCGAGGAAGTCCTCGAGGCCGTACTTGCCCCACTCGCGGCCGTTGCCCGACTGCTTGTAGCCGCCGAACGGCGCGCTCCGGTCGTTGGGCACGCCCTGGAGGTTGACGTTGCCCGCGCGTATCTGCCGTCCGACGCGCTTGGCGTCCTCGACCGAAGCGCCCGAGACATAGCCGGCGAGACCGTACGGCGTGTCGTTGGCGATATGCACGGCTTCGGCTTCGTCCTTGGCACCGATGATGGTCAGCACCGGTCCGAAGATTTCTTCGCGGGCGATCGTCATGTCAGGGGTGACGTCGGCGAAGATGGTCGGGCGAACGTAGAAGCCCTTGTTGACGCCCTCGGGCAGGCCCGGGCCGCCGGCAACGAGCGTCGCGCCCTCGTCGATGCCCTTCTTGATCAGGCCCTGGATCTTGTCCCACTGACCGCGGTTGACGACCGGGCCGATGGTGGTGCCTTCGGCGCGGGGATCACCGGCCTTGGTCTTGTCGGCGACCGCCTTCGCGATCGCGGCGACTTCCTTCATCTTGGACAGCGGCACGATCATGCGCGAGGGCGCGTTGCAGGACTGGCCGGAGTTGTTGAACATGTGCATCACGCCGCCGGTCACCGCCTTCGTGAGGTCGGCACCTTCGAGGATGACGTTCGGCGACTTGCCGCCGAGCTCCTGGCTGACGCGCTTGACGGTCGGCGCCGCGCGCTTGGCAACGTCGATGCCGGCGCGGGTCGAGCCGGTGAACGAGATCATGTCGATGTCGGGGTGCTCGCTCATGGCGGCACCGACCTCGGGGCCGAGACCGTTGACGAGATTGAACACGCCCTTCGGCACGCCGGCTTCATGGAGGATTTCCGCGAAGATCAGCGCCGAGGTCGGGGTGAATTCCGACGGCTTCAGGATCATGGTGCAGCCGGCGGCGAGCGCGGGCGCGACCTTGCAGGCGATCTGGTTCAGCGGCCAGTTCCAGGGCGTGATCATGCCGACCACGCCGATCGGCTCGCGCAGCACCATGGCGGTGCCGACGGGCTCCTCGAAATGATAGTTCTTGAGCACGTCGAGCGTGGTCATGAGATGGCCGAGGCCGGCGCCGGCCTGGAGCTTTTCGGCCATCGGCAGCGGGGCGCCCATCTCGTCGGACACGGCGGCGCCGATCTCCTTGAGACGGCCCTTGTAAATTTCGATCACCTTGGTGAGCAGCGCAACGCGCTCTTCACGGCTGGTCTGGGAGAACGTCGCAAAGGCGCGCTTGGCGGCGGCGACGGCCTTGTCCACGTCAGCCTTGGAGCCCAGCGCAACCTCGTACATCGCCTCTTCCGTCGCGGGGTTCACCACGGCGGTGGACTTCTTGACGGCGGGATCGACCCAGGCGCCGTCGATGTAGAATTGCATGCGATTGACCATCGTTAACCTCTTCTTGGGGGCATGGTGGGGGCGTTTCGGCAGGCATCCTTGCACGAAAGCGCCGGCAATTGAACCCGCCATATGCGGGGCCAGCGTTGCGGCGGACGGGGCCTATATGAGCCGATGGCGGGAGGGTGGCAAGGCTCCCTCAGCCGTCATTCCGGGGCGCGCCCCTTGGCGCGGGCCGGAGTCCATAACCACGATCGGGAGTATGGATTCCGGGCTCGACGCTACGCGTCGCCCCGGAATGACAGCCAGTTACCTCGACTACACCGCCATCTTGCGATGCACGATCGGCGCGCCAGCGGTGAGGCTTTCCGCCGCATCGATGATGGCGTTGGCGTCGATGCCGTAGTGGCGATAGAGGTCGGCGATGGTGCCGGTCTGGCCGAACTGCTCGACGCCGAGCGCCTCGACGCGGTGGCCGCGGACGCTGCCGAGCCAGCCGAGCGTGGCCGGGTGGCCGTCGATCACGGTCACGATGCCGCAGTCGCGCGGCAGCGGCGCCAGCAGTTTCTCGATATGGCTGAGATGCTGCACGCCGCGACGATCTCGCCGCAATTTCCGCGCGGCGGTCCAGCCCGCATGCAGGCGGTCGGCTGAGGTGATCGCGAGCAGACCGATGTCGCGCCGGCTCTCACCGATGAAGCCGGTCGCCTCGATCGCTTCGGGCGCGACCGCGCCGGTATAGGCGATCACGAGTTCGGCATTGGGGCCCGGCTTGCGCAGCCAATAGGCGCCGTCGGTGATGCCCTGCTCCAGTTCCGGCGTCATGATGCGCTGCGCCTGCTCGATGCTGCGCGTCGACAGGCGCAGGTACACGGAACCGCCCTCGCCCGGATCGCGCTGCATGTGCTCGAAGCCCCACCCCATGATCACGGCGAGCTCGTCGACGAAGGCCGGCTCGAACGAGGCGAGCCCGTCCTGCGCCATGCCGATCAGCGGCGTTGCGATCGACTGATGCGCGCCGCCTTCGGGCGCGAGCGTGATGCCGGATGGCGTCGCCGCCACCATGAAGCGGGCGTCCTGGTAACAGGCATAGTTCAGCGCATCGAGCCCGCGCTCGATGAAGGGATCGTAGAGCGTGCCGACCGGCAGCAGCCGCTCGCCGTTGATCTGGTGCGACAGGCCGAGCGCCGAGAGCATGATGAACAAGTTCATCTCGGCGATGCCGAGCTCGAGATGCTGGCCCTTGGGCGAGAAGTCCCAGTTGAACGTGGATGGAATTTTCTCGCTGCGGAATAAATCCGCCTTCTCGCCGCGCGCGAACAGGCCGCGCCGGTTCACCCAGGGACCGAGATTGGTCGAGACGGTGACATCGGGCGAGGTCGTGACGATGCGCTGGGCGAGCTCGCTGTCGCCGCGGGCGATCTCGTTGAGCACGAGGCCGAAGCCCTGCTGGGTCGACATCTGCGGCGACGGCTTGAATGCGAGCTGCCGGGGGACCTCGACGACGGGCGCGGTGAGCCGGCGGCCATCCTGATTGAAAGGCACGCGCGCGAGGAAGGCGTCGAGTTCGGCAGCGTCCTGCGCCAGGCCCTCGTACTTGTCCCATTCGTGGCCGGGGCGGATGTTCTGGCTCTCGCGATATTTCTCCATCTGCGCGACCGTCATCAGGCCGGCGTGGTTGTCCTTGTGGCCCTGGAACGGCAGGCCGACGCCCTTGATGGTGTAGGCGATGAAGCAGACCGGGCGGTCGTGGTCGATGGATTCGAACGCGTCCAGCATGCTCGCCATGTCGTGGCCGCCGAGGTTCGACATCAGCGCCAGCAACGCCTCGTCGCTGCGCTTGTCGATCAGTTTTGTAATTGGCCCCTGATCGCCGATCTCGTCGTGCAAATGCTTGCGGAAGGCCGCACCACCCTGGAAGCACAGTGCCGCATAGAGCGCGTTCGGACAATTGTCGATCCAGCGCTTCAGCGCCTCGCCGCCGGGCTCGGCGAATGCCTCGCGCATCAGGCGGCCGTACTTCACGATGACCACGTCCCAGCCGAAGTTGCGGAACATGGTCTCGAACTTCTCCCAGAGACCTTCGCGCACGACGGCATCGAGCGACTGGCGGTTATAGTCGACCACCCACCAGGTGTTGCGCAGGCCGTGCTTCCAGCCTTCCGCGAGCGCCTCGAAGATGTTGCCTTCGTCCATCTCGGCGTCGCCGACCAGCGCGATCATCCGCCCCTCGCGGCGGTCCGTCATCCAGCCATGCGCCTTGACGTAGTCCTGCACCAGCGAGGCGAACAGCGTCTGCGCGACGCCGAGGCCGACCGAGCCGGTGGAGAAGTCGACGTCGTCGACGTCCTTGGTACGCGAGGGATAGGACTGCGCGCCCTTGAAGCCGCGAAAGTTCTCCAGCTTCTCGCGGCTCTGCCGGTCGAACAGATACTGGATGGCGTGGAACACCGGGCTCGCATGCGGCTTCACCGCGACGCGATCCTCAGGCCTCAGCACGTGGAAGTACAGCGCCGACATGATGGTGGCCAGCGAGGCCGACGAGGCCTGGTGGCCACCGACCTTAAGGCCGTCCGAGTTCGGGCGGATGTGGTTGGCGTGGTGGATGGTCCATGACGACAACCACAGCGCCTTGCGGGCCAGTGCTGTCAGGGTTTCAAGGCGAGCGGACTCAACGGGCATGGCGATGCTCCGGAAAAATAAGGCCGATCATACCCCTGCGGGCCGCGCCAGATTTCTCAATTTTTCGCGTCATACCCTCGGATATTGGGATATCATACTAAGGAGCGCCCATAAAATACAGGATTCATTCCAATGCCCGAGCTCGACGCCATCGACCGCAAGATCCTCGGCTACCTCCAGAACGACAGCCGGCTGACCATGCAGGAGCTCGCCGACAAGGTCGGTCTCTCGGTCTCGCCCTGCCACCGCCGGGTCAAGCTGCTGGAGCAGCGCGGCGTCATCTCGCGCTACATCGCGACAGTCGACCAGAAGGCGCTGGGCCTGCATGTCAGTGTCTTCATCTCGATCAAGCTGGCGCGGCAGAAGGAGGAGGATCTCAACCGCTTCGCACGCGCGATCTCGAAATGGGACGAGGTGCTGGAATGCTATCTGATGACCGGCAACCGCGATTATCTGTTGCGAGTCGTCGCGGCCGACCTCGCCTCCTACGAGACCTTCCTGAAGACCAAGCTGACCCGGCTCGATGGCATCGCCTCGATCGAGTCGAGCTTTGCGCTCAGCCAGGTGAAATACTCGATCGCGCTGCCGGTGTGATGGCCCCGCCCGCCCACTGGTGTCACATGGACGCAATAAACCCCGCCGATGGTCGTGCGCGACAGGCATCCAAGCTCCCGAGAAGGACCCATGACCGCAGCCGACCGCACCTCTGAAGCCGCCATGCGCGAGCGCATCATCCGCGAGATGGCCGACGATCTCGACGAGGAGTTGGAGATGGAGCTGGATGATGCCCGTCTCGACGAGTTGCTGGACGAAAGCGGCACGCTGGGCCCGACGGTCGATCGCAAGCTCTATTTCCGGGAACTGCTTCGGCTCCAGGGTGAGTTGGTGAAACTTCAGGACTGGGTGCAGAGCGAGAAGAAGAAAGTCGTCGTGCTGTTCGAGGGCCGCGACTCCGCCGGCAAGGGCGGCGTCATCAAGCGCATCACCCAGCGGCTCAATCCCCGCATCTGCCGCGTCGCCGCGCTTCCGGCGCCGAGCGAGCGCGAGCGCACGCAATGGTACTTCCAGCGCTACGTCTCGCACCTGCCGGCCGGCGGCGAGATCGTGCTGTTCGACCGCAGCTGGTACAACCGCGCCGGCGTCGAGCGCGTGATGGGCTTCTGCTCCGAGGACGAGTACCAGGAGTTCTTCAAGACGGTGCCGGAGTTCGAGCGGATGCTGATCCGCTCCGGCATCATCCTGGTCAAATACTGGTTCTCGATCACCGACGACGAGCAGCAGTTCCGCTTCAGCATGCGCATCAGGGACCCGCTCAAGCAATGGAAGCTGAGTCCGATGGACGTCGAGTCGCGCAGCCGCTGGGAGGCCTACACCAAGGCCAAGGAGACGATGCTGGAGCACACCCACCTGCCGGACTCGCCGTGGTGGATCGTCGACGCCGTGGACAAGAAGCGCGCCCGGCTCAACTGCATCGCGCATCTCTTGACCCAGATGCCGTACCAAGAGGTCGCACGCGTGCCGGTGGTGCTGCCGCCGCGCGTCCGCAATCCCGACTATCACCGCGGCCCGATCCCGCCGGAGATGTACGTGCCTGCGAAATACTGAAAAGGTCTCGTAGGGTGGGTTACGCCTTCGGCTAACCCACCCTACGAAGTGAAAACTACTTCCACGGCTGCACGATGATCTTGGTGTGCGCCTCGGGATTGGCGAGGTCGGCAAAGGCCTTTGCGACGCCGTCGAGGCCGACCTCGGCGGTGACCATCGCAGCCGCATCCACCTGCCCTTCCGCGATCAGGCGCAGCGAGGCCGCGAACTCGTCCGGCGTGTAGCCGAGCACGTACTGGACGTT
The DNA here is from genome assembly GCF_008932115.1 of Bradyrhizobium betae. Taxonomy (NCBI): domain Bacteria; kingdom Pseudomonadati; phylum Pseudomonadota; class Alphaproteobacteria; order Hyphomicrobiales; family Nitrobacteraceae; genus Bradyrhizobium; species Bradyrhizobium betae. The sequence goes on from NZ_CP044543.1 coordinate 1,220,107, forward strand.
GAGCTCCTTCATGATGCCGAGCATGGGCTCGGTTCTGTCGGTCTCCATGCAGACGCCGACCACGACGATCCTGGCATCGCGCGGCGCGCCTTCGAACACCTGCTGCAACAGGCCCGGCACGCCGACGCATTCGAAGATGATCGCGGGCTTCAGCGCCGGCAGCATCGCCTGCAACGGCGGCCGCGCCGCCTTCTCCGCCTCCGACATCTGCGCGTGCTCGGCCCAGGTCGTATAGGGCTGCGACACCTTGGGATCGACCACGATATCGGCACCGAGCTTTGCAGCGAGCGCGCGCCGCGCCGGCGAATAGTCGGCGGCGACGATCGGATGCAGCCCCTTGATCCTGAGCGCGGCGATCACCGCCAGGCCGACCGGCCCGCAGCCGATCACGAGCGGCACTTCGCCGCCCCGGATATTGGCTTTGGCGACGGCGTGGACCCCGACCGCGAGCGGTTCGGTCAGCGCAGCATGTTCGGGCGCGAGGCCGTTCGGCACTTCCAGCAGCAGTGCTTCACTGAGCAGCATCGCTTCGGCGTAGCCGCCGACATTCTCGTTGGAATAGCCGATGCCCTCGATGCCCTGCGGCGTCAGCAGCGCCGGCAGCGAGCAGACGCGGGTGCCGGGCTTGAGCTTGCGCACCGTGCCCGGGCCGTAGTCGACGATCTCGCAGCAGAACTCGTGGCCGAACACGACGTCGCGGGCGAGGTCCATCGGCTTGCGCCCGACCTTCTTCGACATCTCCACCATGCGGTGGGCATGCTGGCGCGCATGCAGGTCGGAGCCGCAGATGCCGCAGGCGAGCGTCCTGACCAGCACCTGGCCGGGGCCCGGCTTCGGTTCGGCGAGCCCGTCGACGACAATCTCACCGTTCCTGAATATCGCGGCGCGCATCCGGCTCCTCCCCTGTTGTTGGAGCCGTTGATAGCACAGAGTGGACGCTGCGAACTTGCGTCAGGGGTTCGGGGAACGCTCTTCCAGCACCAGGAGCTGGGCACGGCGGATGCGCTCGCGATGGGCGATGTAGAGACCGCTGGCGACGATGAAGGCCGCGCCAGTGACGGTCCAGACGTCGGGCAGCTCGCCGAACAGGAAGAAGCCCAGAATACTGACCCAGAGCAGCTGCGTGTAGGAGAACGGCGCCAGCACCGAGGCATCGCCGTAGCGGTAGGCGAGCACGACGATCCACTGGCCGACGGTGGAGGCGATGCCGATCACGATGCCGAGCCCGATCGCGGTCCAGCTCGGCGTGACCCAGACGAACGGCACCATCAGGCTGAGAATTGCAACACCCGTGAGCGCCGAATAGGCCATCGTGGTGAGGACGGCTTCGCGTCCGCTCATCATGCGCGTCAGGATCAGCGCAGCGGCCCAGCAGAACGCCGAGATGATCGGGAAGAACGCAGCGACGTGAAACGCGTTCGAGCCCGGCCGCAGGATGATCAGCACGCCCATCAAGCCGATCGCGGTCGCGATCCAGCGGCGCATGCCGACCTTCTCGCTCAGGAAGATGATCGACAGCGCGGTGACGAACAGCGGCGAGACGAAGCCGGTGGCGGAGGCTTCCGCAATCGGCAGATAGCGCAGGCCGGCAATGAAGAACAGCGAGGAGCCGAGCAGCGCAGCTCCGCGCATCAGCTGCAGGCCGAGACGCTCGGTGCGCATCGCATGGAGCGGCGAGCCCGGCAGCATCACCGGCACGAACATCAGCGCGAACGTCACAAAGCGGATCCAGGTGATCTCGATCGAGGGCAGACTCGTCGACAGATATTTCGCGGTGACGTCGGAGCAACCGAGAAACACCGTCGACAGCAGCACCAGCGCGATGCCCTTGAAGGGATGATCGACGCGCGCAGGCGCACGGCGAACCTTCTGCTTCTTCTCGGGCATGGGCATGGGAATACTGTCGAGCCTTGCGGCTGCGGCGGGCGGCGGGGTCACGGCTGGAACCTGGGAATAATGCGATTCGGGAACGGTCGTAAAAAACGACAAAAGCGCCGCTTTCACAACTTCCGAAAACAGGATGCCGATATGCGCTCAGGTCCGCGCGCGTCAATGCTTCATTAAGAATGCGAGCAACACGCGTTTTGCTGCACTACAGCATGGGCAGGCCACGCGGCTTCGGACCGCGCGGAAACGCCGCATCGAGCGCCGAAATCTCATCCTTCGTCAGCGCCAGATCGCCGGCCGCGGCATTCTCGCCGGCATGTTCCGCCGACGACGCCTTCGGGATCACAAACACCGTAGTCGCAGGGGTGAGGAAGCTCAGCGCGACCTGACGCTGCGTCGCGCGACGCGCCTCGGCAATACGCGCGAGCACCGCGCCGCCCTTGCTGTTGCTTGCAGGAAAATCGTCGTGACCGAACGGCGAATAGGCGACGACCGCGACATCATGCGTCTCGCACCACGGGATCACCGCATGCTCGATCGCGCGCTCCTTCAGATGGTAGAGCACCTGATTGCAGGCGATGCGGCCCTCGCCCGCGACATCGAGAATTTCGTCGAGATCGTCGGCGTCGAAATTCGAGACGCCCCAGGATTTGATCTTGCCCGCCTTCACCAACTCCTCGAACGCGGCGACGGTGTCTTCCAGCGGATACGAGCCGCGCCAGTGCAGCAGATAGCAGTCGAGACGATCGGTCTTCAGCCGCTTCAGCGAGCGCTCGCAGGCCGTGATGGTGCCGCGACGCGACGCATTGCTCGGCAGCACCTTCGAGACGAGGAACACTTCATCGCGCCGTCCCGCGATCGCATCCGCGATGACGAGCTCGGCATCACCATACATCTCGGCGGTGTCGACATGCGTCATGCCGAGATCGAGCCCGCGCTGAAGCGCCGCAACCGCGCGCTTGCGATCGCCGTGGTCGAGATACCAGGTGCCCTGCCCGATCACGGAGACGTTGGTGCCGGTCTTGCCGAAGGGGTTTGATTTCATGTCAAAGCTCACAATCCGCTGATGTCCGCGACCAGCACGCTACCGGTCCCGGACTCCGTGATATAGAGCCGATCCTTCTTGGCGCCACCGATCGCGACATTGGTGCAGTTCGTGCCCGCGCACGACTTGATGCGCGCGATCAGTTCGCCGTTGGGCGCGAACACGAAGACGTGGCCGAGCGAGGCGTGGCCGACGAACAGGCGGCCGGCCGCATCCATCGCCATGCCGTCGGGACCACTGGTGCCGAACAGCGAGCAGAAGCGCCCGACCTTCGACACGCTGCCGTCCTGCATGAACGGCAGCCGCCACACCGAATTGTCGCGCGTCATCGCGACGAACAGCACGGTTTCGCTGGGATCGAGCACCAGGCCGTTCGGGCTGATGCCGGTGTCGATCAGGCAATCGAGCCGGCCGCTCTGCGTCAGCCGATACACGCGTCCGCTCGGATCGTGCAGGCCGGTCTGGCCCTGGTCGGTGAAGAAGATGTCGCCGTTGGAGGCAAGATGCAGATCGTTGCAGCCGCGGAACGATTCCGAGTTGCGCGCGGTGAGGATCGGCTTGATGCGACCGGCCTTGGCGTCGAGCTCCATGATGCCGTGCATGTAGTCGGCGACCAGGATGCGGCCGTCAGCGGCGATCTTCAGCCCGTTCGGCCAGCCCTCATATTCAATGACCAGCGACCACTCGCCGTCGGGCGCGATACGGAAGATGCGGCCGAATGGAATGTCGACGATATAGAGATGGCGGTCCTTGTCGAAGGAGGGTCCTTCGATGAAACTGTCGGTCGGCACACCCGGCCGGTTGGCGTCGGCCCAATCGGTCCGCTCGCTTTTGCGGCGGAACTTGTCGGGCATGGCGGAGAATATCTTGGCTTCGATCAGGCGCGGCGGCGTTTCCAGGTACATCATTGTTGTTATGCGTGTTGAGGGGGAGAGCGCGGCACCATAGGACACAATGAGAGGCGCGTCGATTGTGCGGAGGGCATGGCGCCCCGCCCCCGCCGTCATTCCCCGCGAAGGCGGGGGATCCAGTACGCCGTGACCTCACCGTTTGATCACAGATGCCTCGGCGTACTGGATCGCCCGGTCAAGCCGGGCGATGACGGCGGAGCGTGAGGCGACGACCCGAGAAAGTGCCTTACCCCGCAGCGCCCGCGACCCTCGCCTGCTTTGCCGGCGTCACCTCCGTCGTCGCGATCAGCCGCTTCAGCTCGGGAATGCAGGAGCCGCAATTGGTCCCCGCCTTGAGCTTGGCGCCGATCTCGGCGGCCGTGCGTGCGCCGGCGGCGATGGTGTCGCAGATGATGCCGCGGCCGACGCCGAAGCAGGCGCAGACGACGGGACCGGTCGAGGCTGCACCTTCGCTCGATTTGCCCGACAGCAGCATGCGACGTTGGTCGTCGGTGACGTAATCGGCCACGAACAGGCTCTTCACCACCTCCCAATCGCCGGCATCATGGGCGGGGCCGACGAACAGGCAGGTCTCGATGCGGTCGCCCGCGAACGAGGCCGCGCGATAGACGCCGCCGCCGAAGTCGCGATAGTCGGCAACGTCTTCGCCGGCGACGCTCTCGAGCCAGGCCGGCCAGCGCGACAGATCGGCATTGTCGGCGAAGAGATAACCGAAGCCGCCGGCAACCGTGACGCGGGTCCACAGCAGGTTCGGCGGCAGGTCGAGCTGTTTTCGCGACAGCGCAAAGCCGCGGAAGACGTATTCATACGGCGCAATCGCCGCCGGCGTCGCCTTCGACTCCGGCTGCCCTGAGAACGGATCGGTGAACGATGCCGCCAGCGCGCCGACGCGGCCATGCGAGGCGTTCATCGCACTCCAGTGGATCGGCGCGAACAGCATGCCGCGCTGCTGCCGGTCGCTGACGACGACCTTCAGGATGCACTGCCCGCAATCGGTGGTGATGCGGGCATAGCCATCATGGGCGATGTTGTACTTGTTGGCATCATCAGGGTGGATCTCGACGAACGGCTCGGGCAGATGCGCGCCGAGCCGCTGGCTGAGGCCAGTGCGCGTCATGGTGTGCCACTGGTCGCGGATGCGCCCGGTGTTGAGCCGCAGGGGGCGCGACGGCCCGGTTTCGCCGCGCAGCGACGGCACCTCCGGCGCGACGAAGCGGCCCTTGCCGTCATTGGTGAAGAACCCGCCGCTCGCGAAGAAGCGCTCGCCGGGCACCTCGCCTTCGCGCGCCGGCCATTGCACCGGCTTCAAGGCATCGAAGGCGTTGTCGGACAGCGAGGTCAGCGCACCGATGTCGAAATCGCGGCTGCCGTTGTTCTCGAACGCCGAGAGCGCGGCGTGCTCGCGGAAAATGTCGGCGGCGGATTTGTAATTGAAGCTGCCCCCGAAACCGAGACGCTTTGCGGTCTCGCTCAGGATCCACCAGTCCGGCCGTGCCTCGCCCGGCGCGGGCAGGAACGAGCGCTGGCGCGAGATGCGCCGTTCGGAATTGGTGACGGTGCCCGACTTCTCGCCCCAGGCGAGCGCCGGCAGCAGCACGTGCGGACCCGCCTCGACGGTGTCGTTGGAGAGCACGTTCTCGGAGACCACGAACAGCTCGAGCTTCTTCAAAGCCTCGCGCACGAAGTCGGCATCGGGCAGCGACACCGCCGGGTTGGTGCCCATCACCCACAGTGCCTTGACCTCGCCGCGGTCGATGGCCTCGAACAGTTGCACCGCCTTCAGCCCCTCATGGGTGGCGATGCGCGGCGCCTTCCAGAACCGTCTGACACGATCGATGTCCGGCGGCGTGAAGTTCATGTGCGCGGCAAGCTGGTTGGCGAGACCGCCGACCTCGCGGCCGCCCATCGCGTTGGGCTGGCCGGTGAGCGAGAACGGCGAAGCGCCCGGCTTGCCGATGCGCCCGGTGGCGAGATGGCAGTTCAGGATCGCGTTGACCTTGTCGGTGCCTTGCGCCGACTGGTTGACGCCCTGCGAATAGAGCGTGACCACACGCTCCGTGTCACGGAACATCTTGAAGAAGGCCGCGACGTCCTGCTCGGTGAGGCCCGTGGCGAGCGCGGTCGCGGTAACGCTGCCGGCGATGTTGCGCGCGCGCGCCAGCGCGTCGTCGAAGCCCGAGGTGTTTTGCGCGATGTAGTCCTGATCGAGCGCGCCATTGTCGGCGAGGTGGACGAACAGGCCGGAGAACAGCGCCGTGTCGGTGCCGGGCTTGAGGCCGAGGAACAGATCGACATCGCTGGCGGTATCGGTGCGGCGCGGATCGATCACGATCATGCGCGCACCCCGCTCCTGCCGGTTCTTCACCATGCGCTGGAACAGCACGGGGTGGCACCAGGCGGCGTTCGAGCCGACGAAGACGAGGAGGTCCGCCTGGTCGAGATCCTCGTAGCAGCCGGGCACGGTATCGGCGCCGAAGGCGCGGCGATGGCCGGCGACCGAGGACGACATGCAGAGCCGCGAATTGGTATCGACATTGGCGGTGCCGACGAAGCCCTTCATGAGCTTGTTGGCGATGTAATAGTCCTCGGTCAGGAGCTGACCCGAGAGATAGAACGCGACAGCATCCGCGCCGTCACGCGCGATGATGTGCTGCATGCGGTGGGCAACGTGGTCGAGCGCATCGCTCCAGGCGACGCGCTCCAGCACGCCTTTGCAGCGGATCATCGGATAGAGCAGCCGGCTTTCCAGCCCGACGGTCTCGCCGAGCGCCGAGCCCTTCGAGCACAACCGGCCGAAATTGGCGGGATGATCGGGATCGCCCGCGATCGCGGCCCCGCCTTTTCCGTCAGGCGTTGCGAGCACGCCACAGCCGACGCCGCAATAGGGGCAGGTCGTCCTGGTGGCGCGGAGCGAGGGATCGATCACCGTCATATCAAGCGGCCTTTGGCGGAAGCGCGAGCGCGCGGCCGAACATCATGTCGGTGCGGATCGCGGTGACCTTGTCGCGGTTGCGGATCAGCTCGAGATACCAGAGCGCATCGGCGGTATCGCCGATCAGCACGGCGCCGGTGAGCCGGCCGTCGGCGATGACGAGCTTCTTGTAGCTACCGCGCCGGCGATCTGACAGCACCAGGCTCTCGCTGCCCTCCCCGCCCATGAAATCGCCGGCGGAGAACACGCTGACGCCAGACACCTTCAGATTGGTCGAGACCACGCTGCCCTGATAGGCGGCCGGACGGCCGGCGAGATGCCGCGCCAGCACGCGCGCCTGCTCGTAGGCCGGTTCGACCAGGCCATAGCAGGTGCCACGATGCTCGGCGCATTCGCCGAGCGCGTAGATGTCGGGCGAAGCCGTCTGCATCTCGTCATTGACGACGATGCCGCGATTGACCGCGATGCCGGCATCCCTCGCCAGCGCGACATTGGGCCTGATGCCAGCAGCGAAGATCACGGCATCGGCCTCGACGCGGCTGCCGTCGGCGAGCTCGACAGCTTCGACATGGCCATCGCCATGAATGCATTTCGTGCTGGCATTGAGCAGGATGCGGATGCCCTTGCGCTCGACCAGCGTCTCGAGCAGGTCGGCGGCCGGCAGATCGAGCTGACGCTCCATCAGCCGGTCCATCAGGTGCAGCAGCGTCACCGGCGCACCGGCCTTGGCGAGGCCGTAGGCCGCTTCCAGCCCGAGCAGGCCGCCACCGACCACCACGACACGCTTCTTGCCGGCGGCGAGCGCCAGCAGCAAATCGACGTCGCGGGTGTCGCGGAAGGTGTGGACGCCGGCGAGATCGGCGCCGGGGACGTTGAGCCGCAACGGCGTCGAGCCGGTGGCGAGCACGAGCTTGGAATATTCCATGCTCTCTTCGCCCTCGATCTTGAGCTCGCGGCGGCCGGTGTCGATCTCGGTGACGCGGTAGCCGTAGCGGACGGTGACGCCGCGATGGCGCCACCAGTCCGCCGGCCGAAGCTCGATCTCGTGCGAGCCAGTCTCACCAGCCAGCACAGAGGAGAGCAGCACGCGATTGTAAGCGAGCCGCGGTTCCTCGCCGATCACCGCGACCGCGTAGCGGCCGAGCGAGGTCTTGGCGAGCTCGTCGACCAGACGAGCGGCCGCCATACCATTGCCGACGATGACGAGCGGTTCACTCACAAGGCATCTCCTATTCAGCGGCCTGCGACTGCGCGCCGTAGGCCTCGGAAATCATGAAGCCGGACAGCACGCCGTAGGCGTCGGTCCAGGCCGTGGCGAGTTCAGGCGTCCAGGCTTCGCCAAGGCCCTTCTCCAGGGTCCACAGCAAGGTCGCGCCGACCACGGGATAGTGCTCGGCCTTGGCGCCGTAGGCGACGTGACGCTTGGCGAGCGCGGAGGCCGCCGGAAGAATCGTCTCGAGGTTCGACAGGCCGCCAACCACGGCGACGAGCATGCCCATCAGCTTCTTGCGCTGCTCGGTCATGTCCTCGGGAAACATCGCGCGCACGGACGGCGCCACCTCGAACAGGCGGTCGTAGAACAGCACGGAGGCTGCTTCGGAAATCGGCGCGACCTTGGAAAAGCTCTGCTGGACGAGGGTGATCTGTTCGGGCGTCATGATGTAATCCTGTCTGTTTCGGTTTGCCTTGGTGCGCGCCGTTGCGAACAAGGTTCATGAGTCAAACGTCATCAGCGGGACTTCTCCCCGCGTACGGGGAGAAGCGAGTTTCATACCAAGTGTCAGACCCTGGCCTCGGCGAGGCTTGGCGCGCCCTCACCCTGCGGGCTGCGACGCAGGTAGAACCACCAGGTCAGCGCGAGGCAGGAGGCGTAGAAGGTCAGATAGATCGCCAGCGCGAGCTGCGGGCCACCGGTCAGCGCGATCGACTTGCCGAAACCGCTCGGGATCAGGTAGCCGCCGACGGCCCCGATCGCGCCGATGAAGCCGACCGCCGCACCGCTCTCGATGCTCGCCGCCTTCAAGGCACCCGCCCGCGCCGCATCGCCCTTGCCGCGCACCCTGAACAGGTTCTGCTCGCGGAAGATCGAGGGGATCATGCGGTAGGTCGAACCGTTGCCGATGCCCGTCGTCACGAACAGGATCAGGAACATCGCAAGGAAGCCGGTGAAGTCCTTGTGCCCGACGAAATAGAGCACGCCGACCGTCGCCGCCGCCATCGCCATGAAATTCCAGAAGGTGAGGATCGAGCCGCCGATCCTGTCGGCCAGCAGGCCGCCGAGCGGACGCGACAGCGAGCCGACCAGCGGCCCGAGGAACGCGATGGAGATCGAGACCGTCGGAAACTGCGTCTTGATCAGCAGCGGAAACGCCGCGGAGTAGCCGATGAAGGAGCCGAACGTGCCGATATAGAGATACGCCATGATCCAGGTGTGCTTGCGCTTGACCACCGCGAGCTGGCTGCTGATCGACGACTTCGCCGTGGTGAGGTTGTTCATGAAGAACACCGCGCCGAACACCGCGATCGCGATCGGCAGCACCCACATCAGGCCGGCGTTCTGCAGGAAGACGCCGTCGACGGGGCTTGCCTGGAACAGGTTGATCACGGCGAGCGTCATCAGGATCGGCGTCAGCAACTGCACGCTGGAGACGCCGATGTTGCCACCGGCCGCGTTCAGGCCGAGCGCCCATCCCTTCATCCTGTCCGGAAAGAAGAAGGAGATATTGGTCATGCTGGAGGCGAAATTGCCGCCGCCAAGGCCCGCGGTCGAGGCGACCAGCAGCATCAGCCAGAACGGCGTGTCGGGCTGGCTGACGAACCAGGCCAGCGACAGCGTCGGAATGAACAGGATCGCTGCGCTGAAGATGGTCCAGTTGCGGCCGCCGAAAGTCGTGACCGCGAAAGTATAGGGAAAGCGCATCAATGCGCCGATCAGCCCGGGCACTGCGACGAGCTGGAACAGCTGGCCGGTGGTGTAGTGGAAGCCCGCCTGCGGCAGCTTGGTGGTGACGATGCTCCAGATCAGCCACACCGAGAAGCCGATATGCTCGGCGACGATCGACCAGATCAGGTTGCGCCGGGCAATGGTCTTACCGCCCGCATTCCAGAACGCCTCGTCTTCCGGGCGCCAGTCGGAAATCCAAGTTGGATTCTTCGTCATTGCTTATCCCTTCCAGGCTCACCGCTGCTTCGTTGCAGGCTCAGCCTCCACGCGGAGGCGCGCGCCGAGGCTTTGGCCCCGGTGGCGAGTTCACGATGCTGATTGATGATGTTGAGGGACGTCGTCGTTGGCGTCGGACAAAGTGGTTCAATTTCCGTGCCAACTGCGCGCGATCGGGAAATACAGGGAATTCAGCGACTTGTTCGAATTGCCCGAAAATTTCGCAGGGCCCTTTCGCACGCAAATTTTGCGATTCGCTCAATCCCTGTGCGGCGCACAAGGATTGAGCTTGATGACTCCGAATTGGGCGCGCTGCGTCACGCGTCTACGCGGCCTCGACGAAGCGATGACGCTCATAGAGGAATTCGAGCACGCGCTGGCGGCACTTCAAATATGTCGCGCTGGTCGCGAGCTCGAGCCGCTTGCGCGGCCGCACCAGCGGCACCTCCAGCACTTCGCCGATACGCGCAGACGGCCCGTTCGTCATCATCACGATGCGGTCGGACAGCAGCACGGCCTCGTCGACGTCGTGGGTGATCATCAGAATGGTGTTGCCGAGCTTCTGATGCAGCGCCATCACCGAATCCTGCAGATGCGCGCGGGTCAGGGCGTCGAGCGCGCCGAAGGGCTCGTCCAGCAGCAGCACTTTCGGCTCCATCGCCAGCGCCCGCGCGATGCCGACGCGCTGCTTCATGCCGCCGGAGATTTCCGAGGGGCGCTTGTCCCGGGCATGGGCCATCTGCACGAGGTTGAGATTGTGCATCACCCAGGCCTCGCGCTCGGCCCTGGTCTTGGTCCGGGCAAAGACCTTGTCGACGCCGAGCTTGACGTTCTCGAACACGGTCAGCCACGGCAGCAGGCTGTGGTTCTGGAACACCACGGCGCGATCGGGGCCCGGCGAGTTGACCTCGCGGTTCTCCAGCAGCACGCCGCCGGTGGTCGCGGTGGTGAGCCCGGCGATGATGTTGAGCAGGGTCGACTTGCCGCAGCCGGAATGGCCGATGATCGAGACGTATTCGCCCTTCTCGATCGTCAGGTTGATGTCCTTCAGCACCTCCGTGCTGGCGGCGCCGCGGGTGAAGATCTTGTCGATATGGTCGAGCTTCAGATAGGCGGTCATGTGCGTTTCTCCCTCAACCCAGCGCCGTGCCGCGGGTGACGATCCTGCCGAGGCCCGCGATCAGGCGATCGAGCACGAACCCGATGATGCCGACATAGAACAGCGCCAGGATGATCTCGCTGATATGCGAGGAGTTCCAGGCGTCCCAGATGAAGAAGCCGATGCCGACGCCGCCGATCAGCATTTCCGCGGCCACGATCGCGAGCCAGGAGAGGCCGATGCCGATGCGAAGGCCAGTGAAGATGTAAGGCGCCGCCGCCGGAATCATGATCTTGGAGAAGAACTCGAGCGGATTGAGCTGCACCACCGCGGCGACGTTGCGATAGTCCTGCGGAATGTTGCGGATGCCGACCGCGGTGTTGATGATGATCGGCCAGATCGAGGTGATGAAGATGACGAAGATCGCCGAGGGCTGGCCGTCGCGGAAGGCGGCGAGCGAGAGCGGCAGCCAGGCGAGCGGCGGGATGGTGCGCAGCACCTGGAACAGCGGGTCGAGCCCGCGCATGGCCCAGACCGATTGTCCGACCAGCACGCCGAGCGCGATGCCGGCGATGGCGGAGAGCGAATAGCCGAAAGCGACGCGCTGGAGGCTGGCGGAGAGATGCCAGAACAGGCCCTTGTCGATGCCGCCATGGTCGAAGAACGGATCGACGATCAGCTCCTTGGTGTCCTTGAAGACTTTTGACGGCGGCGGCAGCGCCGAGCCGGCGCGGCGACAGACCAGCTCCCATACCAGTGTCAGCAGCGCGATCACCACGAGCGGCGGGATCACGCGCACCGCGGTCTCCCGCGCCATCCGCGCATAAGCCTCACTGCGCGGGGCACGCTTCGGCGTCATCGCAACGACCGGTGCTGCCGCGCCAGCGGGCTTCGCGGTCTCAACATCCAACTTCGTGGCAGGCATGTTCATCGCAATATCTCTCCGGCTTCAAAAGACGATGCGGCCGCCTCGCGGCGGCCGCTGGCTCCATCAGACTTCGACGCGCTTGATCGCGAGCGACTTCAGATAGGCCGCCGGATTTTCGGGATCGAACACCTTGCCGTCGAAGAAAGTTTCCTTGCCGCGCGAGGTGGAGGTCGGGATCTCGGCCGCCGCGACGCCGAGCGTCTTGGCCGCGTCACGCCACATGTCTTCGCGGTTCACCTTGCCGATCAGCGCCTTGGTGTCGAAATTCGCCTCGTACTTGCCCCAGCGAATATCCTCGGTGAGGAACCAGAGATCGTGGCTCTGGAATGGGTACGAGGCGAAGTCGCGCCAGTACTTCATGATGTGCGGCGAGTTCTCGACCACCTTGCCGGGAATTCCGTAGTCGAACTTGCCGGCGGAGCGGTCGAGCACGTCTTCAACCGGGCAGTTCATCCACTGCCGCTTGCCCATGATGGCGGCAAGCTCGGCCTTGTTCTCGGCCTTGTCGGACCATTGCTGCGCTTCCATCACCGCCATCAGCAGCGCCTTGGAGGCTTTCGGATATTTGTCGACGAAGGCCGCGCGCATGCCGAAGGATTTTTCCGGATGCCTGTTCCAGAGCTCACCGGTCGTGATGGCGGTGTAACCGATGTTCTGGTGGATCAGTTGCAGATTCCAGGGCTCGCCGACGCAGAAGCAATCCATGGTGCCGACCTTCATGTTGGCCACCATCTGCGGCGGCGGCACAACGATGGTCTCGATGTCCTTGTCGGGATCGATGCCGCCGGCGGCGAGCCAGTAGCGAATCCAGAGATCGTGGGTGCCGCCGGGGAAGGTCATGGCGGCCTTCACCGCCTTGCCGGAGGCCTTCTTCTTCTCCAGCGCCGCCTTGAACGGCGTGGCATCGACACCGAGCTTGAGGTCGGCATATTCGTTGGCCACCGAGATGCACTGGCTGTCGAGATTGAGCCGGGCCAGGATGTACATCGGCGTCGGCTGGTTGTTCTGCGTCACCTTGCCGGCCGAGATCAGATACGGCATCGGGGTGAGGATGTGCGCGCCGTCGATGCCGTTGCCTTCGGAGCCGAGCACGAGGTTGTCGCGCGTGGTGCCCCAGGAGGCCTGCTTCTGCACGTCGACGTCCGGCATGCCGTATTTGGCGAACAGGCCCTTGTCCTTGGCGACGAACAACGGACCGGCATCGCTGAGCGCGATGAAGCCGAGCTTGGCACCCTTGACCTCGGGGCCAGCATCCTGCGCGAACGCGCCGGCGGGGAAATTCAGCCTGGCGGCGGCGAGAAGAGCGGCGGTGCCGCCGGCGGCTTTCAACACTTGACGGCGGCTGAGGCCAGTATCCGAAGGCCGGCGAATGCGCTTGGTCATGGGCGGTGTCGTCCTTTGCGTCGTTGCGATGATTGCGTCAGTTCGCACGAGCAGCCCGTCCGTCCGTGGCGCCCGAAAAAGGCGCGTGCGAACACGCGACGGGGGAACCCCCGTCTGGTGGCGTCAGCAAATTCGGATGAGAAGTCTCGCGGGACGGCTTCAATGGCGTCGGCTTGGAACCATTCAAGCTTCGTGCCAAGCATCGCGCATCGGAAAACGCCACATATTCAATGCGTTACATGCCCCGCGCCAGACTGCCGCAGGCGATTTCCGCACGCGAAATTTGCGAACTGCTCACTTCTTGTGCGACGCACAAATCTTATGCAATCGCCTAAGCTAGAGGCCGCAGAGTTCCCGAAAATCAGATCCAAGCGCGCGCCATCCAATTGATATCGCTCGCTTTTTCTAACGCCACGGCCCGGCACGCGACTTGCATTTCCCTTGGCGTCAACGAAGACTGCGGCTTGCCGCATTGATGCAGCCTCTGGCGGCTGCATCCCGGAAGCTCACCTGCTTCGCGGCCTTTCCCGGCTCGGTCGTCGTGACGCGATTCCCAAGGCTTCCAGACCTCCCATAGCCCTCGTGCGCGGCAATCGGCCCGCACGGCCCATCACGTTCAGCCGCCCTCTCTCGAGGGGCGAGGCGGTCTCACTTACGAAGCAAAGGAACCATTGATGTCGTATCTCGCGCCTTCGGAATTCGTCACCAAGATGGTGGATGCAGGCGAGTCCAAGATCTTCATGTCCACCCGGGATACCATCATCCGGGCCTATATGGCCGGTGCCATCCTCGCTCTCGCCGCCTGGTTCGCCGTCACCATCAACGTGAACACCGGCCAGCCGCTGGTTGGAGCGCTGCTGTTTCCGGTCGGCTTCGTCATGCTCTATCTCTTGGGCTTCGACCTCCTGACCGGCGTGTTCGTGCTCTCGCCGCTCGCCCTGATCGACAAGCGCCCCGGCGTTACCTTCGGCGGCGTGCTGCGCAACTGGGGCCTCGTCTTCGTCGGCAACTTCGCCGGCGCCTTTACCGTCGCCTTCATGATGGCCTTCGTCACGACGTTCGGCTTCACGCAGGATCCCGACAAGGTCGGCGCCGCCATCGGCAATATCGGCGAAGGCCGAACGCTCGGCTATGCCGCACATGGTGCCGCCGGCATGGCGACTCTGTTCATGCGCGGCATGCTCTGCAACTGGATGGTCTCGACCGGCGTCGTCGGCGCCATGATCTCGACCTCGGTCCCCGGCAAGGTCATCGCGATGTGGATGCCGATCCTGGTGTTCTTCTACATGGTGTTCGAGCATTCCGTCGTGAACATGTTCCTGTTTCCGTCGGGCCTGATGCTGCACGCGAAATTCTCGATCATGGATTACCTGATCTGGAACGAGATCCCGACCGTGCTTGGCAACCTCGTGGGCGGTCTCGCCTTCACCGGATTGACCCTCTATGCCACGCACGTCATGACCCAGCCGAAGCGCCAGGCCGGCAAGACCGCGCCGCCCCGCGTCGCGGCCTGATCGAATACGTCTCGACAGGGGAGCCTCGCCCGCCCAGGGTGAGGCTCCCCTCGCCCGGTGATGACCATGACTCGCGGACTCCAGATCTCGGTCGGCCAGCACTCCGACAAGGGCCGCAAGCCCGTCAACCAGGATTTTCACGGCGTCCTGATTCCGGAGGAGCCGCAGCTCAGCCTGAAGGGCATCGCAGCGGTTCTGGCCGACGGCATCTCGAGCAGCACGGTGAGCCAGATCGCCAGCGAGTCCGCGGTCAAGAGCTTCCTGATGGACTATTACTGCACGTCGGAATCCTGGACGGTGAAGACCTCCGCCCGCCGCGTGCTGGACGCAACCAATTCCTGGCTCCATGCGCAGACGCGCAAGAGCCAATATGCCTATGATCGCGACAAGGGTTATGTCTGCACGCTCAGCGCCATGGTCATCAAGGCGACCACCGCGCACATCTTTCATGTCGGCGACTGCCGCATCTACCGCGTCGCCGGCAAGGCGCTCGAGCAGCTGACCGAGGATCACCGCATCATCGTGTCGTCGGAGCAGACTTATCTCGGCCGCGCGCTCGGCATCAATCCGCAACTCGAGATCGACTACCAGATCGTCGAGATCGAGGCCGGCGACACCTTCCTGCTCGCCACCGACGGCGCCTACGAATTCGTCGATCATCGCTTCATCATCAGCGCCATCAACGAGCATGCGGCCGAGCTCGACGGCGCGGCCAAGGCGATCGTCGAGGAGGCCTACCGGCGCGGCAGCGACGACAACATCACGGTGCAGATCCTCCGCATCGATGCGGTGCCGCAGCGCGAGCCCTCAGGCATCTTCAACCAGACCGCCGAACTGCCGCTGCCTGCTTTGCCGGAGCCGCGCGCGCTCTTCGACGGCTACAGGATCATCAGGGAGATCCACGCCAGCAGCCGCAGCCACATCTATCTCGCCGTCGATACGGAGACCGACGCGCCGGTCGCGCTCAAGCTGCCGTCGATCGATCTGCGCGACAACGCCGCCTATCTCAAGCGCTTCCTGATGGAGGAATGGATCGCGCGCCGGATCGACAGTCCGCATGTGCTCAAACCGCTGTCACAGTCGCGGCGGCGCGGCTACCTCTACGTCGCGACCGAATTCATCGAAGGACAGACGCTGCGGCAGTGGATGACGGACAATCCCCGGCCCGACCTCGAAACCGTCCGTGGACTGGTCGAGCAGATCGCCGCGGGCCTGCGCGCCTTCCACCGCATGGAGATGCTGCATCAGGATCTGCGGCCAGACAACATCATGATCGACAAGACCGGCACCGCGAAAATCATCGACTTCGGATCGGTCCGGGTTGCCGGCGTCACCGAGGCCGCGCCGCAGGACGAGTCCGGCGACATACTGGGGACTGTCCAATACACGGCGCCGGAGTATTTTCTTGGACAAGGCGGCTCGCCGCGCTCCGACATGTTTTCGCTGGCGGTGATTTGCTACCAGATGCTCACGGGCAAGCTTCCCTATGGCGCCCAGATCGCGAAGATCCGGCGCAAGGCAGATGCGCGGAGGCTGCAGTACCGCCCGGCCGACGACGACCGCAACGTGCCCGCCTGGGTCGATGGCGCGCTCCGGCGCGCGCTGCATCCCGATCCCTACAAGCGGCACGAGGACCTGTCCGAATTCGTCTTCGAGCTTCGCTCGCCCAATCCGGCCTATCTCGACACGCGGATCACGCCGCTGCTGGAGCGCAGCCCGCTGATGTTCTGGAAGCTGACCTCGGCCGCGCTCGCCTGCGCGGTCATCGTGCTGCTGGCGCTGCTGCACGCGCGGTAGCGCGTGTCTCCGTTAGCGCGCCGAGATCACCACGCGATCAGCGGAGACCGATGCAGCCAGGCATCGTCACGCACTTGATCCAGAGCGAACCGCGCAACGGCGTCGCGCGAGATGGTGCCGCCATGAAAGCCGGAGAGCTCCGTCAGTGCCCGGATCGTGCCGCGGCCCGGCTTGTTGCTCAGGACGGAGGGGCGGACCAAAATCCAGTCGAGCCCGCTGTTCCTGACGATCGCCTCCTGCCGGTCCTTGTCGGCGTACACCTTGCGCAGCAGAAGCGGGAAGATCAGCTTGTCGAACAGGAAGCCGCCGTGCCCGGCGCTGTCGCCGGCGCCCATTCCTGTGATGCAAACCAGGCGGGAGACCTGCTCGGCCTTCATCGCGCTCACGAGCGCGCGCGTGGCGGTCGACAGCAGCGTCACCTCGCGGAACGGGCTTGCCGCTGTGCCGAGCGCACTGACGACGGCATCCCGGCCCCTCAGCGCCTCGCGCAGCGCGGCCGCGTCGCGCGCATCTCCGATGATGAGCTTCGCTCCCTCGAGATCACGCGCCTTGTCGGCGGAGCGCACCAGCGCTGTAACGTCGTAGCCGCGCGCCACCGCCTGGCTGACGATGAGGCGGCCGGTGGCGCCGGTCGCGCCGAGGACCAATATCTTCGGCTGGGTGGTCTTGACGTCGTGGCTTTGAGAATTCTGCATGGAAGCACCAGGGAAAGCGGGGCGCCTCGCAAGAGGCCGTCCCATGATTGATGTGGGTTGACGGAGTTGTTTTGAGAATGGCCGCGGCCCTCAGGCTGCCGCCGTGATCTCGGCGACGAAGTCGCGATAGGAGCGCAGGGGGCGGCCCAGAAGATCGGTCAGACGCTTGACGTCACCGGCCTCCGGAATCATGCCCTCGGTGAGGAAGCGCTCGCTCATCACGCGCATGTCGAAGGCCATCCAGCCCGGCATGAACTGCCTGAGGTTTTTCTCGAAACCTGCGGTGTCGTCACCGCCATAGGCAATCGTACGGCCCAGCACCTCCGACCAGATCGCGGCGGCCTTGGTGCCGGTCAACGTATCGGGACCGACGAGATTGATCCGGTCGAGCTGAAGCGGCGCGGCGGAGGTCTCGCGGCGGATCAGCTCGATGGCCGCGATCTCGCCGATGTCGCGTGCATCGATCATCGCCAGCCCCTTGCTGCCGATCGGCATGGGGTAGACACCGTATCCGGTCACCACATCCTTGATCGTGATCTCGTTGTTCATGAAATATGCCGGGCGCAGGATGGTGGCCTTGAAGCCCATCTGCTCGATCATCCGCTCGACGCCGAACTTGCCCGCGAAGTGCGGCACATTCACGTAGAGATCGCTGTGGATGACCGACAGGTAGACGAACCGCTCGATGCCGGCCTCGCGGGCAAGGTTGAGCGCCGTCAGCGCCTGGGTGAATTCATCCGGCACCACGGCGTTGAGCAGGAACAGCGTCGAGACGCCGGAAAGCGCGTTGCGCAACGAGTCGACATCGAGCAGGTCACCCTGGACGACGGCAACACCTGCCGGGAAGCTGGCCTTGGCGGGATCGCGGACGAGCGCGCGCACGTCGGCGCCACGCTTGACGAGCTGTTCGACGATTTGGCGGCCGACTGTGCCGGTTGCGCCGGTAACAAGGATGGTCATGGGGATCACTCCGGGTTGGGTCCAAAGACACCTCGGAAATTAGTGATCCACATGCGAGCCGATAGACGCTATGTTTGGACATACCGTCTCACTGGTGAAACAGATGGATTTGCTTGCCCTCGCCGACTTCAACCTCGTCGCCCGCCACGAAGGGTTCGGAAAGGCCGCGCGCGCCGCGGGACGCCCGAAAGCGACCTTGTCCCGGCGAGTTGCCGAACTGGAGAGTGGTCTTAACCTGCGCCTTTTCGAGCGCGGCGGACGCGCGCTCAAACTCACCCAGGAAGGCCGGGCGCTGTACGAGCGGACAGGGGCGCTGCTCACCGAGCTCGACGAAACAGCCGCGGCGATTGCCTCGGGCGGCGACAAGCCGCGCGGCAGGTTGCGGATCAGCGCGCCTCTGCTGTTCTCGCAAACGGCGATGGGCAGGCTCGCAGCCGGCTTTGCGCTGAGACATCCGCAAGTCCGGCTCGAAGTCACCACGGAAGATCGGGCCGTCGACATGATCGAGGAAGGATTTGATCTCGTGATCCGGGTCAATCCGGATCCGGATGAAAGCCTGGTCGGACGCATCTTTCTGCGCGATCGATTGATCGTCGTCGCAAGCCCTGAGCTGAAACGGCCGAAGGGCCATCTCACCGTTCCGGCTGTCGTGCGCGGAATGGCCGACGAGGCTGCGGCCTGGGACGTCAGTCGACCAAGCGGCACATCGCGTATCGCCGTCGATCCCGTGCTTCGTCTGTCATCGCTGGTGATGGTTCGCGACGCCGTCCGGGCAGGCGTCGGCGCCGCACGTCTTCCCGTGTCGCTCGTCAGTCACGATCTTGCCGCCGGCACCCTGGTGCGTTGGGGCGATGTCGACGGGCCCGACATCGCCCTGTGGACGCTCTATCCGTCGCGGCGATTACTGAGCGCGCGCGTGTCCGCCTTCCTCGATTATCTGAAGGAAGCCTTTCCGAAGGGCACGCCTGACGAGCTGGCGGCTTACATCGGAGGATGAACGTACGCTCAGCGACAGAGGACGCTCACGCCGGCTCGGCCGCCTTCGTCCCCAGCGGTTTCGGCGCCATGCCGCCGCCCGGCTTGAGGTGGAATTCGTAGGTCATCAAATGCCACGGCCCGTTCGCCTTGGTGCCGTCGGGCATCGCCGGATCGTTGCGCGGCTCGACCTTGGCGATGAGGTCGTCCTTGACGCCAAACACCACGTCGGAATCGAGATATTTGTCGCCGTCCATGAAGACGTGAGTGATCAGCGGCTCATAGCCCTTGGCATTGACCAGGAAGTGCACATGCGCAGGGCGCATCGGATGCCGCTTGGTCTGCACGATCATCTCGCCGACCGGGCCATCGGTCGGGATCGGATAGCTGCACGGCAAAATCGTGCGGAAGAAAAAGCGGCCGTCGCTGTCGGTGATGAAGCGCGCCCGCGCCGAGGCGCCGACCTCGTCGTAGTTCGGCTTCTGGGAATCGTAGAAGCCGTCATCGTCGGCATGCCAGACGTCGACGGGGACGCCCGCGAGCGGCTTGCCCTTGAGGTCGGTGACGCGGCTCTGCACGAACATCCGATCGCCGGTCTGGTTGTTCGGCGAGATGTCGGTGCCGTGGGCCGTGACCTTGTGCTCGCCGACATAGAACGGGCCGAGCACCGTGGTCTGGGTGGCGCCTTCGCGATCGCGGTGGTTGACCGCGTCGACCAGCATGGAGACACCGAGCACGTCCGACAGCAGGATGAATTCCTGGCGGGTATCGGTGCATTTGTGGCCGGTGCGGGTCAGGAAATCGATGGCGTATTCCCATTCCTCGAAGGTAAGACCGGTCTTGCTCACGTAATCGTGCAGCGACTTCACCAATTCCTGCAGCAGGAATTTGGCCCGCGGATCCGGCGTGTTGTCGAAGCTCTGGACGACGGCTTCGGTGAGTTCGGTCTCGTTGAACTGGGTCATATGCGTTTGCCCTCGCGTTTTTCTCGTTGGCCCGGATGGGCTCCCTGGAGGCGTTCCAGGCTGGAGCCTACACCAGTCGGCGGGGCCGCGTTAAGCGCAACCGGCTTGGAATGCGACCGCCATTTCGGTATCAATTTTCCGGCAAAACGCCCCGGAGGAAACTGATGCTCGCCCCTACCCCCGCCTCGCCCGAATCCGTGGGCATGTCCAAGGCCGCGCTCGACCGCGTCGATGCGCATCTGAAGAGCCGGTACATCGATGCCGGCCGTTTTCCGGGCACGCATCTGCTGGTCTATCGTCGCGGCAAGATCGCCCACAGCTCGGTGCAGGGCTTTGCGGACATCGAGCGCAAGGCGCCGGTCAAGGACGACACCATCTACCGCATCTATTCCATGACGAAGCCGCTCACCAGCGTTGCCTTCATGATGCTGGTCGAGCAAGGCCTCGTCGCGATCGACGAACCCGTCTCCAAATACATTCCGGAATGGAAGGATCTCGGCGTGTTCGTCGCCGGCACCGCGCCTGCCTTCCTGACCCGGCCGCCGACCCGGCCGATGCTGATCGTCGATCTGCTCCGCCACACCTCCGGGCTGACTTACGGTTTCCAGCAGCGCTCCAACGTCGATGCGGCCTATCGCGCCGAGAAGATCGGCGAGGTCGAGAAGTCAGGCACGCTGCAGACCATGATCGAGAGCCTTGCGAAAATCCCGCTGGAGTTCTCGCCGGGCGAGGCCTGGAATTATTCGGTCTCGACCGACGTGCTCGGCTATCTCGTCGGCAAGATTTCGGGCATGCCGTTCGAACAGTTCCTCAAGGCACGGATCCTCGATCCGCTCGGAATGACCGACACCGATTTCCACGTGCCGGCTTCCAAGGCACACCGCTTCGCGGCCTGCTATTCAGCTGACCCCGGCGGCGGATTGACCTTCCACGCCGGCCAGCGCCGCGAGGGCCTGACGCTGCAGGACGACCCGACCAGGAGTTCGTTCCTGTCGCCGCCCTCGCTCATCTCCGGAGGCGGCGGGCTGTGCTCGACGATGGCCGACTATCTCACCTTCTGCCGTGCGCTGCTCAATGGCGGCGAGCTTGGCGGCGTCAGGCTGCTCGGCCCGAAGACGCTGGCGTTGATGACGAGCAACCACATTCCGGGCGGACGCGCGCTCCCCGAAGTGTCGCGCTCGATGTTCGCGGAAGCCGCCTATAACGGCATCGGCTTCGGTCTCGGCTTCGCCGTGACCATGCGCCCGGCGGAGACGCTGGTCGCCGGCAGCCCGGGCGAATACAATTGGGGCGGCGCGGCCACGACCTCGTTCTGGATCGATCCGGTCGAGGAACTCGTGACCATCTTCATGACGCAGGTGCTGCCGTCGAGCGCCTATCCGATCCGGCGCGAGCTGCGCAGCATGGTGTATGCGGCGATCACCGAGAGCAATCTGTAGGATCGCAAGCGCTCGTGTCACGGGGCCCCGCGACGGATCGCGGGGCCCCGTTGTTGTTCCGCTCAGTGAAAATGACCGATCAGATAGACGCCACCGCCGATCACGAGCACGGCCGGCACCGCCCACAAAATCAGAATTGGCATGTGTCATCCTCCTCAGTTTGACGTGCAGACCTTGACGGTCTTCATGCCGCTCTCGGCCTCGGTGCGCGACTTGTAGACCGTGCCCGACGGGCTCACGACGGTCATGGTCGTCTCCGTCGGCTTCTTGTCGACGATTGTGCACTTCTTCGTCTTGACGTCCTGGACGACGTAGAACTCGTCGGCCGCGAACGCGGGCAGGGAAAATGCAGCAATCATCAGCGCGGCAGTCGCAATCTTCATCTTCATTTCGTTCTCCTCCAATTGCCAGGCGTTCCTGCCTGGTCGATTCACAAACGGGAAAAAGCGGTAATTTGTTCCTGAGTAGAGGGAACGCCGTCTGCAGTGGGCGGTTGACGCCGCACTTATTCCTGTGAGGAGAACAAGATGAAGAAGCTGTTTCTGCTTTCCGCCGCGGCGGTGATGATCTCGACTGGCGCGTTCGCCCAGTCCACTGTGGTGACCACCACCGGAACCGGTCACGCCGCCGTCGTTCAGATCGAGCCGGAGTACCGGACCAGGATCAAATCCTACGTCACCGAGCACCGCGTGCGGCCCGTCATGAAGAACGAGAAGATCATCGTCGGCGCGACGGTTCCAGGCGACGTGGAGCTCGAAGCTGTTCCGTCGGACTGGGGTCCGTCCCTGACGAAATATCGCTACGTCTACGCCGGCGAGCGCGTGATGCTGGTGGATCCGGCCACGCGGACGGTCGTTCAGGAAATCGATTGATCAAGACGTGATGGATGGCGGTCGCCTCAAGGCGGCCGCCTCCCGGAGGCGACCATGACATCGCATCGAGAGGCCCGGATCGCCGGTCTCAGCCTAGCGGCCGTTTACGCCGTATGCCTGTTACTGACCGCGATCGGCATGATTTGAGGCACGGACGCCGGCGACCGCGCTGCAAAATCCCTTTTTCTGAACGGCTCGCCGAATGCGAAAATCATGGCGCAGCGCAAGTCCTGCCCGTATGGTCTGGCAAAATCATAATCCGGCGCAAATGCGCTGGAACCGGGACGTTCGCGTTTGCCAAAATTCACCTTGCCGGCCCGACTCGCTCTCCTGGTCGCGGGAACGACGCTGCCACTGATCGTGTTTGCGGTCGGCCTCGCCTACGCCAACTACCGCCAGGACCGCACCGACGCCACGCGCCGGGTGCTGGAGACCGTCCGCAGCATGCGCCTCGTGCTCGACGCCGAGGTGCAGCGAATGACGGGCGGGTTGCAGGTGCTCGCGCTCAGCGATTCCTTGCGCAGCGGCGACTTCGACGGCTTCCGGCACCTCGCCGCGGGTTTCATCAACCAATATGGCGAAGACAGCATTCTTCTTCTGGCCGACCGGTCCGGGCATCAGCTCTTCTCGACCGTGACGCCCGACACGGCGAGCCTGCCGCCGCGCAACAATCTCGAGATCGTCGAGCGGGTCTTTGCAAGCAAGGCGCCGCAATATTCCGATCTGTTCATAGGTTCGACCAAGAAGCGTCCGATCGTGACGGTCGAAGTTCCGGTGCTGCGCGACGGCGAGGTCATCTACACCCTTTCCTTCAGCCCGCCGCTCGACATCTTCCAGCAACTGGTCGACCGGCAACGGCCGGACGGGCAGTGGACGGTGTCGCTGCTGGACAGCAAGGGCTTCGTGTTCGCGCGCGCGCCCAATCCGAGCGAGACGTTCGGCAAGCAGGCGTCTCCCTCGCTGTACAACGCGATGTTTCGCGCGCCCGAGGCCGCATTGTCGACCGTCTCGCTCGAAGGCGTTGCGCTGGCCTCGGCCTACACGCGGTCGCGGCTGACCGGCTGGACCGTCGCGGCCGGTGTCGCCGAGAGCTCGTTGATCGCGCCGCTCTGGCGCAACATCGCGATCACCAGCCTGATCGGCGGCGTGCTGCTGTTGATCGGCCTCACCTTCGCGGTCAGGATGGCAACCACGATCGCGCGCGGCGACATGCTGCACAATCTGCTAATCGACGAGCTCAACCATCGCGTCAAGAACACTTTAGCGCTGATGCAGGCGATCGCGGTGCAGACCTTCCGCAGCGCGAGCCGCGACGAGCGGATTAAGTTCGAGGGCCGCCTCGGCGCACTCGCCGAGGCGCACAATCTCCTCAGCCAGGAGAAATGGCAGGGCTCCGAGCTGAAGGACGTGATCGCGCGGGCGCTCCAGCCGTTCCTGCTCTCCGGCCCCGAACGTATCCGCATGACCGGCCCCACCGTACCGCTGTCACCGCGGCTCGCCGTTGTGCTGTCGATGATCGTGCACGAAATCGCCACCAACGCCGCGAAATATGGCGCGCTCTCCAACGAGACCGGGCGGGTCACGCTGGAATGGGAGGTGATCGCGGACACGCCAAAACCGCGGCTGCGGCTGATCTGGACCGAGACCGGCGGCCCGCCGGTGACCGCTCCAGTGCAACGCGGCTTCGGCTCGCGCCTGATCGAGCGCAGCGCGCGCGACCAGCTCGGGGGCGAGGCGACGGTGGATTTTCTGCCGCGCGGCGTGGTCTGCACGGTCATCTGCGCGCTGGACGAGACGCGCTAGCCGCAACGCGGAGGAATCTACCCAATCGTCTGCAGTGCCGGGAACGTCTCCAGCAGCCAGATGCTCACATTCGAGACTGCGCCGGTGAGGAAGCCGATGCCGGTGATCACCATCAACACGCCCATGGCGCGCTCGACATTGACGAGATGGCCCTTCATGCGCGCGAACAGGGTCGAGAATTGCTCGATCATCAGCGCTGCGATCAGGAAGGGAATGCCGAGGCCGGCCGAATAGACCGCGAGCAATCCCGCTCCTTTGGTCACCGTCGCTTCGGCCGCGGCGATCGAGAGGATCGCGGCGAGGATCGGGCCGATGCACGGCGTCCAGCCGAAGGCGAAGGCGAGCCCCATGAGATAGGCGCCCCAGAGGCCGACGGGTTTGGGAATCGGCAGCCGTCCCTCGCGCATCAGCAGGCCGATACGCGTCAGTCCGAGGAAATGCAGGCCCATGACGATGATGACGATGCCGGCAAGGATCGACAGCTCGGCCGACCAGGCGCGGATCAGCCCGCCGACCAGCGAAGCGCTGGCGCCGAGCGCCACGAACACCGTCGAAAAGCCGAGGACGAACAGCAGCGCCGACATCATGATGGCGCGCTTGGAGGCCGAGGCCGGCTCGTCGCTCTCGACATGCTCGATCGTCGCGCCCGTCAGATAGATCAGATAGGGCGGAACGAGAGGCAGGACGCAGGGAGAGAGGAAGCTGACGAGGCCGGCAATCAGCGCCGCCGGGATCGAAACATTTTGCATGATGCAGTCGGAGCCATCTCAGGCCCTTTGGCCGCGCACTGGGAGTGCGCGTACACCGGAGCCGAACCGGCACTGGTGTAGCCGATGCCGGAAAATGCGCAACAGAGGCGCACAAAACCAGGGCTCCTCCCGATGCCGTCTGCGATCACAGATGCGGCACCGGGACGCGCACAAATCTCGCCAAAAAGCGAAATTCGGCGGCGCGGCTACTTCACCACGCGGAGCAGCGGACGCCGGGGCTGGTCCTGCGTCTGCTTGGAGGGGGACTGCGGATCGCTGGCAGCGCTCCGCAGCATTTCGTCGCACAGTGCCTTGAGATCGGCACCGTCAATTCCTTTGAGCTTCATCCGCACGTCGAGAATGACGACGGACAGCAGTTCGGCCGACTCACGGCTGTTGATCTCGTTGAGGACCTTGCGGCACCCCTCGAGCGTTTCCAGTACCGACTGCAACTGTTCGTCTGAATGCGACACCGGCGTTCTTTCCGTTGGTTCGGCCTGCGAGATATAGTTGTGGCGATCCCCTCGGCCCCCATGGAGCGGCGAGGATAGCATGAGGCGTCTGCGCCTCCGAACATGATTTCGAAGTGTTTCTGCGCACTTCCAGCTGACATTGCCCCGCTGCGCGGTTGGCCACGATCATGAGTGTCAGGAGAGGAACGCCTGGAGATATGCGATTGATCCATCGCGCAAAGCCGCAGCACTCGGGCGAGGACGCCCGTCATAGACGACGCCGACAATCCCGTAGCCATTTCAAGGCTCGCAACGGAACTCACGCGACACCCCTCACCCGGGCGATAGGTTGCCCGATTCCCAGCCCTTGGCGGCATCCAGATACCGTCAACGAGGTGATAAGGATGGCGTTCAAAACTCGCCGATCCCCAACCCGTCGTGGTTGTGGTTTGCCCCATATTCTGCCAGTTTAGCGACCCGAAGGGACTTGTATGCACTCCTTGGCGGAAAGGGGCGTTCCACTGGAGGAACGCCCAAAGATTAATATCAGCGGCCTCTCTGATTGGGATGCGGCTCGCATCTTCTTGGAAGTCGTTCGGTGCGGCAGTTTCCGCTCGGCGGCCGAGCGCCTGTCTCTATCGACCAACGCCGTCCGCCGCCGGATCGACGATTTCGAGCGCCAGACCGGCACCACCCTGTTCACCCGCGACGTTCACGGCACCCATCTGACCGATGAGGGCGCCCTGGTGGTGTCAGCCGTGGAACGCATGGAGGCCGCGGCGTTCGACGTCCTGCGCGCCAGCGATTCGACGGCCAATGCCTTGTCCGGGGAGGTCCGCGTCGCCGTGACCGAGGGATTGGGGACGTTCTGGCTCGCCCCGCGGCTGGTCGAATTCCAGCAGGCCTATCCGAAAATCCTGGTCGACCTGCATTGCGCGATGCGCTCGGCCGACGTCTCGCGCCACGAGGCCGACGTCGCCATCCACCTGTCGCGGCCTTCGGCGCTCGACGTCAAGCTGGTGCGGCTCGGCCGCATGCATCTGATGTTCTGGGCCTCCAAGAGTTACGTTGAGAAATATGGCGCGCCGCGCTCCGCGGCGGAGTTGATCAAGCACCGCCTGGTGCTGCAATTCGCCGACCAGATCGCCGCCAAGGAAACCTTCGAGAGCTTCTTCCCGGGCGTACCGGAACGTGACCTTCTGGTCATGAAGACCAACGTCTCAAGCGCCAACTACTGGGCTGTCGCGAATGGAGCCGGCATCGGCGTATTCCCGAGCTATGCCATTGCGCTTGGCGGGAAGTTGATTCCACTGGAGGTCGAGCTGAACCGACCGCTGGATATCTGGTTGTCCTACCACCCTGGTAGCGGCCGGATTCCCCGCGTGCGGCACATGATTGACTGGCTGATCGATGCTTTCAATCCGGCGCGCTTCCCGTGGTTTAAGGAAGAATTCGTGCACCCGCACGAATTCAAGGACTCGTATATGGGCGAACCCCTGACCCAGCTCTTCGGGGGGTTTTCAACCGAAGAACGATGAGAAAAAGTATGAAGACAGCGGCGAAAAGAATGAAGCAGCGCAGTGCCGGCAAGCCGGACATTGAGCTTGGCAAGCGGATCCGTCTGCGGCGCGTCGAGATGAAGATCTCGCAGGCCGAGCTCGGCGAAAAGCTCGGCGTCAGCTTCCAGCAGGTCCAGAAATACGAGAAGGGCGTCAATCGCGTCGGCGCGGCTCGGCTTCAGCAGATCGCCACCGCCCTCGATGTGCCCGTGACCTTCTTCTATGACGGCGACAACAAGGCGCGCGAAGTCGAGAGCCTGCTGTTCCTCGACTCTGCGTTCAGCCTCCGCCTGCTGCGCGCCTACAGCAAGATCAAGGATCAGACGGTGCAGCGTCAGCTCGTCTCGCTGATGGAATCGATCGCGGCGAACGAAGCCTGATCGATCGACGGTCTGGCCTCCAAGACCTGTGTTGAAGGCCGACGTCAAAGGCCGATGTTCAATCCACCGCGTCACGGGGGCGCGGCCGGATTGAACGAGGCCTGCCGGATCAGATTTGGGCCTGCGCGCCATCGGCGCGCGGCATCGGCTTTTCAGGGCGGCTTCGCCGCCCTTTTTCTTGGCCGCCCTTTTTCCTGGCCGCCTGCCGGCCATTCGTCGCGGATTTCGCGAACCGATCCCGCCCCTGCCGCGACCCAACCGAGAGTCCTCGCACCAACCTGCGGGGCTTTCGAATGCGGTGCTTAATGGGACCTCAACACTGGTGCCGTAATTTCCCGCCGATTTTGCGAATCGGCGCACGCCGCGCGGCGCGCCGGAATTGCCAATGCGAGCGCCCGTCAGGGCCTCGTTTCCATGGGGAAGATTGCGACACATGTCGAAACGCCATGCGATGATCATTGCCGTCGGCGTGCTCGCCAGCGCCTCCGCGTTCGCGCAGACCGAGACCATCGGACAGGCCGGTCCCAGGCCGGCGACGGCCGGCACGGTGCCGGCGGCGGCGAACCCGGCTCACGCGGCTGCGCCGAAAACCGCCACGACATCCGCGTCGACGCCGGAGAGCCGCTCGGCAGCGGCGCTCGCGCTGACGCACGAGCCGACTTATGACGAAGGCAGCGCGCAAAGGATCAAGGACGCAGCACTCAGCTATTCCGATCTTGCGGTGCGCGGCGGCTGGCCGACCATTCCCGCGGATGCCAAATTCGCGCCCGGCACTCAGGGCGCCACCGACGAGCTGCTGCGCAAGCGGCTGATCATGTCCGGCGATCTTTCCGCCGACAAGACCAGCGGCGCCTTCGACCAGGATCTCGCGGATGCGGTGAGACGCTTCCAGGCCCGTCATGGACTGGCGCCGACCGGCACCATGACGCCGCGCACGATCGCGGCGATGAACGTCTCGGTGCAGAAGCGCATCCGGCAGCTGGAGGCCTCGCTGCAGCGGCTCGAGAACATGAATTTCGGTTTCGGCCAGCGTTATGTCGTGGTCAACATCCCCGCCGCCTTTGCCGAGGCGGTCGAGAACGATGTGGTGGTGCGGCGCTATCGCGTGATCGTGGGCAAGACCGAAAAGCCCTCGCCGACGCTGACCGCACAGATCAGCAGCGTGGTGCTCAATCCGACCTGGACGGTGCCGTCCTCGATCGCCAAGACCGAAATCTCCGCGCATATGCGCAAGGATCCGACCTATCTGTCACGCATGCACATGGAGGTGCTCGACGCCCACGACAATCCGATCGATCCGCATTCGGTCGACTGGTCGGGCACGCGCACGCCGAACTTCACGGTGCGCCAGCAAAACGGCACCTTCAACGCGCTCGGCGCGGTGAAGATCGACATGCCGAACGCCTATTCGGTCTACATGCACGACACCAACCAGCGCAATCTGTTCAGCGACGATTACCGCTTCGACTCCCACGGCTGCTCGCGCGTCGACAACGTGCGCGATCTTGCCGCCTGGCTGCTCAAGGACCAGCCGAAATGGAGCCGCGCCGCGATCGACGCGGAGATCGCGAGCGGACAGCATCTTGAGGTCGCCATGGCCAGGAAGGTGCCGGTGGCCTGGATCTACCTCACGGCCTGGATGACCAGGGACCAGACCGTCCAGTTCCGCAACGACGTCTATAACCAGGACGAGCAATTGCTGGAAGCGACCGCCGAAGAGGCGGCGTTCTTCAGCAATGCCGGCAGCCATCCGCTGACCGCGCACATGCATGTCACGCAGTAGGCGCTTTCCACGTTATGCAATCGCGGCACAGGCGGTTGCAAAGCTCCTCGCCTTGCCACGGTTGACCCCGCGCGCGACCTGACAGCACATTGCGCCCGACCTTTGACCAGCGAGCGCGCGATGTCCGACATTTTCAGCACGACCGAAACACAATACGCCGACGGCAAGATCCTCAAGCATGCCGCCGGTGGCGTCGGCGTGATCACCTTCAACAATCCCGACAAGCGCAATGCGATGTCGCTGGAGATGTGGGAGGGATTTGGCGAGGCCCTAACCGCCTTGCGCGACGACGATGCGGTGCGGGTCGTGATCCTGCGCGGCGCCGGCGGCAAGGCGTTCGTGTCGGGTGCCGACATCAGCCAGTTCGAGAAGACGCGGCACAATGCGGCGGCCTCCGAAGAATACGCCAAACGCAGCGCCGCCCAGCGCGCGCTACTTGCCGACTATCCCAAGCCGACGATCGCCTGCATCGAAGGCTTCTGTCTCGGCGGCGGCATGCAAGTCGCGATGCTCGCCGACATCCGCCTCGCCGCACATGGCAGCCAGTTCGGCATTCCCGCGGCCAGGCTCGGCATCGCCTACGGTTATGACGGCCTGAAGCATCTGGTGTCGTTGGTCGGTCCGTCCTGGGCGCGGCTCCTGATGTATACGGGCATGCGAATCGAGTCCGCCGAGGCGCTGCGCATCGGCCTGGTCGAGCGCTTGTTCCCGGTCGATCAACTGTGGGGCGAGACCATGGCGATTGCCGAGACGATCTCGCAAAACGCGCCGCTCGCGATCAAGGCCGCCAAGATCACCATCGCGCAGGTGCTGAAGGACGAAAGCGCGCGCGACATGGAAGCGATCAGGGCGATCGGTCATGCCTGCATGGACAGCGCGGATTTTCGCGAGGGCCGGCAGGCCTTCATGGAAAAGCGCAAGCCGAAGTTTACGGGGAAGTAGCTCTTGTCCCGGCCCCGGCTCTGCAGCGCACCGTCGAAGTGACGCTGCGCTGCATCCGGGGCACGAGAGGAAAGTGAGGTTACACCATTCCCCGCGCCGTCATTGCGGAAAGACGCGAGGAAAGCGCGGCCTTACAGCGCCGCCAGCACCGCCTTGGTGATATCCGCCGTGCCGTTACTGCCGCCGAACTCCATCGGCTTGATGCCGCCGGCATAGATCTGATCCACCGCGCGCTCGATCTGCTCGCCGGCCTCGGCCGCGCCCTCGACGCCGTGCTTGTCGGCGAGCCAGTCCAGCATCATCGCAGCCGACAGGATCATGCCGGTCGGATTGGCCTTGCCCTGCCCCATGATATCTGGAGCGGTGCCGTGGCACGGCTGGAACACGGCGTATTTGTCGCCGATGTCGGCCGACGGCGCCATGCCGAGGCCGCCGATCAGGCTCGCGGTGATGTCGGAGACGATGTCGCCGAACATGTTCTCCATCACCATCACGTCGAAATCCCAGGGCCGCTTGACCAGCATTGCCGAGCAGGCATCGACATAGAGGCGGTCGGTCTTCACGTTGGGGTGCTTCTTCTCGATCTCGTCGAAGATGCCGCGGAAGAACGCAAAGGCCTTGAACACGTTCGCCTTGTCGACGCAGGTCAGCATCCCCGGCTTGCCGCGCGCCTTGCGCCGCTCGGCGAGGCGAAACGAGAACTCGAACAGGCGCTCGGAGGTCCTGCGCGTGATCACCAACGTCTCGCGCGCGTCCTCGTGCGTGACGACGCCCTTGCCCATCGAGGCGAACAGGCCTTCGGTGGATTCGCGGATCACGACCAGATCGATGCCGCGCTGGTCGGCGCCGACGATCGGGCTCGGCACGCCTGGAATGAGCCGCGCCGGCCGCACGCCGGCATAGAGATCGAAGATGAAGCGCAGCTCGATCTGCGGCGCGATCTCGGTATTGTCGGGGTAGCGCACCGACGGCAGGCCGCAAGCTCCGAGCAGGATCGCATCCGCCTCCTCGCACAGCTTGATGGTGCTGTCCGGCATCGACTTGCCGGTGGCGAGGTAATTGCTGGCGCCAGCGGCCGCCTCGGTGAAACGGAAGCGCAGATCCGACTTCGCCTCGATTTTGCGCAGCACTTCGATCGCCGGCGCCATGACTTCAGGACCGATACCGTCGCCACCGAGCACGGCAATGTGGAAGGCGTTGTTTGCGGACATGGGGGTTCCTGAAGGTGAGGCGTCATTCCGGGGCGGTCCGCAGGACCGAACCCGGCATCTCGAGGTTCCGGGTTCGATGCTTCGCATCGCCCCGGAACGACAACATAACTACGGCGTCAGCACCGTGCGTCCGACCACCGCGCCCTGCTGCAACTGCACCAGCGCATCGTTGGCCTTGCTGAGCGGGGCCGTCGTCACCGGGATCGGCGTCACCTTCTTGGTTCGGACGAGATCGAGCAGTTCCTGCGTCTCGCGCAGATTGCCGACATAGCTGCCCTGGATCGTCACCGCCTTGATCGGAATCAGCGGCAGCGCCCAGGTCGCGCCACCACCGAACAGGCCGACGATGACGAGCTTGCCGCCCTTGGCGAGGCAGTCGAAGCCGAGCTGCGTCGTCGCGGCGTTGCCGACGAGGTCGATCACGGCGCGGATCGGTCCGCCCGCTTTTTTGGCGAGCTGCTCCAGCGCATCCGGCGCCTTGGGATCGATGGTGGCGAGCGCGCCGGCCTTCTCCGCCGCTTCGCGCTTCCTGGCGTCGATGTCGAGCATGATCGCGCCCTTGCCGCCCATGGCTTTCAGCAGCGACAGCGCCATCAGGCCGAGACCGCCTGCGCCGAACATCACGATCGGTGTGTCGAAATGCTGCTCGACCTTCTTCAGCGCGCTGTAGGTGGTGACGCCCGAGCAGGCATAGGGCGCGGTCGTGGCGGGATCGAGTCCCTTGAGGTTGAGGAGATAGCGGGGATGCGGCACCAGCATGTGGTCGGAATAGCCGCCGTCGCAATAGACACCGAGCGAGCGCGGCGTCGCGCACATGTTTTCGTCGCCAGCCAGACAAACGGCGCACTTGCCGCAGCCGATCCAGGGATAGACCAGGCCGACATCGCCCAGCTTCAAATCGCCCTGGTCAGCCGGCTTCACGTCGGGGCCGAAGGCGAGGACTTCACCGACCGTCTCGTGACCCATCGTCAGCGGCAGGTTGATGCCGCGGTCTTTCAATGACAGCGGCTTGCGGCCGTGACCGAGATCGTAGCCGCCCTCCCAGATGTGGAGGTCGCTATGGCAGACGCCGGCGGCCTTGACCTTGATCAGCACCTGCGTGCCCGAGGGCTGCGGTGTCGCCTCGTCGAACTCCTGCAGCGGCGCCTTGAAATCGGCGACCTTGAAACTCTTCATCGGCGTCCTCCCGGCATGCTTGTCGTTTTCGCCGCCACCATGCCACGGGCGTCAGGACTAGACAAACTCGGATCTGTTAGCCCTGCACCGCCGTTTTGCCTGACGGAACTGGCGCATCGTCGGCGAGACCGATCTCCTCGCGCAATTCGTCGGTGTGCTCGCCGAGCACGGCCATCGTCGTAGCTGGCGTCGTGTCTGCGCCCGACATCCGGAACGGCAGATTGAGCACCTGGAAGGAGCCGCCGCCGTCCTGCACCGACGAGAGCGCCTGCCGGTGCGCGAGCTGCGGATCGGCCAGCGCCTCGGACACGGTGCGATAGGCCGAGGCCGGCACGCCGGCCGCCCCCAACGCGACCAGACATGCGTCCGTCGAGTGCTGCCTCGACCAGGCTTCGACGCCGTCCATCAACTCGGCCCAGTTGTCGCGGCGTGCGGCATAGGCGGAGAAACGCGCATCGGAGATCCATTCGGGCCGGCCGATCACGCCCATCAATCCCTGAAACGTCTTTTCGCTGGCGACCGTGATCATGACATAGCCGCTCGCCGTCTCGGTCGGGCCGAACATCGGGCGCGGCGGCGGCTTCACCGCGAATTGCGAGTTCTGCACCTCAAGCACGGTCAGCGTCAGCATCGTCTCCAGCATGGAGACGTCGATGTGCTGGCCCTGCCCGGTCAAGCTGCGCTGATAGAGCGCAGACGCGATCGCGCCGAAGCCGTAAGTGCCGGTGACGACGTCGGCATGGTAGATGCCGCAATAGTCCGGCCGATTGCGGCCAGGCTGGTAGGCGAGATGCGCCATGTCATAGCCGGAGGCGGCATGGATCACCGGCGCGTAGGCCGGCAGCTCGGCCGAGGGACCGCTCTGGCCATAGCCGGAGATCGAGCAGTAGATCAGCTTCGGGTTGACCGGGCGGAGGCTGTCATAGTCGAGCCGCAGCCGGTGCATCACGCCCGGGCGAAAGTTCTCGACCAGGATATCTGATGTCGCGACAGCCGCCGCACCGCTTCCCTGCCGTCTTCGGATTTGAGGTCGAGCACCGCGCTCTTCTTGCCGATATTGAGCTGGCCGAACACGGTGCTGCAGCCGTTGCGCAGCGGTGGCCGGGTCCGCATCGTCTCGCCGCCGTCGGTCTCGATCTTGATGACCTCGGCACCCATGTCCGCCAGCATCCGCGCGCAGTGGGGACCTGCGATGGTGGTCGAAAAATCCAGGACCCTGAGACCGGCGAAAGCCTTTGTCGTCATCTCTTCGTGCTTATCTGATAGCTGCATCGCCGGCGGTCCCTTAGGAACTATCGATATTGTCTTTTGTTGGTGCGGCGAGCCTAGTGGGCGGCGGCTGAGTAGGAAAGTCTTTACCGAACGGACGCGTCTTGCGGGTGACCTGGGAATTCCAGGGGCAACTGGACCCGTTCTTGCATAGCAGCAGGCGGGATCGGAAGAGGGCAGCAGTTCTTGAGGGTCTTGTTCGTTACAACCGAGATGGACGACTTCGTCCGCGTTGGCGGACTCGGCGCCGTTTCCGCCGCCCTCCCCAGAGCGCTTCGCCCCTTCGCCGATATCCGGATCATGCTGCCCGGCTATCGCGACATCATCGAGCAACTCACGCATATCCAGATCGTCGGCCGCTGCCCCGCGTTTGCGGAGATGCCGGCCTGCTCGCTCGGCCGGGCAGCGACCAAGGACGGCCTGCCGGTCTATGTGCTGTTGTGCTCACAGCTCTACGACCGGCCTGGCAACCCCTATGGCGACGAGTCCGGGCGCGACTGGCCGGACAACGACATCCGCTTCGCGCGCTTTGCCTCGGCAGCCGCTGAGCTTGCCATGGGCAAGCTGGACAAGAATTGGGCAGCGGACCTCGTCCATGCCAACGACTGGCAGGCTTCGCTCGTGCCGGCCTACCTTGCCTGGCGCGGCGCCAAGGTCCCGTCGATCCTGACCATCCATAACCTCGCCTATCAGGGTCTCTTCCCGAGGGACTCGCTGCGGCGAATTGGCGTGCCAGAGAGCTCCTTCCACATCGACGGCGTCGAGTTCTACGACCAGCTGTCGTTCCTCAAGGCCGGACTGGTCTACGCCTCGCACCTCACCACCGTCAGCGGCACCTACGCGCGGGAGATCACAACGACCGAGTTCGGCTGCGGCCTCGAAGGCCTGTTGCAGCTGCGCTCCGACGCGGCCGAGCTGACCGGCATCCTCAACGGCATCGACGAGAGCTGGGACCCGCGCTCCTGCGCCCAGCTGGCCCAGCAATTCGGCGCCGGCGACTGGGTCGGCAAGAAGGCCAATGCGGATTACGTGCGCAAGCAGTTCGGGCTCGCGGTGTCGCGCGGCCCGATGTTCGGCATCGTCGCGCGCCTCGTGCACCAGAAGGGCATCGACCTCGTGCTGGCGGCGGCGGACGAGATCGTCGACGCCGGCGGGCAGATCGTGGTCACCGGCTCCGGCGAACCCGCGCTCGAGCAGGCGCTGGTCGATGCGCATCGCCGCCGCCCTGATGCGATCGGGGTCACGATCGGCTTCAACGACGCCCAGGCGCGGCGCATCTTCGCCGGGAGCGATTTCACATTGATGCCGTCGCGCTTCGAGCCCTGCGGGCTGAGCCAGATGTACGCCCAGCGGTTCGGCTCGCTGCCGATCGGCCACCAGACCGGGGGCCTCGCCGAGACCATCACCGACGGCGAGACCGGCTTCCTGTTCTCGAAGCCGTCGCATGATTCCTTCCTCGGCGGCGTCCGCCGCGCCTTCGAGGCCTTCATGGCGCAGGACCAGCTCGACACCATGCGCCGCAGCGCGATGGGACGCTCGTTCTCCTGGAGCATCTCGGCCGGCAGCTACAACGCACTGTACCGGAAGCTGGCGTCGGTGTGAGGCGGGGCGCCTCTACACGTTCCGTCATTGCGAGCGCAGCGAAGCAATCCAGAGTCTTTCGGCGGAGGCAGTCTGGATTGCTTCGTCGCAAGGGCTCCTCGCAATGACGATGTGGAAGGAGCGAACACCACTCTCTCACCGTCACTCTGAGGTGCTCGCCTCTTCGGCGAGCCTCGAAGGGCGACGGTCCGGCTGCAGCGGCGGGACCGTGCATCCTTCGAGGCTCCCGGCGCGATGCTTTTGCATCGCGCCACTCGCACCTCAGGATGACGGGGCAAAAGCAGAGAGAACCTCACCCCTTCCCGCGCACATCCATCCGCGGCCGGCCGATCCAGGCACGGTTGAGACACCGGGTCATCCAGTCGGGCTGCGGCTCACCCCGCAGCCGTGCCTGCGCTTCCTGATAGGGCCCGACATAGCGCAGCCGATCCGGCAATTTCGGATAGACGCGCCTGATCCATTGCAGCGCGTTTTCGGCGGATCTGGCGTCCCGCTCGTCGAGCTCAAATCCAAAACCCGCGCGCAATCGCTCCGGCAACATCCTCGCCGTGAGCGCGCGATACCAACGCGGTGGCCGCAGCCACGGACGGGCGCCGGCAAATATCTGCGTGGCGATCTCGCGCGCCGCCGGGCTGACGGTCAAAATGTCTGACTGCACCATCGCCGCCGTGTAGGCCGCAAAGCCGGCCCAGTCCGCCGGCAGATCATCCGCCGTCAATCCGAACAAGGCGCCGAACGCCCGGCTCTCGGTCCAGTAGCGTTCGCGCGCCTCGACCGGGAGTGGCGGCAGCACCAGATCGTGCGCCATCAGCGCGGTTTCGACCAACGTCGCGTGGACCCAGCGCAGCGACGGGATGTCGTTGGCGCAGTAGCGCGAGCCCGCCGCGAACGGACCGACCGTCGCGGGCATCGCTCCGACGATCATGCTGTGGCGCCGGTGCAGCTGGCGGGACGACAGAAGCGCCCGGTCGAGCGAGCCAAACACCATCGCAAAGACGATGTCGAAGGTACGATGAAAACGGCCGACAGGGTCAGCAAGGGTCTTGGAGTGCTCGGCGATGGCGGCGGCGACCCAGGGATGCGCCAATTGCAGCAGCAGCGCGCGGCCGGCGCCGAGAAAGATCACGGCCTCCCGGTCGAGTTGCCAGGTCACCGTGTCAGGACCGAACACGCCGGCATCGGGTCCGGACGCCTCAGCGCGGACATGGTCGAGAGCAGCTTCCAGATCGCTCGCGGATACCACTTGCAACGCCTTTCGACTGCGGACACCCACGATCCGCAAGGCCTGTGGCAATTCGATGAACGGCAAACTCCTCAGCGCTTGACCGGCGCTTCCTGCGGCGGCTCGTCGTCGGCGATGGCACGCCAGGCGGCGCCGTCGAGATCGTCGTACTGGCCGCTGCGGAGCGACCACAGGAAGGCGGCAAGGCCGGCAAGACCGAGCATCAGCGCGAGCGGGACCAGGATGACCAGGATTTCCATCAAACGATCTCCCGGGCGCGGCTGCGGGCCCGCAGCGAATTCAGCATGACCAGGATCGAGGAGCCGCTCATCGCGGCCGCGGCGATCAGGGGCGTCACCACGCCGCTGATCGCGACCGGTACGGCGAGGACATTATAGCCGATCGCAAGCCAGAGGTTCTGCCGCATCAGATGCAGCGCCTTGCGCGAAGCGTCGATGGCCGCAACGACCGGGGCCAGCGGCCGGCCGAGGAAGACCAGATCGGCGGTGGCCTGGCTGAGATGCGCGGCCGAGATCGGCGACATCGAGACATGGGCCGCCGCCAGCGAAGGTGCGTCGTTCATGCCGTCTCCGACCATCAGCACCTTTGCGCCGCGCCGCTTCAATTCCTCGATCCGCGCGATCTTGTCGGCGGGCGTCACGCCGGCGCGCCATTCGGGAATGCCGAGCGCATCCGCCGCCG
The DNA here is from genome assembly GCF_008932115.1 of Bradyrhizobium betae. Lineage (NCBI taxonomy): Bacteria > Pseudomonadati > Pseudomonadota > Alphaproteobacteria > Hyphomicrobiales > Nitrobacteraceae > Bradyrhizobium > Bradyrhizobium betae. The sequence continues at coordinate 1,257,519 of NZ_CP044543.1, forward strand.
CCTTCACCGCCGGCTCGCGATCTCCGGAGAGAATCTCGATGCCGACGTTGCGCGCCTTCAGCGCCGCAATCACGGCCTGCGCGTCCGGCCGCAGGCCCTGACGCACCGACAGGATGAATTTTTCGGGCCCCTTGCTGAAGGCGACGATTGAGGCTTCTGGATCGAGATTGGCGCCGCTGACCAACGCCTCCGCGCCGCAGAAGGACGGCCGACCGAGACGGATCTCGACGCCGTCCAGAGTTGCGCGCACGCCTTGCCCGGCCTCTTCGACTGCACCGACAACAGGCGATTTCGCGCCGGCGGCCTTCGCGACCGCGGCGGCTACCGGATGATGGCTCGACAGCGCGAGCCGGCCGGCGAGATCGAAGATGCCGGCGGGAATGTCGGCGGCGTTCGTGACTTCGAGATTCGGCAGCGTCAGCGTTCCGGTCTTGTCGAAGATGACGTGATCGGCTTCGGCGAGGCGCTCGATGGCATCTCCCGAATTGAGCAGCACGCCGGACTTGAACATCGCGCCCGAGGCGATCGTCTGCACGGTCGGAATGGCAAGGCCGAGCGCGCAGGGACAGGTGATGATCAGCACGGCAACGCCGGTCACGATCGCATCGTGCCAGGACGCACCGGCGATGACCCAGCCGAGAATGGTGATGAGCGCGGTCGCATGCACCACCGGCGCGTAGAGCCGCGAGGCGCGATCGGCGAGCCGCATGTAGCGCGAGCGCGCCTGCAGCGCGTTGTCGAGCAGCCGCGTGATCTCGGCGAGCAGCGTCGCCTCCGACGCCGCCGAGACCCGCACCCGCAGCGTGCCGGAGATGTTCATCGATCCGGCATAGACCGGCGTACCCTGCTCCGCGGTGACGTAGAGCGTCTCGCCGGTGATCAGGCTCTGGTCGATCTCGGAACGCCCCTCGATCACCGTGCCGTCGACCGCGCAGCGCTCGCCGGGCCGCAGCAGCACGATGTCGCCGGGATGGATCGCGGCCACCGGCACCTGGGAGATCTCGTCAGGCCCGATGAACTTGGCCGCGGTCTCGGCCTTGAGCGCGGCGAGATTGCCGGCAACCGCCCGCGTCCGCCGCCGCATGTTCTGGTCGAGGAAACGGCCGACCAGCAGGAACGTCAGCAGCATGATCGCCGCGTCGAAATAGGCGTGCTCGGCGTGGTGGATGGTCTCGACCACCGACATGCCGAGCGCGAGGATCACGCCGATCGAGATCGGCACGTCCATGTTGGTGGTCTTGTTCGACAGCGCGCGCCAGGCCGAACGGAAGAACGGCTGGCCGGCATAGGCCGCCGCCGGCAACGCGATCAGGGCCGAGAGCCAGTGGAAGAAGTCGCGCTGCTCCGGCAGCATGTCCGAGACGTTGCCCGACCATACCGGGATCGACAGCATCATCACGTTCATGGTGGCGAACGCGGCGACGCCGAGGCAGCGCAGCAGGAAGCGCGATTCGGCGACCTCGGTCGCTTCCGCGCTTTCGGTCTCGTAAGGGTAAGCCTTGTAGCCGAGCTCCTCGAGGCGGTCGATGAACTTGCTAGGATCGAGCGTGCCCGCTTTCCATTCCAGCGCGACGCGGCGGTCGGTGAGGTTCACGCGCGCCAGCGTGACGTCGGGCATCGCCGACAGTCCGCGCTCGATCTTGGCCATGCAGCCGGCGCAGTGAACGCCCTCGACTGCGAGATCGATGTGCTGGACGCCCTCGCCCGCGACGCGGACGTAATGCGAAAAATCCCGCGTGACGTGCATGACGATGTCCTTCAGTTCAGGATCACGCGGTTGCGCGACATGAACACGCGCGTCCCGCGCGCCTCGCCCTCGATCACCAGATCCCACTGGCCGGGCGCGACGGCAGCGGCATCGCCGCGATAGATGCCGATGCCGGCTTCGGTGAGCTCGACCTGGAGATCGGCGCGCTTGTCGGTCGGCCGCTCCAGGCGGCCAGCGAATTTCAAGCCGGTCACCGGCCTGCCGCTGGCGTCGCGCGCGTCGACTTGAAGCGCGGCGACGCCGTCGGCGCGGCGCTCGATATGGGCATTGACCTGCCATTTGCGCGCAGCTTGGTCCTGCGCCGCCGAGATCTCGCGGTCATAGGTGAGACCTGCGGCATAGGGGCTATCGACATCGGTGCCGGGCAGCGTTGCGATCGCGAGCTTCATCATGGTCACGTTGACGCCGATCACGACGCCGAAGAAGGCGACCAGCATCAGGAACACCTTGGTTCCGGTCAGCGGCTTGGTTGCCATGGCAGTCTCCTGGTCCTACGGCGCGACGAAATTGTCGGTGGCGCTGGCAGCTTCGCCAAGGCCGATATCGGTGACGTGGAAGCGAACCGGAATCGACTTCTCCGTATTGCTCTCCGCCGGCGCGGTGACGAGCAGGCGCAGTTCGCTGGTGGAATCGCGGGGGATGACGATCATCGGCCGGTCCGGCGTTACCGAATCGGCGCCGACGACGTGGATGGTCAAGTTGGCGGGACCGCTGGCGTCGATCGCGATGACGCGGTCGTAGCCGCTCTTGTTGAGCAGCCGCACCGTATAGGCGTTGCGGATCGAGCCGTCGCTGAGCTTGACCGCGACCGGGTTGCGGTCGTGCAGCACGTTGACGTCGAGCAGGCTGCGGGTCGCCAGCGTGTAGATCATGAAACCGCCGACGGCTGCAATGATGGCGCTGTAGGCCACGGTTCGCGCGCGCACGATCTTGTAGATCGGCGCCTTGCCTTCCTGGCGGCGGTGGATGTTGATGTCGTTGTCGTAGCCGATCAGCCGCTTCGGCCGGCCGATCTTCGTCATCACGTTGTCGCAGGCGTCGATGCAGAGCCCGCACTGGATGCATTCGAGCTGCGGCCCGTTGCGGATGTCGATGCCGGTCGGGCAGACCGCGACGCATTGATAGCAGTCGACGCAATCGCCCACCTGCTCGCCGAGCGCGCGCAGCTCGGCCGCCTTCTTGACCGAGGTGCGCTTCTCGCCGCGGTCGTAGCGGTAGGTGACGTTGAGCGCCCATTCGTCGGTGAGCGCGGCCTGGATCCGCGGCCAGGGACACATGTAGGTGCAGACCTGCTCGCGCATGTAGCCGGCGAGCAGATAGGTCGTCGCGGTGAGGATGCCGATCCAGATATAGGCGATCATCGGCCCCTGGAAGGTGACGAGCTCCTTCACCAGCGTCGGCGCGTCATAGAAATAGAGCACCCAGGCGCCGCCGGTCCACCAGGCGATCATGAGCCAGATCGAATGCTTGAGCACGATCTCGGAGATGCGCTCGAGCTTCATCGGGTCGGACGACTTGTCCTTCTTCATCCGCTCGCGCCGGTCGCCTTCGACCAGACGCTCGACGGCGTAGAACACGTCGGTCCACACCGTCTGCGGGCAGAGATAGCCGCACCAGATGCGGCCGCCGACCGAGTTCATCAGGAACAGCGCAACCGCCGCCACGATCAGGAGGCCGGTGAAGTAGTAGACCTCCTGCGGCCACAGCTCGATGAAGAAGAAGTAGAAGCGGCTGTTGGGCAGATCGATCAGCACCGCCTGGCTGGGGGCGCCGAGGCCGCGGTTCCAGCGCACGAAGGGCAGGAAGTAGTAGATGCCGAGGCAGACCGCCATCAGGCCCCATTTGATCCGGCGGAAGGTTCCCGAGACGCTCTGGGGATAAACCTTCTTGTGGGCTACGTAGAGTGGCCCGTTGTCGCCGTCGGATGTGAGGTCTTTGGGGTTCACGGTCTTGTTCATCGCCTAGAACTTCTCGAAAAGGTGCGATTAAACCTAGACCCGACACCGCCGCGTCAGTTGATCCAGCTCAAACGGGGGCGGTTTTGTTCGCCCCCGCTTGTGGCCAGTCGGTTACTTTCCACCGCCCAGCGAGTGGACGTAGACCGCCATCGCCTTGATCGTGGCGGGATCGAGCCGCCCTTCCCAGGCCGGCATGACGCCGGCGCGGCCCTGGCTGATGGTCTCGATCAGGGTCGCTTCGTCCGAGCCGTAGAGCCAGATCTTGTCGGTCAGGTTCGGTGCGCCCATCTCCTGGTTGCCCTTGCCGCCGTCGCCGTGGCAGGCGACGCAATTCTCCGCGAAGATCTTCTCGCCCTTGGCCGCGTCATAGCCCTTGCGGGTCGGAAGGCCCGACAAGGCGCGGACATAGTTGGCGACCGTGACGATCTCTTCCGGCTTCAGCACGCCGTCCTTACCGAAGGCGAGCATCTGGCCCTCATGTGTCTTGGCATGACCCGAGCGCGCGCCGAACTGGATGGTCTGCATGATCTGGTCGAGCGTGCCGCCCCACAGCCAATCGTCGTCGTTCAGGTTCGGATAGCCCTTGGCACCGGCTGCGCCGGAGCCGTGGCACGGCGCGCAATTGTCGCCGAACACGGTCTTGCCCTTGGCGCGGGCGAGCGCCAGCAAGGCCGGGTCCTTCTCGATGTCGGCGAGCGAGGCCGCCGCCAATGCCGCCATCTTGTCACCGCGGATCGTCTCAAGATTGGCGAGCTCCACCGCAAGGCTGGCGCGCGTCGAGTAGCCGAGCAGACCTGTCGTATTGCTCGAGATCAGCGGCCAGGCCGGATAGATGATCCAGTAGCCGATCGCCCAGACGATGGTCAGATAGAAAGTGATCACCCACCAGCGCGGCAGCGGTGTGTTGAGCTCCTTGATGCCGTCCCATTCATGTCCGGTCGTGTGCCTGCCGGTGACGGCATCGAATTCGCCTTGATGTTCGCTCATGATCTCTCACTCCTCCCGCAGCGGCAGGCTGGCCGCTTCGTCGAATCCAGCCTTGTTGCGGGGCCAAAACGCGTAGGCGATAATCGCGAGAAAGATCGCGACGAAGACCGGCGTCCAGACCGTGGTCACGAGACCGGACGCGAGATTGTCGAGTGTCAGGATGGCTTTCATCGTTCGTGCCTTCTCAGCGAAGATTGGCTTTCTCGTTGTAGATCTTGAAGTCGACCAGAGTGCCGAGCATCTGCAGGTACGCGATCAGTGCGTCCATCTCGGTCGGCGTCCCGGTCTTGCCGTCGAAGTTGCGCACGACGGCCTTGGCGTAGCGCTTGGTGAAGGCGTCGGAACCGGAATTGTCCGGATCGGCCTGAGCCTTCATGTCGGCGCTTGCGTTGGCGATCTGGTCGTCGGTGTAGGGCACGCCGACGGTCCGCAGCGTCCGCATGTGGTCGGCGATCGTATCCGGATCGACTTCCGTCTGAGCCAGGAAGGGATAGCCCGGCATCACCGATTGCGGGACGATCGCGCGCGGGTTGGTCAGATGGGTGACGTGCCAGTCGTCGGAATATTTGGCGCCGACGCGGGCAAGGTCGGGACCGGTGCGCTTCGAGCCCCACTGGAACGGGTGGTCGAACATGCTCTCGGCGGCGAGCGAGAAGTGGCCGTAGCGCTCGACCTCGTCGCGCAGGGGCCGGATCATCTGCGAATGGCAGAGATAGCAGCCCTCGCGGACATAGATGTTGCGGCCGGCGAGTTCGAGCGGCGTGTAGGGCCGCACCCCGTCCACCACCTCGATCGTGCTCTTGAGGTAGAACAGCGGGGTGATCTCGACGAGACCGCCGATCGCGATCACCAGCAAAATGCCGACGACCAGGATGATCGAGTTCTTTTCGAAGATTTGGTGACGTGTCCAGAACGACATGGGAAGCTCCTCATTCCGCCGGCTGAAGAGCGACGGGCATCTGGACTTCCTGCTCGCCGATGCGAACCGTCATCCAGAGGTTATAGGCCATGATCAGCGCGCCGATCAGGAACAGCGCACCGCCAGCGGCGCGAATGACGTAGAAGGGATGCATCGCCTCGACGGTTTCGATGAAGGAATATTCGAGGAAGCCGAGCGAGGTGTACGCACGCCACATCAGGCCCTGGAGGATGCCGGACACCCACATCGCCGAGATGTAGAGGACGATACCGAGGGTCGCGATCCAGAAGTGCCAGTTGACGAGCTTCAGGCTGTAGAGGCCTTTCTTGTTCCAGGCCCACGGCACCAGGCAGTACAGCGCGCCGAAGGAGACGAAGCCGACCCAGCCGAGCGCGCCGGAATGCACGTGGCCGATGGTCCAGTCGGTGTAGTGGCTGAGCGAGTTGACCACCTTGATCGACATCATCGGACCTTCGAAGGTCGACATGCCGTAGAAGGCCACGGAGACGACGAGCATGCGCAGCACGGGATCGGTGCGCAGCTTGTCCCAGGCCCCCGACAGCGTCATCAGGCCGTTGATCATGCCGCCCCAGGAGGGCATCCACAGCATGATCGAGAAGGTCATGCCGAGCGTCTGCGTCCAGTCCGGCAGCGCCGTGTAGTGCAGATGGTGCGGGCCGGCCCAGATATAGAGGAAGATCAGCGCCCAGAAGTGGATGATCGAGAGCCGGTAGGAATAGATCGGCCGCTCGGCGCGCTTCGGAATGAAGTAGTACATGATGGCGAGGAAGCCGGCGGTCAGGAAGAAGCCCACCGCGTTATGGCCGTACCACCACTGGAACATCGCATCCTGGATACCGCCCCAGGCGATGTAGGACTTCGAGCCGAACACCGAGACGGGAAGGGCCGGATTGTTGCCGAGATGCAGGACCGCGATCGTCACGATGAAGGCGAGATAGAACCAGTTCGCGACGAAGATATGCGGCTCCTTGCGCTTGATGATGGTCGCAAGGAACACGAGCAGATAGGTCACCCAGACGATGGTCAGCCAGAGGTCGGCATACCATTCCGGCTCGGCATATTCCTTGGACTGCGTCACGCCGAGCAGATAGCCGGTGCCCGCGATCAGGATGAAGAAATTGTAGCCGAGCACGACGAACCAGGGCGCGAGGTCGCCAGCGAGCCGCGCGCGGCAGGATTTCTGCACGACATAGAAGGATGTCCCAATCAGCACGTTGCCGCCGAAGGCGAAGATCACCGCGGAGGTGTGCAGCGGTCGCAACCGTCCGAACTGAATCCACTGCAAGTCGAAATTCAGCGCGGGCCAGGCCAGCTGCGACGCGATGATCAGCCCGACGAGAAAGCCCGCGATGCCCCAGAACATCGCCATGAAGGAGCAGAACTTGATCGGCCCCATGTTGTAGTTGGGACGACCGTTGATCTCCGCCGCCGGCAGTGCCGCCGGGCGGTCGAAGTAGCGATTGATGATGAAGAACACAGCGGCGACGCTCGCCGCCGCGCCGAGCGCGGCGTGAAAAGCGAAGGGCGCATCGAGCGCCTTGGCCGAGGCGATCACGCAAAGGAAGGCGGTGACTGCGAACACGACAGCCAGGCCGCTTTCACCGATGGTCATGGATTTGGAGATGGAGGGCTGGCTCATGCGGATTCTCTCTGAAAGAACACGGGGCCAGAAACCACATTCACCCTCGCGGGGAATTGATTGAAATCAAGACAGATGGATTTCTGTTAATGTGAGGCGGATAAGGATCGGGAAACGATATCAATCGCTTCCACCGCGCATTGCGCGCGCGGCGAGGCCCCGCCTCCGTGGAAACACGGAGGCCCTGATCGCGGGAGATCCGGGGCTATTCGTCAGTCGCGCGCGGTCGCCTTGAGCGCCGAAATGAGATCCTCGCGGGCGATGATCCCGACCAGCTTCTGCGCACCGTCGAGCACGATGATGCTCCTGATGCGGTGCTCGACCATGATCTGGAGAACCCGCGTCAACCTCGTATCGGGGCTGACATAGATGAACTCCGGCGTCATGACATCGCCGACCTTGCGGCTCATCAGGTCGGGATAGCGCGGCAGCATCTGGCTCGGCGTGAAGGCGAAGCACTTCAGGATGTCGAATTTGGTGACGATGCCGACCACCTGCCCGTCGTCCTCGACCGGATAGCTGTTGAAATCGTCGTCCTCGAACATCTCGCTGAGCGCGAGCATGTCGAGGTCGCGCTGCACCGTCCTGACGTTGCGCGTCATGTAGCCGTCGACGGTCTGCTCGAGAAACTTGTACACGGCGCGTCCTCTTCGATTCGCTTCCAGCCGGCCGTCAGTGCGACAGCAGCACGCAGCGGGCGGATTGCGTGACCAGATATTGGGTAACACCGCCGAGAATCATTTCGCGGAAGCGCGAATGACCATAGGCACCGGCAACGATCAGGCTTGCGCCGACATCGCCCGCGACTTTCTCCAATTGCCCGGCGACGGTTTCGTTCCGGGCCGCTTCGCAGACCCGCGCGGTCGCGGTAACGCCGTGACGGGCAAGCCACGCCGTCACGTCGGTCACACCGGCGACGGCGGCGGAACGGTCGTCGTCACCTTCCGAAATCGCGACGATGGCGACATCCCTGGCCTTGCGCAGCATCGGCAGCGCGTCGGCCAGTGCCCGCCGCGACTCCGGCGTATCCTTCCACGCCACGAGGACGCTGCGCAGATCGAGCCAGTTGACGCCGTCGGGCACGACCAGGATCGGCCGGCCCGACTGCATCACCAGATCCTTGGGGCTCGCGAGCGCGAATGCGTCGGAGAAGGCCGGGCTCTGCCCGCCGCTGACGATGATGTCGGCGCAACGCGCCTGGGTGAGCGTAAACCGCTCCGGGAAATCCATGGCACTGCGCCATTCCACATGGCCGCCGCGATTTTTGATCGCGGAACGGAATTGCGCCTCCAGTTCGGCCAGGCGCCTCTTGATGGAGGCTTCCTCCTGGTCGATCAGTCCCTGAGCCGCGGCGCCATCGGTGAAATAGAGCGGCGGCGCGAACTGCGCCGCGGCGACCCCGACGATGGCCGCCTCGAATCGCTCGGCAAGCTCGCCTGCGACCTGTAGACGCGAATCGTTGGGCTGATCGAGCGCCAGGCTGACCATCACGGTCGCATATGTCATCGAAACTCTCCGAAACTCTCCGGGCATCAAGCTTTCATGAAACTGTAGCTCTGTCGACGCTCCGCAGGATGAGATAGATCAAACCTTCCGGGCACCGTGCCGTGGGGCCTCAGCCGATGGAATAAGACATCCGAACTTGCCTCAGGCCCGGGCTTGGGCGACATTGCGTCGGCGGTAACGGCATCCGGGCTGACCGCATGAAGATGGAGCCACCGCTTGTCGCCGACCCGCGTTACGCATCCCAATGATGACGGCCGGGGCGAGCATTTCCGCGTTCGAATCGAGGGGTTTGGCGTCGGCACCTGGGATCTCGATCTCAGGACGATGGAATTGGAATGGTCCGACACGTCCAGGGCCCTGTTTGGCGTCGAGCCGGACGAGCCGGAGAGCTACGAGCTGTTCCTGGCGCGCCTCGAGCCCAACGACCGCGAGTGGGTCGAGCGCGCGATCAAGCGCGTCTGCGAGCACGGCGGCAGTTTTGACGTGTCCTTCAGGGTCGCAGGCGACCACGGCAGGGAAAAGTGGATTCGCGCCCGGGCGGGTCTCATTCGGGACGAGGCCGGCGCCGCCTGCCACCTCAGCGGCATTTTCCTCGACATCGACGAGGAGAAGCAGGTCGAGGAGGCGCTGCGCACGCGCGAATCACACCTGCGCTCGATCCTTCGCACCATTCCGGACGCCATGATCGTCATCGACGGCCATGGCGTGATCCAGCTGTTCAGCACGGCGGCCGAGCACCTGTTCGGCTGGCCCGAGCAGGAGGCGATCGGCCAGAACGTCAGCATCCTGATGCCGGAGCCAGACCGCTCCCGTCACGACGGCTACATCGCGCGTTATCGCGTCACCCACGATCCGCACATCATCGGCATCGGCCGCATCGTGACCGGCAAGCGCCGCGACGGGACCACCTTTCCGATGCACCTGTCGATCGGCGAGATGCAGTCCGGCGGCGAGCCCTATTTCACCGGCTTCGTTCGCGATCTGACCGAGCATCAGCAGACCCAGGCGCGGCTCCAGGAGCTCCAGTCCGAGCTGGTCCACGTCTCCAGGCTGAGCGCCATGGGCGAGATGGCCTCCGCGCTCGCCCATGAGCTCAACCAGCCGCTGGCCGCGATCAGCAACTACATGAAGGGCTCGCGGCGGCTATTGTCGGGCAGCAATGATCCGAACACCGCCAAGATCGAGAGCGCGATGGATCGTGCGGCCGAGCAGGCGGTGCGCGCCGGCCAGATCATTCGCCGGTTGCGCGATTTCGTCGCGCGCGGGGAGTCCGAGAAGCGGGTCGAGAGCCTGTCGAAGCTGATCGAGGAAGCCGGCGCCCTCGGCCTTGCCGGCGCGCGCGAGCAGAACGTGCAGCTCCGCTTCAGCCTCGATCCGGATGCCGATCTGGTGCTGGCCGACCGGGTGCAGATCCAGCAGGTGCTGGTCAACCTGTTCCGCAACGCACTGGAAGCGATGGCGCAATCGCAGCGGCGCGAGCTCGTCGTCTCCAACGCCCGCGTCGGGGACGACATGATCGAGGTGGAGGTGTCCGACACCGGCCACGGCTTCGGGGATGACGTCATTCCAAACCTGTTTCAGACTTTCTTCACCACCAAGGACACCGGCATGGGCGTGGGACTGTCCATCAGCCGCTCGATCATCGAAGCTCACGGTGGCCGCATGTGGGCCGAGAGTAACGCATCGGGGGGAGCGACATTCCGCTTCACCCTGCCGGCAGCCGACGAGACCTGATCCATGACGACCAAGGGACATATCTACGTCATCGACGACGACGAGGCGATGCGGGACTCGCTGAACTTCCTGCTGGATTCCTCCGGCTTCGGCGTCACGCTGTTCGACAATGCGCAGAGCTTCCTCGACGCCCTGCCCGACCTCGCCTTCGGCTGCGTCGTCTCCGACGTACGCATGCCGGGCATCGACGGCATCGAGCTGCTGAAGCGCATGAAGACCCAGCACAGCCCGTTTCCGATCCTGATCATGACCGGGCATGGCGACGTGCCGCTCGCGGTCGAGGCGATGAAGCTGGGCGCCCTCGACTTCCTGGAAAAACCCTTCGAGGACGACCGCCTCGTCACCATGATCGAATCCGCGATTCGCCAGGCCGAGCCGGCGGCCAAGAGCGAATCCATTGCCCAGGACATCGCAGCCCGGGTCGCCTCCTTGAGCCCCAGGGAGCGCCAGGTGATGGAGGGGCTGATCGCGGGCCTCTCCAACAAGCTGATCGCCAGGGAATACGACATCAGCCCGCGCACCATCGAGGTCTACCGGGCCAATGTGATGACCAAGATGCAGGCCAACAGCCTCTCGGAGCTGGTGCGGCTGGCGATGCGCGCCGGCATGCTGAAGGATTGAGGCAAGTCAAGATTCGTCCTCGCGGACCGTGCTAGTTGATCAGGCATGATTGAGATCAGCTCACGTCCTGGGCAGCTCCCGAAGGCGACATCCACCAAGCCCACAATCTACGTGGTCGATGACGATGATGCCGTCCTGGGATCTCTGCGCTTCCTGCTGGAAACCGACGGCTTTGCCGTGCGGACCTTCAGGAATGCGACGGCCCTGCTCAATGCGAGCGGCGCGCACGGCGCGGATTGCTACGTCATCGACTACAAGATGCCTGACATCAACGGCCTCGAGCTCGCCGGCCGCCTGCGCCAGTCCGACGGCGAAACGCCGGTGATCCTGATCACCGGCTATCCGGACGTGAACATCTCCGCCCGGGCCGCGGCCGCGGGCGTAAAAGACGTGATTTTGAAGCCGCTTCTCGACGAAAACCTGGTCAAGCGCATCCGCCATGCCATCCAGGACAGGGCCGGGAACTGACCTACGGGATTCTACGTAGGTAAACCTCCTTAAGATATCTCGCGAAATTTTCCGGCCGCCCGATACCGCGTACCAATTCGCCATCACAACGGAGATGGCGCAGATGCTGACCCAGACGCTCAACACCCAGGCAATCAACACCCAGATCAACGGCAAGATTGCCCCGGCCCATCCCGTCTCCGACCAGTTCGGCGCAATCGCAGGCCATATCGGCCTCGTCGCCACCGAGTTCTCCTACCGCAAGGAAGAAGAGATCTACGGCGAGGACGAGCCGTCCGAATATGTCTACCAGGTCGTTTCCGGCGCGGTGCGCAGCTACAAGCTCCTCTCCGACGGCCGTCGCCAGATCGGCGCCTTCCACCTTCCCGGCGACGTGTTCGGCCTCGAGTCCGGCCCCACCCACCGCCTTGCCGCTGAAGCCATCATCGACACCACCGTGCGCCTCGTGAAGCGCGCCAGCCTCGAAAAGGCCGCCGGCACCGACGTGCAGGTCGCCCGCAAGCTCTGGGCCATGACCGCCGGCGAGCTTCGCCACGCCGAAGACCACATGCTGCTGCTGGGCCGCAAGACCGCGATGGAGCGTGTCGCGACCTTCCTGCTCGAAATGGACCGCCGCCTCGCCGTTGCCGGCATGATGGCGCTGCCGATGTGCCGCCGCGACATCGGCGACTATCTCGGCCTCACGCTCGAGACCGTGTCGCGCGCGCTGTCCCAGCTTCACGCCCAGGGCATTCTCGGCTTCTCCGGCGCCCGCCAGATCGTGCTGCGCAACCGCGCCCGCCTGCACAATCTCGACGCCTGATCTTTCCTCCCCCACTTATGGCCGGCTGAATTCGTTCAGCCGGCCATTTCTTTTGCGGCGATCATGCCCATGCGCCGGGTTTCCGGCATCACCAGCAGGATCAGCAGAAGCCCCGTCGCGGCGACGCCGGAAAGTCCGATGAACGCCGTGGCATTGCCGAACTTGTCGCTGACATAGCCGCCGAGCGCCGTGCTCAGCGACGCACCGATGCCGGTCGCGGTGCCGACGATGCCCTGCGCAAGGTTGAAGTGTCCGCTGCCGAAGGCGACGTCGGCCACGATCAACGGAATCATCACCGCGAACACCGCCGCCGTGATGCCGTCGAACACCTGCACCGCGACCAGCAGATAGGGATCCCGCACCGTCGCGAACAGCAGGCCACGGATCGTCAGCGCGGCGAAACCGATCAACAACAATGGCCGCCTGCCCCACGCTTGCGCCTTGCGTCCGACGGTCGGCGACAGCAACGCCACGATCGCCTGCGGCACGACGATGCAGAAAGCGACGAGGACCGTCGCCCATTGGCTCGACCGCGCCGTCACCGCGCTCGCCATCAGCGGCATCATCGCGGCGTTCGCGAGCTGCAACAGCAGGACGCTCAGAGCAAAGACGATCAGCGGCTTCTGCCGGATCAGATGCCAGATATTGGTGTCACCGCGATTCCTGGCCTCGCGCGGCATCTCGCCGTGGCAGCGGGCGATATCGACCTCCTCCTCGCGAATACGCGACAGCGCGATCAGGGTCGGGATCGCAAGCAGGAAAGTGACCAGGAACACCGAGCGGCTCGACAGCAGGTAACCGGCCGTGCCCATCACCGCCGCCGCGACGCCATTGCCGAGCGAAGCGAACCGGGCGTTGCGGCCGAGGCGCTCGCCGATCGCGAGCGGCCCGACGAGACCGAGGCTGATCGCCGCAATCGCCGGCCCGAGCACGCAGCTCGCCGCCGCATGCAGCGTAGCCGCGGCCATCACCACCGGGAAGATCGGCATCGCCGCATAGGCCAGCGCACAGCAGCCGATGGCGGTGATCGCAAGTCCGGCGACCAGCCGCTCGGATTTCGCCGCGTCGATGATCGCACCACCCGGCATCTGCCCGATCAGGGCGACGATGCCGCCGATCGACAGCACGAGGCCGATCTCGACCTGGGTCCATTTTTGCGTCGTGAGGTAGACCGCGATGAAGGGGCCGAAGCCGGTCTGCACGTCGGCGAGGAAGAAGATGAACCAGTCGAGACCGCGCAGGCTCTGGCGCGAGGGGGCCGGAATACCCGAGGGCGATGGCGCCGCTAGATTGTCCTGCTCAACGCGACTCTCGCGGTCTGCATGGTTCGGCTTTCTCGACAACATCACCGGCGGCCATCCCTCCCCGCGCCTCACTGAGCAGCTTGCAGCGGTTGCAGGCTGCCGGATGCGCCAAGCACGACCATCGGCGTGTCTTCCTTGTACTCCGGCGCGGCCGCGACCTGCGCCTTGGTCAGTTCCAGCGTGATGCTGTCCCTCTTGTTGACAATCTTGCCGAACCGCATCGCGTTCCAGTCCACGACGATCTTGCGGCTGCCGACGCCGAGGAAGCCGCCGAAATCGATCACGGCCGCGCGCACGTGCCCGCTGCGGTCGACGATGACGTCGACGATCCGGCCCATGTCCTCGTTCGCCGCGCTGAGCACGTCGCGGCCGAGCACGCCATGCGCGTCGCTGGCGCCGATGATCGTTACCGATGGCGGCGGCGCGGCGTCCTTCGGCGTGACTGGAACCGTCGAGGCCGGCGGCGCTGCCGTCGCCGGCGCATTCACGTCGCCCGAGGCCGCGGGCAGCTCCTCGGCGGCGCGCGACACCGCGACCGTCAATCCCGCGACGATCGCGACGCTCAGGGACAACCATCCGGCGCTACGCATGAACCCTCCTCGCCGGCGCCGCTAGCGGGCCAGCACGATCGACACCTGGATCTGGCCGCGCGTGCGCAAGACCTCCAGCGCCATGTCGTCGCCGTGGCGGCTGACACGCAGGTCCACGCTGGACTCGCCGAGGCGCAGATCGCGCAGAATCACTTCGTTCAGGAAATTCGGCAGATGCGGATTGCGCAACCGAATCTCGCCGCGGCCGACGTCGAACTCGATGCCGAGCGCCGCCTCCAGCAGCGTGAACGGCGTCGCGCTGGCCCAGGCCTGCGGCGCGCAGGCAACCGGATAGAGCGTCGGGCCACGCCGCTTCTCGCGCCGAAAGCCGCAGAACAATTCCGGCAGCCGCCGCAGGTCCATGTAAGTGGCCGCGTCGAACAGGCCCTTGAAGACATGCGCGACCGAATGCTTGAGCCCGTAGCGCGCGAGCCCGAGCGCAATCAGCGCGTTGTCATGCGGCCAGATTGACCCGTCATGATAGGACATCGGATTGTAGCGCACCTCGCCTTGCGCGACGGTGCGGATGCCCCAGCCCGAGAAGAAATGCGGACCCATCAGATCGGCGGCGACCAGGCGTGCGCGATCCTCGCGGATCATGCCGCTGAATAGCACCTGCCCGGCATTCGAGGTCCGCACCTTGCAGGGTCGCTTCTGTCCATCTAGCGCGAGCGCATAGGTGCCTAGCTCCTCGCACCAGAATGCCTTCTCGAACCGCTCCGCCAGCGACTTGGCTTCGGCCTCGAGCTTTTTGGCAAGGTCGGGCTTGCCAAGCCGCAACGCGCAACGCGCGGCGAGCTGCTTTGCGACAAAGACGTAACCTTGCACCTCCGCCAGCGCGAGATTGCCCTCCGCAAGCTGGCCGTCGGCATGGAAGATCGCGTCGTAGGAATCCTTCCAGCCCTGGTTGGCCAGCCCCTTTTCGGTCGCGCGCTGATATTCGACAAAGCCGTCCTGATCGGGGTCGCCGGGACCATCGATCCAGGCGAGCCCCGCCTCGATCGCCGGCCATAGCTCGATGAGCGTCTTCTCGTCGCCGGTACGCTCGAAATAGCGCCCCGCCAGCATCACGAACAGGGCGGTGGAGTCCACGCTGCCGTAATATTGCGCGAACGGAACCTCGCGCAGCGCGGCCATCTCACCGCCGCGCATCTCGTGCAGGATTTTTCCGGGCGCAGCATCGGCCCGCGGATCGACAGCCTTGGCCTGGAAATGGGCCAGACGCCGCAACACGCCCTTGGCAATGCGCGGGTCGACCCACAGCATCTGGAGCGCGGTGATGAGGCCGTCGCGACCGAACGTCGTGGAGTACCAGGGAATACCGGCATAGGGGTAACGGCCCTGCGGCGTCTCCGTCATCAGCATGTTGAGGTCGGCCATGGCCTGGCACAGCACCTCGTTGAAGATGTTATTGGAGGTCTCGATGCTGGCCGCACCCATCGTCGATTGCCGCATCTCGCGGCGATGGGCCAGCAAGCCCCTGAAGAAGCGCGCCGGCTTTTCCGCGACCGGCCGGTTACAGGACGCCGCCACGAACAGCGATCTCGACTCGTGCGGATCGAGCTCGAGCTGCCAGGTCGCTGCATTCACGGACAGCCGTGTCGGCCGCGGGTCGAAATGCAGGCCGGTGGTGCGCTCGGCATCGTCGAGGCCGCGGTATTCGAACAGCACGTCGGTCGGGCCGAGCAGCTTGCTCGTGCCGGTCCCGCGGCGCGCGCGCCGTTCGCCGCGGACCTCGAACAGATCGGCGAAGTCGTTGCCGAACAGCAGCGTCAGCTCGAAGCTGGCACGCCGGTCGCCATGGTTCTGCACGCCGATGCGCTGATAGGCCGTGCCGCGCCACAGGAAGATCGTGCGCACGATGTGCAGCAGGTCCTTCTGCAGCACCAGGCTGCCACTGCGGTAAATGTCGGGATTGGTGAGATCGACGGTCAGCGCCGAATTGTCGTCGCGCAGGTTCGAGCCGAGCAATAGCGGCTGGAGATCGTCGAGCACGAGCTCGAGCCGCGCCAGGTAGCGCGTATCCTGGTTGAACAGACCGTCCGGCCCGCCGGCGGACGCGCCGATGTCGCCGTGGCTGTCAAGCACGATGAACGTATCGTCATGCTTGAGCGAGCGCCGCGGACGCGCCGATGGCCCCGTCATCGGAATATAGAAAGGCTGCTCCGCGACCTGTTCCAGGGTCCGGGTCACGGAGACGAGTTGGGTTACGGCTTCGGCCGCCATGGGCTGCTCCCCTGCGCTTGTTTCAAGACGCAAACGACTCGAACGCGACTGTTGATCTACGCGGCCGCCTGCGCGAGCCGGCTCATTTCCTGCGTGACCAGCTCACGATAGGGACCGTGGCCCTGCATCAGGCGCTCGGGCGAGCCGTCCTCGATGATCTTGCCACCTTTCAGCACGACCACGCGGTCGAAATTCCGCAGCGTTGCCAGCCGATGCGCAATCGCGATCACGGTACGCCCGCGCATCAGGCGCGACAATGCCTCGCGGATCACCTCCTCGGATTCATTGTCGAGCGCGGCGGTCGCCTCGTCCAGCAGCAGGATCGGCGCGTCCTTGAGGAAGGCGCGCGCAATCGCGATGCGCTGGCGCTGGCCGCCTGACATCTTGACACCGCGGTCGCCGACCATGGTGTCGAGGCCTTCCGGCAGGCTGTCGATGAAATCGCAGCGCGCCGCAATCGCAGCGCGCAGCACCTCGTCGTCCGTCGCATTGGGCCTGCCATAGCGGATGTTCTCGCGAATGGAGCGATGGAACAGCGAGATGTCCTGCGGCACCACGGAGATGGCTTCCCGCAGGCTGAGCTGGGTGACCATGGAGATGTCCTGGCCGTCGACGGTGACGCTGCCCTCGTCGACGTCGTAGAAGCGCTGGAGCAGCGTGAACAGCGTGGACTTGCCACCGCCGGACTGGCCGACCAGGCCGACGCGCTGGCCGGGCTGCAGCCGCAGGCTGAACCGCTCGAATATCTTCTCGCTGCCGGGATAGCCGAAGGTGACATTGTTGAAGGCGATCGCGGCGCCGCTCTTGACCAGCGGCTCTGCCTCGGGGTGATCACGCAGCTCATGCGGCACCAGCAGCGTCGCGATCGCCTCGGTCAGGCGCGCGACATGCTGGGTGACATCGACCAGCGCCACGGCAAGGTCGCGCGTCGCGCTCAGAATCGAGATGCCGAGCGTACAGACCAGCACGACGTCGCCGGTGGTGGCCTCACCCTGTTGCCAGAGCGTCACCGCCCAGGCCATCAGCGCGATCGTCAGAAGCACGGTCACGGCGGCATGCAGCAAGCGCAGCTTCTCCAGATAGCGCAGGCTGCGGCTGCGCGCCGTGAGTTCCCGGTTCACCGTGGCGTCAAACCGCTCGTGCTCGTGGCCGATGCCGCAGAAGGCGCGAACCAGCGGCATGTTGCTGATGACGTCGATCATCTCGCCGTCGACGACAGCGGCCTTGTCGGCGAAGTCGTCATGCAGCGGCTTGCCGGCCGCGGCGAGACGGAACATGGCGGCCACCATGCCGCCCGCGATCACGATCAGGCCGAGCGCCATATAGGGACTGACGGTTCCAATCAAGCCGATGGCTGCAACTGTGGCGATGCACGGCGGCAGCACATTCCAGACGAACATGTTCTCGACCGTGAACACGGCGTTGGATGTGGCCGTAATGCGGCTGGTCAGCATGCCCGGCATCCGGTCCGAGAAATAGCTCGGGGCATGCCCGGTCAGATGACGAAAGATGTCACGACGCAAATCGCCCGTGACGCGAACAAAGGTAAGGCTCGCTGTCCAGCTCGCGATCCGCCAAAGGAAGTTGTCCGCGGCGATCAGCGACATGAGCAGGATGAATGCCAGCCATACGCCGCCACCATGCGATGGCCCCGCCGACAGAGCATCGACCAGGGATTTGACGCCATATTGCGTGCCCACCGAGCAGGCAACGGCTGCAACGACAGCGATCAGGATCACCAGGTGCGTGGCCAGATGTTGCCACAGATAGCGCAAGACAAAGGCAAATGGCCTGCGCGCGTATCCAGAAAGATGATCCATGTGACTGCAACCCCGTCGCGATGATTCCAATTGTTCTTAACTGCCGACTGAACATCGACTGCTTCGCCTCGGTTCCCGGGCAAGACCATCACGACATGCGGATGCGGACGATGTGAGAAGAGCTGATGGCATCATCGCGACCACTCCGCACTGTGTCGAAGAAGTAACGTTCGCTTAGAGGAACTTCGCAACTGCGAGAACGTTCCCCGACTGGCATGCCGGTGCCGACACGCGACGGGGGCTTTAACTTCCATGATCGCACATAGGAGATGGTGAGATGCGCATCGCGCAGGTAGCTCCGTTGACGGAGGCTGTTCCACCCAAGCTGTATGGCGGCACCGAGCGGGTGGTGCACTGGTTGACGGAAGAGTTGGTTGCTCTTGGACACGACGTGACGCTGTTCGCCAGCGGCGATTCACAGACATCGGCGAAGCTGGACGCAACCTGGCCGCGGGCGCTTCGCCTCGACGGTTCCGTGCGCGATCCCAATGCGCTGCACATGGTGATGCTGGAGCGCGTACGGCAGAAATGCGACGACGAGGAGTTCGACTTCCTCCACTTCCATCTCGACTATTATCCGTGGTCGCTGTTCCACCGGCAGCCGACCCCGTTCCTGACCACGCTGCACGGCCGGCTCGATCTTCCCGAGCATCAGCCGGTGTTCAACACCTTCTCCAAGGTTCCTGTCATCTCGATCTCGAACGCGCAGCGGCGTCCGGTACCGCAGGCGAACTGGGTGAGGACGATCCACCACGGTCTGCCGGAAAATCTGTTGACGCCGAAGCCGGCGAAACAGGAATATCTCGCCGTGCTCGGCCGCATCGCGCCCGAGAAAGGCGTCGATCGCGCCATCAGGATCGCGATGCATTGCGGCATTCCGTTGAAGATCGCAGCCAAGGTCGATCGCGCCGACCAGGATTACTATGACGAGTTGATCCGGCCGATGATCCAGGACAATCCGCTGGTGGAGTTCATCGGCGAGATCGGCGACCACGAAAAGTCCGACTTCCTGAGCGGTGCGCTCGGCCTGTTGCTGCCGATCGACTGGCCGGAGCCGTTTGGTCTCGTGATGATCGAAGCCATGGCCTGCGGCACGCCGGTCATCGCCTTCAACCGTGGCTCGGTGCCGGAGATCATCGACGAGGGCCTCACCGGCTTCATCGTGGAGGACATCATCAGCGCGGCCGGCGGCGTCAATCGTCTGCCGCAGCTGGACCGCGCCGCGGTCCGCAAGCAGTTCGAAACACGCTTCACCGCGCGGCGCATGGCACTGGACTATCTTACGGCCTATCGCAGCCTGATCGAGGCACAAGCGCCGCGGATCAAGCTGGTGAGCAGCGCGGAGTAAAGGTTAGGCTGTCGCCACATCGCGGCTGCCAGTCGAAGCGCCCTCTCCCCTTGTGGGAGAGGGCTCAAGAACTAAGCGGCATAATCGCTTGGGTGAGGGGTTGCCTCCGCATTGAAAAGCTTGTCCGCGGAGGGAGACCCCTCATCCGGCGCTTCGCGCCACCTTCTCCCACAAGGGGAGAAGGAAGAGTCCTACACCACCACCGCCCGCTTCGGCTCCACGATCTCGAACATCCGCGGAAACTCGTCCATCAAGCCCATCAGCTCCGCCAGCTTCATCGGGTTGCCTGACAACTTGACCTTGCCGGCAGCAACCGCCTCCGGGAAACTCGTCAGCTTCGCGATCACCTCATCCAGTGTCGCGCGCGCGAGCGTGAAGCTGGCATCGGCGCCCTCCGCCTGCACGCCTTCGGTGTAGGTCAGCGCACAATTCTCCAGATTGAGCACGAACGTCTCGCCCGTATCCGAAAAGCTCCAGTTCAGCACGATGTGCTTGCCCTCGGCCTTCGGGCCGTTGAGGCGAATACCGAGCACGTCCCAAAGCTGCGAGGTGCGCAGTGCCGCCAGCGTCTCGCGCTGCATCGGCGGACGCGCCGGCGTCTTCGGCATGCCCTGCCGCAGCTCCTGCGCACCGAACAGATAGGCATTGCGCCAGGTCGCGCTCTCGGCGGCGTAGCCGAGCTGCTCCAGCGTGTCCGCAAGCAACGCGCGCGCTGCCGCATTGTCCGGCTCGGCGAATACGAGATGACCGAGCGCCTGGGCTACGAAACGGAATTCACCCTTGTCGAAATCGACGCGAGCCCGCGCCAGAATCGCGTCGGCGCCGCCCATGTACTCGACATATTTCCTGCCCGACTCGACCGGCGGCAGCGGATCGAGATTGACCGGATTGGCGTCGTACCATCCGAGATATTTCTGGTAGATCGCCTTCACGTTATGGCGGATGTGGCCGTAATAGCCGCGGCCATGCCAGGCGCCCTCCAGGCTCTTCGGCAGCTGGATCGTCTCGGCGATCTCGGTGGCGGTGAGGCCGTGGTTCATCAGGCGGATGGTCTGGTCATGCGCGAACTTGTAGAGGTCGCGCTGCTGCCGGATCATGCTGCCGATGCGCTCGCGGCCCCACACCGGCCAGTGATGCTGGCCGCACATCGCCTCCGCCTTGCCGTTCCAGAGCTGCAAGGCCTCGTTGAGGTACTTCGACCAGGCCAGCGCATCGCGCACGTCGGCGCCGCGGAACGGCAGCAGATTGTGGAAATTGTGGGTGCAGTTCTCGGCGAGGTTCAGCAGCTTGTAGCGCGGGATGAAGAAATGCATCTCCGCCGGTGCTTCGCTGTTCGGCGCCATCTGGAATTCGAATGCGACGCCGTCGATCACGCGCCGGTCGCCGGTCGCCATGATCAGGTCGGTCGGCCGCAGCAGCGCGACCGATCCCGCCGCCATCGATTTGCCGAGGCCGCAATCGACCTGCCCGCGCGCCCCCTTGGCCAGGAACGGGCCGAACTGATATTGCGCCCGGCGCAGCATCGCCGGTCCCGCGATGATGTTCTCGGACACCGCGTGCTCCATGAACAGGTTCGGCGCGATGATCGGCACGCGCCCGGTGGCGAGCGCATCCTCCTCCAGCACGCCGCGCGCGCCACCCCAATGGTCGGTGTGGGTATGGGTGAAGATCACCGCCGCAACCGGCCGCAGGCCCCGGTGCTTGAAATAGAGATAGAGCGCGGCCCTCGCGCCCTCGATCGAGGTCAGAGTGTCCACGACGATGACGCCGCTGTCGCCCTCGATCAGCGTCATGTTGGCGATGTCGAGCCCGCGCACCTGGTAGACGCCGGGCACAACCTCGAACAGTCCGTGCTGCATGTTGAGCCGCGACTGCCGCCACAGGCTCGGATTGACCGTCGGCGGCGCCTCTTCCGTGGACAGGAAGCCGTAGGGCTTCAGGCTCCAGACCGTCCGTCCCTGCGGGTTGGTGATCTCCGCATTCTCGATCGTACCGAGGAAGCCTCGCGCGGCATCATCGAAATCCCGCGTGTCGGAAAACGGCAGCGCATTCAGCATCGCCCCTTGCTGCGCGATGACGGACGGCGTTGCGTCCTTCGGCGTGTCGGCTGCTTCGAAGCTGCTCATAAGGCCCTCCCCGGCTCGTCTTGATTGGGGAGGCATCTAACCGCATCTCGATTGCGGTTCCAACAGGTCCTTACGCGGCCAGCCCTTCGGCAACCGGCTGGTCCGATGCGGTCGTGTCTGCCATTCGCAACTCTCGCGCCAGCACGTAGCCGCCGCCGTCCTGCTTGGCGCGGTACATCGCCCGGTCGGAGCGCGACAACAATGCCTCAGCGGTGCGTCCGTCCTGCGGCGCGACGGCGACGCCGACGCTGACGCCGAGCGCGATCACCTGGCCGTCGACATCATAGGGTGCGCCGATCGATTGCACGATCCGCCGTGCCATCGCTTCCGCATCGGCCGCCGCGCGCTGCACCAGGATGAACTCGTCGCCGCCCATCCGGACCACGAGATCGTCATGCGCGGCCAGCGCCTTGAGCCGCCCGGCGACCTGCCTCAGCAGCGCGTCGCCGACGGGATGGCCGAAGCGGTCATTGGCCTCCTTGAAGCGGTCGAGATCGAGCGTATGGACGGCAACCATCCCGGCCGCCAGCATCGGCGGCAGGTCCGCGGCCAGCACTGAACGATTGGACACGCCGGTCATCGGGTCGATGCGCGACAGCTGCTCGAATTGCCGCTTGAGCGTGATCTGGTTGATCGAGGCGTTGAAGCTCAGCCGCACCATCTCGAAGCTCGCGGCCATATACATCAGGATGAGGAGCCCGAGCCCGACATGGCGGAGGTCGGGCTGCATGAACGTCACGATCGCCGCTGGCGAGGCGATCGCGACGAGATCGAGCAGCGCCGCGACGGGGCGCAGCGCCAGCCGTGCCACCACGCCGGCGCCGAAACCAAAGCCGATACCGATCGCCATCACGGAACAGAGTGCATCGCCGAGCACGATGCTGCGCGCGGCAAAGACGCCAAGCACCAGGGCCGTCACGATGGTGCCCGCAATGTAACGGCGCTCCCAGCGCGCGGCCTCCGCCCGGCCGAGCTGCGGCGGACGCGCGAGGCGGCGGCGGAATGCGACAATCTCGAACAGGCGGGCAATGGCCACCACGACGCCAGCAACCGTCAGCGCCGCCGTCGCGATATCGCCGGTCTCGTAGGTCATTATGGCGCCGACCATCGCCTGGCACGCGGCCGCGAGAATGGTGGGCATCGTCGTGCCGTGAAGGCCCGTGATGACTTCCATATAGACGGCGTCGGATATCGACGCCCGTCCGGTTTCCATTCTGTTGAACAACATGCCAGCCCCATCCGCTGGCATGGTCCTACCGCACATCCGTAAAAATGCGTGCAACGCACCACACTGGCATTTGAGCGCGCGGGTTTACCGCGCGTTAGCCATGTGTCGTCCGGCCGCCCTCACTGGTGCATGCCCAGCACCCGCGGCAGCCACAGCGTCAGATCGGGCCAGTAGGTCACGATGACGAGGAAACCGAGCATGGTGAGAAGCCACGGCATCACGGCAACTGCGAGCTCCGTGATTCGCATTCGCGCTATCATGGAGGCGACATAGAGGTTGAGGCCGACAGGCGGATGGCAGAGGCCGACCTCCATGTTGACGTCCATCACGATGCCGAAATGCACGAGGTCGATGCCGAGCTTCTTGGCCGCCGGCGCCAGGATCGGCGCCATGATCAGGATGATCGAGTTCGGCTCCATGAAATTGCCGGCGAGCAGCAGCAGAACGTTGACCACCAGCAGGAAGCCGACCCAGCCGAGATTCTGCGCCGCGATCCAGTCCGCCAGGGTCGACGGCAGGTTCTCGTTGGAGAGCACGAAGGAGAACAGCACCGCGTTGGTGACGATGTAGAGCAGCATCGCGCTGGTGTTGGCGGCGCGCAGCAGCACTCGCGGCACGTCCACGATCTTGATGGCCTTGTAGACGAACACCGCGATGACGAAGGAGTAGACCGCGGCCATCGCCGCCGCCTCGGTGGCGGTGAACAGGCCGCTGTAGATGCCACCGATGATGATGACGACCAGCATCAGGCCCCAGATGCTCTCGCGGAAGGTGCGAACGGTCTCGCCCCAGCTTGCCTTCGGCAGCCGCGGATAGTCCCGGTTGCGCGCGAGCCACCAGGTGACGATGCAGAGCATCGTCGTCAGCAGGATACCGGGCAGCAGGCCCGCGACGAACAGCGCGCCGATCGAGGTGTTGGTGGAAACCGCGTAGACGATCTTCGGAATCGACGGCAGCATCAGGATGCCGAGCGAGCCGGCGACCGTGATGATGCCGGCGCCGAAATGCATGGGGTAGCCGTGCCGCACCATTTCCGGCAGCACGATGGCGCCGATCGCGGCGACGGTCGCGACGCTCGAGCCGCACACCAGCGCGAACATCGCGCAGGCGACGATGCCGGCGAGGCCGAGGCCGCCATGCCAGTGACCGATCAGCGAGGTCGCGAAATTGATCATGCGCCGCGCGACGCCGCCATGGGTGAGGAAATTGCCGGCGAGGATGAAGAACGGGATCGCCATGATCTCGAAGCCCTCGATGCCCGTGAAGAGCTTCATCGAGACCGCTTCGATCGGCACCGTGGTCAGCGTAAACAGGAACGTCATCACAGTGAGACCGAGCGCGATCGAGACCGGGATGCCGGTCAGCATCAGCGCAATCAGCAGCGCGAACACGGTCGCCGCGCGCATCCAGTGCGGCAGCACCACCACGCCGAACTTCTCGGCGAGGCACATGGCGAAGATCAGGATCGGCGCCATGATCAGGATGACGCCGAGCGGCGAAACCTTTCGCGCCGCGGCCCTGGTCGCGGCACCGGCCGGCTGCGGATGCAGCGCTGGCGAACCGTCGACCTCGACGCCTTCGACATGCGCCTCGTCATGATGCGGCAGATGACCGGTCCAGTAATAGGACCACGAGACCTGGAGAAAACGGAAGCACATCAGGCCGGAGCCGAGCGGGATCGCGAGATAGACGAACCACATCGGCGCTTCCAGGTCGTTGGACTGCTGGCCGGTGTGGAACATCTCGCGCACGAAGGAGGCACCGAAGGCGGCGATCATGCCGGTGAACAGCGCGCCGCAGAGCAGCGAGAACAGGATCACGTGCCTGCGCGAATGTTCGGGCAGGCGGTTGACGAGCAGATCGACGCCGACATGGATGCCGGTGCGCACGCCATAGGCGGCACCGAATTTCGCCATCCAGATGAACATGTAGATGCAGAGTTCCTGCGCCCAGGACAAGTCGAGCTCGGACAGGAACTTGAACACGGCCATCGACAGCGTCGCGAGCCAGGTCATCCCGTGCGCGGCCGCCCATCTAGAGAGGACGATCGATTCACCGGCACCGTAACGATGCACCACGGCGATGAAGATCAGGCCGGTGGCAGCCGCGATCAGCGTCGCGATCAACCACTCTTCGAGATGTTCGAGCCCACGGTTCAGCACGCCAAGCAAGTCAAAGTCCCCCCATCGATGCGAAACGGTCGGGAGTGCGCACACTCCCGACCGTTCGTATTGTTCTTCCCGGAAACCGTGTCAGTTCATCTTGACGTCGAGTTCCTTGGCGACGAGATCGAGCACTTCCTGCCCGACCCGGCCCTTCGCCCATGTATACGTCGGCCGCATCGCTTCCTGCCACGCTTTGCGGTCGGCGTCAGTCAGATAATGCAGCTTGGTCTTGCCCGCCTTCTTGATCTCGGCCAGCGCGTCCTCGTTCTCCTGGTGCGCGATCAGGTTGGTGTAGTCGGTCGCCTCGTTCATCGCCTTCTCGACCTGGGCACGGATGTCGGGCGGCAGGCCGGACCAGAATTTCGAGTTGACGATGACCGCGTATTGCAGATGCGCGTGATAGGACACGGTGATGTCCTTCTGCACCTCGTAGAACTTCTGCGTCAGGTAGTTGGACGCGGTGTTCTCGCAGCCGTCGACCACGCCGGTCTGCAGCGCCTGGTAGACTTCCGAGAACGCCATGATCTGCGGGATCGACCCCATCAGGCGGAAATATTGGTCGGCGATCTTCGATCCGGAGATGCGGAATTTAAGGCCCTTGAAGTCCTCCGGCTTCGTCAGCGGACGGTTCGACGACACCATGTGGAAGCCGTTGTCCCAATAGCCGAGCCCGGTGATGCCCTTGGCCTCCAGCTTCTGGAACAGCCACTTGCCGATCGTGCCCTTCATCGCGCTGGAATAGGTCGCGTCGTCCTTGAACAGCCAGGGCAGGTCGAGCGCCTCGAATTCCTTGATGCCGAGCGGCGCGAACTTCGCGGTCGAGGGCGCCAGCATCTGCACCGAGCCGAGCTGGAGCGCCTCGATCTCCTCCTTGTCCTTGTAGAGCGAGGAGTTCGGATAGACTTCGATCTTGACCTTGCCGTCGGTATACTTCTCGGCGAGTTCCTTGAATTTCAGCGCGCCCTTGCCCTTCGGCGTGTCGTTGGCGACGACGTGGCTGAACTTGATGACGATCGGGCTCTGAGCCTGGGCGATAGCAGGGACGAGAGCGAACGCGGCCGCGGCGACCGCAAGAAGCAGCTTGCGCATGAAGGACCTCCCCAATACCCCCTGAAAACCGGGTCTTTTTTGTTTTACGCCGTCAGTAGTGGCAGCAATCCACCACCCGAACAACTAGACCTAAGCCCAATTTGCCGCAGGCAGGCTATCTTGACGGCCGTTGCATACGCAACCCGATGTCTGCGTCCCTTCCGGGCAGCGAGCGCTTATATCGCATTGCGGCAGTCGCATCAGCCCTTGCGCTGGGCAACCATGAACAGGCGCCGGAACGGGAACAGCGTCTGCCCCGCTTCATTCTTCGGATAGGCCTTTGCAACGCGCATCCCATAGGCGGCCTCGAAGGCGGCCTTTTCCTCGCCCTGCAGGATGTCGAGATAGCGCGTCAGCCAGGTCCCCTTGGTCCATTCCTTCACGGGGTTCTCGCCTTCAAGCACCTGGAGATATTCGGTCTCCCAGATGTCGACGTTCTGCGAGAGCGGCGCAAGAAGGTCGTGATAGAAGGCCGGCCCCTCGACCGGCGGCGGGGTGACGAGATGTTCGACCTTGGACCGCCAGGGACCGTTCAGTGCGGTCTCGCCGATCAGCACATGCGAGGGCGCAAGGAAGTTGCGCGGCATCTGCACCGCGAGCACGCCGCCGGGCGTCACCGTCTCCATCACCGACGGAAACAGTGCCGCATGATTGGGCAGCCAGTGCAGTGCGGCATTGGAATAGACGACGTCATATTGCTTGCCGGGACGCCAATGGCCGAGGTCTTCATGTGACCATTCCACGTCCGGCGCAGCCTTGCGGCCGGCGGCAACCATCTCGGCCGAGCCCTCGACACCGGTGACGTTCGCATCCGGCCAGCGTTCCTTGATCAGCCTGGTGACGTTGCCGGCGCCGGCGCCGAGGTCGGCGATCGTGCGCGGGCCGAAATCCGGAATCCGCATCAAGAGATCGACAGCGGGCCGGAGCCGGTGGCCGGAGAACTTCAGATATTGCTGCGGATCCCAGACCATCGTTCTGCGCCTTTTCTTTTTCGTGTTTCCTTCGGAACAGCTCTTGGTTACCACTGCTCGTCCCGGTCGGGCAAATCGCCGCACCCGGGGCAGGCAGGAAACGAACAGCAAACGAACACCAAAAATCAAAAGACCAAAACAAGAAGGCGTGTGACCATGGACCTCGGGCTCAAATCGAAAACCGCTGTCGTGACAGGCGCGAGCATCGGCATCGGCCGCGCCATCGCCAAGGGCCTGGCGGCCGAAGGCGTGCGCGTCGTCGGCGTGGCGCGGCGGACTGACCTGCTTGCCGAGCTGGTGAAGGAGGTTGGCGGCGGCTTGATCACGCCGCTCGCGCAGGACGTGATGGCCAGGGATGCCGCGGAGAACATCGCGGCCTTCGCGCTGAAACAGCTCGGCCATGTCGACATCCTCGTCAACAATGCCGGCGGCAGCCGCCCGCTGCCGGTCGACGCCCCCGACAGCAAATGGGACGAGGCGATCGCGCTGAATTTCACCAGCTACCGCCGCATCGCGCATGCGCTGCTGCCGCAGATGATCGCACGCAAATGGGGCCGCATCGTCAACATCACCGGCAAGTCCGAGCCGGAAGGCCTCAACGCCGCCTTCGCCGCCAAGGCCGCCGTGCACGCCTGGGCCAAAGGCCTGTCGCGCGAAATCGGCGAGCACGGCATCACCATCAACTGCATCCCGCCCGGCCGCATCATGAGCGAGCAGATCCGCCGCAACTACCCCGAGGACTATCGCGAGCGTTTTGCCGAGGAGGAAATCCCGGTCGGCTATTGGGGCGAGCCGGAAGACCTCGCGGCGCTCGCGGTGTTTCTGGCATCTCCGGTGGCAAGGTACATCACCGGGACGGTGATCCCGGTGGATGGGGGCCTGCGGAGGTATCAGTTCTAGAGCTGGCGACAAGCTACGTCGCCGGTCGTCAAGCCGGCAGCTCCGGTTGATCCGGCCAAGCGGTTGATGGTAACTACGCAGACCGGTACACGCCCGGCTGTCGATCAGCGCAGCGCATTTCAGTGTTTGGCGCCGCGCTTCGTCTGAATCCCTGTGCGGGATGGCGACCAATTTGGGGAACGGCAAAGAATTGGGTACTGAGCGTCGTTCGCCGATGCGTAATCGCGGTCGCGAACGGCTTCATCTCCTGCTCGACGCCACCGCCGACCTGCTCGCCGAAAGGCTCGACGAGGATATCAGCCTCGCCCAGATCGCCGAGCGGGCAGATGTGCCTCTCGCCTCGGTCTATCACTTCTTTCCGAACCGGGGTGCGGCCTTTGTCGCCCTGGCGCAACGCTACCACGCCGAGATCGCGGCGCGCGCTAAGGCACCCGTTCACCCTCCTCCCCCGACCTGGCAGCATTACATCGCCAACAGCCAGAAGGCCGGCGCGGCGCATCTGAACCGCAATCCCGCTGCGCTACGCCTCTTCATGGGCGCCGGCGTCAGTGTCGAGGTCAGAAACACGGATCTGAGCGGCAACGCCGCACTCGCAAAGCAGCGCACCGCCTATCTGCGTGCGACCTTCGAGATGCCCAGGGTGCCGGATCTGGAGAAATGGGTCGCGGTGTCGATCGCGCTCGTGGATGGAGTCTGGGCGCTGTCCTACAGCCTCCATCGATCCATCACGCCGGAATATCTCGAGGAATCGACCAATTGGCTCGCATGGTCCGAATTCCTCTACCCCTTCAACATGTCGAGCCATCCGGCGGCGAGCGTGCCCTGCGGCATGACCCGCGCCGGCCTGCCCGTCGGCCTGCAGATCGTCAGCCGTCGCTTCGACGATCTCGGTGTCCTGCAGGCAGCCGCGGCCTTCGAGGCTGCGATGCCGTGGCGACAGCGTCGTCCCGAGATTGCGCTGGCGAGCTAGATAGAGCGTTTTCGAGCGAAGTGGACACCGGTTCGCGTGAAGAAAACGCGAAGACCTTCGCATCGAAGCGCGGCCCCAAATCCGACAGGACAATCCATGAAGAGAAATTCGAAAGACTCGGAGCTGCGCGAACGCGCACGGCAGGTGATCCCCAAGGGCATGTACGGTCACGAGTCGGTCGCCCTGCTATCGGAGGGTTATCCGCAGTTCTTCTCGCGCGCCGAAGGCGCCTATCTCTGGGATTGCGACGACAACCGCTACGTCGACTACATGTGTGCGTTCGGTCCGAACCTGCTCGGCTACCGGCACCGCGGTGTCGAGGACGCCGCGCGCGCCCAGGCCGCGATGGGAGACACCATGACCGGCCCGTCCGAAGCCATGGTCGTGCTTGCGGAAGATCTCGTGTCGATGATCGGCCATGCGGCCTGGGCGATGTTCTGCAAGAACGGCAGCGATGCGACCTCGATGGCGATGGTCACGGCACGGGCCTATCGGGATCGCCGTAAGATTCTGGTCGCGAAGGGCACCTATCACGGCGCCGCCCCCTGGAACACGCCCAACATCAAGGGCATCACGGCGGAGGACCGGGCCCACATCATCTACTTCAACTACAACGACCTCGACAGTGCCGCGGACGCGTTCCGCAAGGCTGACGGCGACGTCGCCGGCGTGTTCGCGACGCCATTCCGTCATGAGACTTTCAACGACCAATATGCGCCCTCGGCCGAATACGCGCTTGGACTGCGGAAGCTCTGCGATGACGCAGACGCGTTGCTGATCCTCGACGAGGTGCGCACCGGCTTTCGCCTCGCACGCGACTGCAGCTGGTCCGTGCACGGCGTGCAGCCCGACCTCAGCGCATGGGGCAAGGTACTTGCCAACGGCTACCCGATCTCGGCGCTCGTCGGCTCGGAGAAGGCGCGCAGCGCCGCGTCCAGCATCTACGTGACAGGGTCCTTCTGGTTCTCCGCCATGCCGATGGCGGCGGCGATCGCGACCCTGCGCGAGATCCGGACGAGCGATTATCTGGAGCGGATCGTCGCCAATTCCGCGCGGCTGCGAGCCGGCATCGCGGCGCAAGCCGCCGCACACGATATTCCCGTTCGCCAGACCGGGCCGTCGCAGATGCCGCAAATCCTGTTCGACGACGATCCGGATATGCGGAAGGGTTACTTCTGGGCCGGCTCTGCGGTTCGATCGGGGGCCTACCTTCACCCCTATCACAACATGTTCTTCAACGCCGCCCTGACGCCTGATGACATCGACAACACGCTCGACATCACAGACCGGGCCTTCGCCGAACTGAAGAAGCAGCTACCCTCCCTGCCCGCCCAATCGAACGTGCTTCTGCTGCAACGTCTTGGACGGTGAACTCGAGCTGTGAAGTCGATGGGATGAGTTCTGCATCGGCCAACCGGGGGACATAGCCGCCGTCGTGTTTCTCACGGGCCAGTGTTGCATCTTGCCAGTGTTTTGCCCGACGGGTCAACGTCGCGGTGGCCGCCAGTATCCTCGCGGCACGGCAAGAAAATCCCTTATCGATCAAGGGGCCTTCTACTGTGCATGGGGTTGTTTTCGCCGTCTTGTCTTGAGCCCACGAAAAAAATAGCGAAACCTCCTCACTCCGCCTGAAGGATCGCCGCGATCGCGGCCCCCGCCGCGATGGTGCCGAGCTTGCCACCGACGTCGCGCGTCGCCCTGCCGTCGCGAAGCGCCTTCGCCACCGCCGCCTCGATCGCATGGGCAGCCTCCTCGTAACGCACCGCGCCGGTCTTCTCGCCGTGCCAGGCCAGCAGCAGCGCGGTCGACAGGATCAACGATACCGGGTTGGCAACGTCTTGGCCGGCAATGTCAGGCGCCGAGCCGTGCGCGGCCTGGGCCATCGCATAGCGGTCGCCGACATTGAGCGAGCCGCCGAGGCCGAGGCTGCCTGACAGCTCCGCGGTGAGATCGGACAGGATGTCGCCGAACATGTTGGTGGCGACGATGACGTCGAACCGATCCGGGCTCCGCACCACATGCGCCATCATGGCGTCGACGAGGATGTCGTCGACGCTGAGGCCAGGATAGTCCATGGCCGCGGCGCGGCAGATTTCGAGGAACATGCCGTCGCCGATTTTGAGCACATTGGCCTTGTGCACGATGGTGAGATGCTTGCGCCGCTTCATCGCCAGACGGCAGGCGGCATGCGCGATGCGCTCGCAGCACAGACGCGTGATCCGGCGCAGCGAGATCACGACGTCGGGCGTGACCAGCATCTCACCATTGCCCTGCTCCATGTTGCGGTCGGCGTAAAACCCCTCCGTGTTCTCGCGCACCACGACGAGGTCGAATTCGCCGAGCCGGCCGGGCCGACCTGCATAGGTGCGCGCCGGCCTGACATTGGCGTAGAGGTCGAGGCTCTTGCGGAAGTGCCTGGACGGGTTGATCTCGCCATGCGCCTCGTTCTTGAAGTCGAAGGTCGCGGTCGGGCCGAGGATCAGGCCATCGGCGGCGCGGACGATGTCGAGCAGTTCGGGGCGCACGGTCGTGCCGAATTGCTTGAGGCTCGCATGGCCGACCGCGTGCTCCTCCAGCCGAAGGTTGAGCTGGAAGCGCTCGGAGGCCGCGCGCAGCACGCCCGATGTCGCGGTCGTGATCTCCGGTCCGATGCCGTCACCGGGCAGAACGACGAGTTGCATGGCGAAACCTCCGGGATTGCAGCAGTTGGCCCGATCATACGCCGGCGCGGGGCCGGATCGCCCGGCCTTCGCGCATACACAGCATGCAAGCATATGCCTGTGGAAGCAGGCCTTGCCGTAGTACATGCCAAAGTCCGCTGTCGCCACGCCGCCGGAGCAACGCGCGAACGCAATGACAATCACGTTACCCGCCGCCGCGCGCGAGCCTGACCACACCGTTGCCGATGGCCTGCCGCCCGCGCAGCGGCGCTGGGCGATCGCCGCCATCTTCACCGCGCTGGCGATGGCCTCGCTCGACACCGCGATCGCCAACATCGCCCTGCCCGCCATTGCCGCCGACCTGCATGTCAGCCCGGAGCAGTCGGTCTGGGTGGTCAACGTCTACCAGATCGCGCTGGTGGCAACCCTGCTGCCGCTTGGGGCACTCGGCGAGATCGTCGGGCACCAGCGCATCTATCTCGGCGGCCTGATCCTGTTCACCATCGCCTCGCTGTTCTGCGCGGTGGCGTGGTCGCTCGACAGCTTGCTGGTCGCGCGCACGCTGCAGGGCCTCGGGGCCAGCGGCATCATGAGCGTCAACACGGCGCTGGTGCGCTTCGTCTATCCCGGACGGATGCTCGGCCGCGGCTTCGGCCACAACGCGCTGGTGGTCGCGACCGCGTTCACCTTCGGGCCGTCGGTCGCCTCGGCCATTCTCGCGCTCGGCCCATGGCCATGGCTGTTCGCCGTCAACATCCCGTTCGGCCTCGTCGCCACCGGCATCGGCTTTGCGATGCTGCCGAAGACGCCGCGCGCCGATCACGGCTTCGATTTTCTCGGCGCGCTGCTGGCGTCGGCCTGTCTCGGCCTGTTCATCACCGGCATCGGCAGCGCCGCGCACAATCTGTCGCCTGTTATCGTGGGCATCGAGCTGGTCGCGGCTCTCGTCCTCGGGTTCGTCCTGACGCGCCGCCATGCCGACCATCCGGCGCCGATGCTTCCGATCGACTTGTTCAGCCGGCCGATGTTCGCACTGTCCGCGGCGACCGCGGTGTGCTCGTTCGCGGTTCAAGGCCTCGCCTTCGTCTCGCTGCCGTTCTATTTCGAGGACGTGCTCGGGCGCTCGCAGGTCGAGACGGGCTTCTTCATGACGCCGTGGCCGCTGGTGGTCGGCATCATGGCGCCGATCGCCGGGCGCCTCTCGGACCGCTATGCCGTCGGCCTGCTCGGCGGCATCGGCCTCGTGCTGCTCGGCCTCGGCATGGCGCTGCTCGCGATGCTTCCGACCAATCCAGCCATCCCCGACATCATCTGGCGGATGGTGATCTGCGGCATGGGCTTCGGCTTCTTCCAGGCGCCGAACATGAAGGCGGTGATGTCGAGCGCACCGCCCCACCGCAGCGGCAGCGCGTCCGGCATCGTCGCCACCGCGCGCCTGACGGGACAGACGACGGGTGCCGCGCTCGCCGCGGCCTGCTTCGCGCTCGCAGGGCACGAGGGCGCAACGGTGGCGCTGGCGCTTGGCGCCGGCTTTGCCGCGCTCGGCAGCGTGATGAGCTTCCTGCGGCTGGCGGTGAAGTAAGGCCCTCAGGCCAGGTGCCGAGCCACGGTCGCGTCGATCGTCGCCGCCACCGGGATCAGCGTCTCGTCGTCGAGCGCAGCAAGGCGCGCGTCGATGGCATCGATGACCTTGCGCGAGAACGGCCCGAGATGCGCATAGGCCGCGATCATCTGCACCGCAATCCGCGCCGATGAGGTGTCGCGCTTGGCGCAGTTCATGAAGGTCTGCCAGAGTGGCCGCCCGTCCGGGATGGCCGTGACCACGCGGTGCACGGTCTCCATCGCGCCTACCCTGGAGCGAATGTCGCCCTCGGCGAGTTCATGGCGCTGTTTGGAACGGTCGAGCAGCGTCATCAACTTGTCGACGCGGCTCGCATAGGCCGCCGGGCTGTAGAGCCGCTCCAGCACCGTCCTGTAGTCCGTCAGGATGTCGCGCAGCGGGCGGACCGGATCGAAATTGATGCCGCCGGTGCATTGATCGCCGCCCGTGGTCGATGCCAGATCGTGGTCCGCGTGCAGCCGGCCTTCCTTGGCGAGGCGCCGCGTCAGCTGCGTGTTCGGCAGCGCGTAGAGCAGCCCGACCATGGCGACGGGGATCGCGGCCTCTTCAATGAAATCGATCATCGCCTCCGCCATCGAGACCTTCTCGTTGTCGAAGCCGACGATGAAGCCGGCGGTGACGAGCATGCCGGCGGCGTAGATCTTGTGGATGCTCTCGGCGATGTTGCGCCGCGTGTTCTGCTTCTTCCGCATCGCGACCAGCGTTGCCGGATCCGGGCTCTCGATGCCGACGAAGATGCCGAAGAAATTGGCCGCGCCCATCAGGTCGAGCAATTCAGGATCGTCGGCCAGATTGACCGAGGCCTCGGTGGACAGTTCGAAGGGATAACCGTGGGCGCGCTGCCACTCGGCGAGCTGAGGCAGAAACAGCCGCAGCGACTTCTTGTTGCCGATGAAATTGTCGTCGACGAAGTCGAGATGGCCGCGATAGCCCATCTGGTACAGCCTCTCGAGCTCGACGAACATCTGCTCGGCCGTCTTGGTCCGCGGCACGCGTCCGTAGAGCTCGATGATGTCGCAGAACTCGCAGGTGAACGGGCAGCCACGCGAATACTGCACACCGAGATAGAGATAGTCCTCGAACCTGAGCAGGTCGAAACGCGGCACCGGCGTCGTGGTGACGTCGGCCTGGAATTTCGGCGCGGTGAAGACACCGGACCGTGCGCCGCCCTCCCAGGCCGCGATGAATTCGTCGATGACGCTTTCGGCCTCGCCCAGCACCCGGAAGTCGGCCTTCTCGTAGACGTGGGGGCTGGAGGTGGGATCGGGGCCACCGACCACCACCGGCTTGCCCGCGGCGCGGCACTGGTCGATCAGGCGCAGCGTGTCAGCCTGCTGCGGCAGCATGCCGCCGGTGAAGACGACGTCGGCCCAGGCGAGGTCGTCGTCACCCAAGGACGTCGTGTTGCAGTCGATCAGCCGGACGGTCCAGTCCTCGGGCAACATCGCGGCGACCGTGATCAGACCGAGGGGCGCGGTGGGGCGCTTCACGCCCATCAATTTGCAGGACTCGCCAAAGCTCCAGAACGATTCCGCCGTGAACAGCGGATAGAGCATCAGCACGTTGCAAGGGCTCGCCACGTTCATGGAACTCCTTCTGACTCGCCGGGTAGTGTAGCAAAGCGTTTCGGTCTTGCACCCCGGCAATCCGGACAAACTGTCGCCGCGACGCAGCGGAACACGCCGGACGTCGTCCCAAGCCGGGCATTGGCGCCCGGAGAGAGGTCGCGCAACCCATCGAGCCCCGGGCGAGGCCAAACACCGCAGTCCCCATAATCTTCCCGCAGCCGCGAGAATCTTCGATAGCCACCCCGCGGACTATTGATTTGAACAGTTCCAATTTGCCGGACACATTGCGCCCCTGAGTCCATTCGGTGGATTGGGCCAATCAGGGGACTTGCGATGGCAAACCTAACAATCAACGGAAAAACCTTCACGCTCGACGTCGAGCCGGATACGCCGCTGCTCTGGGCGATCCGTGAGAACGCCGGCCTGACCGGCACCAAATATGGTTGCGGCATTGCACAATGCGGCGCCTGCACCGTTCACATGGACGGCGTCGCCACCCGCTCCTGCGGCATTTCGGTCGGCGAGGCCGAGGGCAAGAAGATCACCACCATTGAGGGGCTCGCGTCCGGCGACACGCTGCACAAGGTGCAGGCAGCCTGGATCGCCAAGGACGTTCCGCAGTGCGGCTATTGCCAGAGCGGCATGATCATGGCCGTGGCGGCGCTCCTCAATGAGAAGCCGAAGCCCACCGACGCCGACATCGACGAGGCCATCACCAATATTTGCCGCTGCGGCACCTTCCAGCAGGTGCGCGAAGCGATCCACACGATCGCCAGCGCGTAAGGAGCCGCACATGAACGAGCACGTCTCTCCCAGAATGAACCGCCGCGCCTTCGTGATCGGCACCGCCGCCATCGGCACCGGCCTCGCGATCGGCCTCGACATCCCCTTCGGCGGCCCCGCCGTGGTTCGCGCGGCCGACGGCTCGCCCGAGGTCAACGCCTGGGTCGTGGTCCGGCCCGACGACACCGTGGTGATCCGCATTGCCCGCTCCGAGATGGGCCAGGGCTCGCTCACCGGCCTCGCCCAGCTCGTCGCCGAGGAGCTCGAATGCGACTGGTCGAAGGTGACGACCGAATATCCGACACCCGGCCAGAGCGTCGCCCGCAAGCGGGTCTGGGGCGACTTCTCGACCGGCGGCAGCCGCGGCATCCGCTCGTCGCAAGACTATGTCCGCAAGGGCGGCGCCACCGCGCGCGTGATGCTGATCGAGGCCGCCGCGAACGAGTGGAAGGTGCCGGCCTCTGAATGCACCGTCACCAAGGGCGTCATCACGCACAAGGCGTCGGGCAAGACGACGACTTACGGCAAGGTCGCCGAGGCTGCCGCCAAGCTGACACCGCCGGCCGAGGTCAAGCTGAAGGATCCGAAGGACTGGACCATCGCGGGCAAGGGCCTGCTGCGGCTCGACACCGCCGACAAGACCACCGGCAAGATGATCTACGGCATCGACGTCAAGCTGCCCGGCATGCTGAACGCCGCAATCAAGGACTGCCCGGTGTTCGGCGGCAAGCTGAAGAGCTATGACGAAGCCAAGGTCGCCGGCATGAAGGGCGTCAAGAAGGTCGTCAAGGTCGGCGATACCGCGGTCGCGGTCGTTGCTGACACCTGGTGGCACGCCAAGACCGCGCTCGACGCGCTGCCGATCGTCTGGGACGAAGGCGACAACGCCAAGGTCTCCAGCGAGTCGATCGCGAAGTGGCTGGCCGAGGGTCTCGACAACGACCAGCCGGCCTATGTCGGCAACAAGAACGGTGACGCAAAAGCGGCGATCGCCGGCGCCGCCAAGAAGGTCGAGGCCGTCTACAGCTATCCCTACCAGAATCACGCCACCATGGAGCCGATGAACGCCACCGCGCTCTACACGGCCGACAAGTGCGAGGTCTGGTGCGGCACGCAGAACGGCGAAGCCGTTTTCGCGGCGGTGCTGGAAGCCTCCGGCCTGCCGGCGGAGAAGTGCGACATGTACAAGGTCATGCCCGGCGGCGGCTTCGGCCGGCGCGGCCAGACCGACTATGTCCGCCAGGCGGTCATGATCGCCAAGCAGATGCCGGGCACGCCGATCAAGCTGGTGTGGTCGCGCGAAGAGGACATGGCGCACGGCCGCTATCACCCGATCACCAAGTGCAAGATGACCGGCGCGTTCGACGCCAACAACAATCTGGTCGCGCTGCACTACCGCCTGTCCGGACAATCGATCCTGTTCTCGCTGCGCCCCGAAGCGCTGCAGAACGGCATGGATCCGGCCGCATTCCAGGGCGTCGCCCAGTCCGGCGAAGCCGCGTTCGGTTACTCGGTGCCAAATCTCCTGGTCGAGCATGCGATGCGCAACCCGCACGTTCCGCCCGGCTTCTGGCGCGGCGTGAACGTCAATCACAACGCGATCTACATGGAATGCTTCATGGACGAGCTGGCCCAGGCAGCAGGCCAGGACCCGCTCGAATTCCGCCGCAAGCTGATGGGCAACCATCCCAAGCATCTGGCGGTGCTCAATGCCGTCGCCGAGAAGATCGGCTGGACCACGCCGGCGCCGCAAGGCGTCTATCGCGGCATCGCGCAGGTCATGGGCTATGGCAGTTATGTGGCCGGGGCCGCCGAAATCTCGGTGACCGACGGCAACAAGATCAAGGTGCATCGCATCGTCGCCTCCACCGATCCGGGCTACGTCGTCAACCCGGCGCAGGTGGAGCGGCAGATCGCCGGCTCCTTCGTCTATGGCCTCTCCGCGCTGTTCTACGGCGGCTGCACCGTCAAGGACGGCAAGATCGAGCAAACCAACTTCGACACCTATAATTCGATGCGCATCAACGAGATGCCGAAGGTGGAATCGGTGATGATGCCGAGCGGCGGATTCTGGGGCGGCGTCGGTGAGCCGACCATCGGCGTTGCGGCACCGGCGGTGCTCAACGCCTATTTCGCGGCGACAGGCAAGCGCATCCGCTCGGTGCCGCTGCGCGACCAGAACATCACCTTCGCTTAACAGACGCCGCGGCGGCTACATCGGCCGCCGCGGCATTTTCCGGACAAGATTCATGAATGTGCCGGTGACACGGCGGAATGCCCTCCTCGGCATCACCGCTGTAGCCACATCGCTCGCCACACCTTCGATCCTGCGCGCACAATCGGCGGGCCGCATCGTCGTGGTCGGCGGCGGCTTTGGCGGCGCAGCCTGTGCGCGTGCGCTGAAGCGTGCGCAGGCCAACTTGCAGGTCATCCTGATCGAACCCAACGCGGTCTTCACCTCCTGCCCTTTCAGCAATGAGGTGGTCGCCGGCCTGCGCGATATTCACGCCCAACAGTTTGACTATGACAGGCTCGCCGCCGAGGGCATCATCGTGGTCGGCGAGGCCGTGACCACGATCGAACCGCAGCAGCGCAGCGTCATGACCGCTGATGGCGTTGCACTGCCCTACGACCGTCTCGTGCTCTCGCCGGGCATCGACTTCAATTTCGAAGCCTTGCCCGGCTACGACGGGACCGCATCGGAGAAGATGCCGCACGCCTGGAAGGCCGGCCCGCAGACACTGCTGCTGCGCCGGCAACTGGAGGCGATGGACGATGGCGGCACGGTCGCCATCGCGATCCCCGCTAATCCCTCACGCTGTCCGCCGGCACCCTACGAGCGCGCCAGCCTGATCGCGCATTACCTGAAAGCGAAGAAACCACGCTCGAAGGTGCTGATCCTCGATGCCAAGGACAGTTTTTCGCAGCAGCGGCTGTTCGAGCAGGCCTGGAGGGAGCTCTACGGCGACATGATCGAGCGGGTGGGACTGTCGCAGGGCGGTCGCGTCACCTCGGTCGATCCTTCGACCCGGACCATCATCTCCGAGTTCGGCAACTACACCCCTGATGTCGCCAATGTCATCCCGCCGCAGCGTGCCGGGCACATCGCCGAGGTCGCGGGCGCTGCGGATGCGACCGGCTGGTGCCCGATCGATCCTGTGACCTTCGAATCGAAGCTCGTCCCCAACATCCACGTCATCGGCGACGCTTGTCTTGGCGGCGGCATCCCCAAATCGGCCTCCGCCGCGAGCGCGCAAGGCAAGGCCTGCGCGGCCACCATCGTCAACCTGCTCGCGGGCCGTGCGCCGGAAACGCCGCGCCTGAACGGCGTCTGCTACAACATCGTCGCACCCGGTTACGGCTTCTCGCTTGCCGGCAACTACCAGCCGAAGGGCGATATCTTTGCCGAGGTCGAGGGCGGCGCGACCAGCCCGGTCGATGCGCCGCGCGAGTTGCGTGCTCGCGAGGCGGCCGAGGCCGAGCGCTGGTTTCAAACCATCACGGCGGACACTTTTGGCTAGAGCATCCGTCCATATCGCAGCGCTGATTGTCGCCAGTTTTGCCTGCGCTGCGAACGCGGACGAGCTTCTGCCTTACAAGATCGCCGGCGACGGCATCGCAGGCTCGCTCACCGGCTCGCCCGGTGACACAGCACGCGGCCGCGCATTGGTGCTGGCGCGCACGACGACCTGCATCCTCTGCCATTCCGGTCCGTTTCCGGAAGCACGGTTCCAGGGCAACCTCGCGCCCGATCTTGCCGGTACCGGGAACCGCTGGACGGCCAGCCAGTTGCGGCTTCGGCTGGTTGACGCCTCGCGCTTCAACGCGGAGACCATCATGCCGTCCTATTATCGCAACGCTGGCCTCGTCCGCGTCGGGCGCAATTTCGACGGCAAGCCGATATTGTCGGCTGCGGAGATCGAGGACATCGTGGCCTTTCTTGCAACGCTTCGGGACTAGGACTGTTCATGCCAGCCACGCGACGACAATTCTTGAGCCTTGCCGGGAGCGTGACCGTCGCCGGAACGATTCCGATCGTCACCATGCGTCCGCTCGAGGCGACACCGGCCATGCTCAGCACCGCGATCCGCAACGTCGTCGGTGAAGCATCGATCCGCAACGGCAAGGTGAAGCTCGACATTCCGCCGCTGGTCGAGAACGGCAACACGGTGCCGATGACGGTGAGCGTCGCCAGCCCGATGACGGCGACCGACTACGTCAAGAGCATCCACGTCTTCAACGAGAAGAACCCGCAGCCGAACATCGGCAATTTCTACCTCAACCCCGCCTCCGGCCGCGCCCAGGTCTCGACCCGGATCCGGCTCGCCGACACCCAGAAGGTGGTGGCGATCGCCCGCCTCTCCGACGACACGTTCTGGCAGGTCGCCGCCGACGTCGTCGTGACACTGGCCGCCTGCACCGAGGAGGTGAACTGATGGCCGCCCTCATCAACGTTCCCGCCGAGGCCAGGCGCGGCGACGTCATCGAGATCCGCACGCTGACCTCACACATCATGGAAACAGGCTTTCGCCACACGATGGACGGAGCGCTGGTGCCGCGCGACATCATCACCAGCTTTACCTGCCGCTACAACGGCACCGAGATCTTTCGTGCCGATCTGTTTCCGGCGATCGCCGCCAATCCATATCTGTCCTTCTTCACGGTCGCAAACGAGAGCGGCAAGTTCGAGTTCGAATGGATCGGCGACAACGGCTATTCGTCCACCGCATCGGCATCGATCACGGTCGAATGATAGTTTGGCGCGCGATAGCGGCCGCGATACTGCTGGCCGCGACCCCTGCCCTGTTCGCCGGTGAAATCCCGCGCGATGCACGACGGTCCGGCTATTCGTACATGGGGCCGGACACACGCGCCATGCAGGATGACGACACGTCGAATCCGGGCATGCTGTTCGTGCTCGACGGCGAAGCACTGTGGGGACGCAAGACCGGGAGCGCCGACAAGTCCTGTGCCGACTGCCATGGCGACGCGCGTACCAGCATGAAGGGCGTCGCGGCGCGCTATCCCGCCTTCGACAAACTGCTCAGCCGCCCCGTTACGCTCGACCAGCGGATCAATCTCTGCCGCGCCAATCATCAGCAAACAACGCCGCTACCTTACGAGAGCCGCGACCTCTTGGCACTGTCCGCCTTGGTCGCTCACCAGTCGCGCGGCGTCGCGATCACGGCCGGCGACGATCCGGTGTTGAAGCCTTTCGTCGAACAGGGTCGCAACCTCTTCATGCAGCGCGAGGGCCAGCTCAACCTCGCCTGCGCCAATTGCCACGACGAAAACTCCGACAAGCGCCTCGCCGGCGCGCCGATCACGCAAGGACAGCCGACCGGTTATCCGCTCTACCGCCTGGAGTGGCAGACGCTGGGATCGCTCGAGCGCCGGTTGCGCAGCTGCATGGCTGGCGTCCGCGCCCAGGCTTATGATTACGGCTCCCCCGAGTTGGTCGCGCTCGAGCTCTATTTGATGTCGCGGGCGCGCGGCCTGCCGATGGAAACCCCGGCCGTTCGGCCCTGATGGGTAGATTGGGACTAGGCAGGCGCGGCACGGTCGCTAGTATCCCTCCCAAAGAAAATGAATCAGAGGGAGGATTGACGTGGCCAATCACAACATCTCGCGCCGCACGCTGTTGACGGGCACCGCCGCGGCCGGCGCGCTCAGCCTGACCGGATTGCCGGCGCGCGCCGAGGTCAACTGGAAGAAATATGCCGGGACCAAGCTGGAGGTGATCCTCGCCAAGGGTCCGCGCGGTGACAACCTGCAGAAGAACATCAAGGAGTTCACCGAGCTCACCGGCATCCAGGTCGAATCCGAGCAGATCCCCGAGCAGCAGCAGCGCCAGAAGGTCGTGATCGAACTCACCTCGGGCCGGCCGAGCTTCGACGTCGTGCATCTCAGCTATCACGTGCAGAAGCGGCAGTTTGAAAAGGGTGGCTGGCTCGCCGACCTGACACCCTACATGAAGGATCCGACGCTGACCGCGCCCGATCTCGTCGAAAGCGATTTCTCGGCCGCCGGCCTGCAATACGCCAAGAACGACAAGGGCCAGATGCTGTCGCTGCCGTGGTCGGTCGATTATTTCATCCTCTACTACAACAAGGAGCTGTTCCAGAAGAAGGGCGTCGCTGTTCCCAAGACGCTCGACGAGATGGTCGCGGCTGCCGAGAAGCTCACCGACTCGAAGGAAGGCACCTTCGGCTTCGTCGGGCGAGGCCTGCGTAACGCCAACATGACGTTGTGGACCAACTTCTTCCTCAATTATGGCGGCGAATTTCTCGATGCCAAGGGCAACATCCTGAC
The DNA here is from genome assembly GCF_008932115.1 of Bradyrhizobium betae. Taxonomy (NCBI): domain Bacteria; kingdom Pseudomonadati; phylum Pseudomonadota; class Alphaproteobacteria; order Hyphomicrobiales; family Nitrobacteraceae; genus Bradyrhizobium; species Bradyrhizobium betae. Next base: position 1,299,623 of record NZ_CP044543.1, read on the forward strand.
CGACGGTCCGGAGGCCGTCGCGGCGACGAAGCTCTATCAGACTCTGCTGACGAAGGTCGCTCCGCCCGGCGTGGCCGGCTTCAACTGGATGGAGTCGATGGCTTCCTTCACGCAAGGACGATCGGCGATGTGGATCGACGGCGTCGGCTGGGCACCGCCGCTGGAAGATCCGGCCGCCTCGCGCGTGGTCGGCAAGGTCGGCTACACCGTCGTGCCGGCCGGACCAAAGGGGCAATATTCGGCCACTTACGGCGACGGCATCGGGATTGCCGCGGCGAGCAAGAACAAGGAAGCGGCCTATCTGCTCTGCCAGTGGGTGGTCTCGAAGAAGCAGGGCGCGCGGCTGTTGCAGGCCGGCGGCGGCGTGCCGTTCCGCAACTCGATCCTGAACGATGCGGACGTCCAGGGCGGCGTGAAGATGCCCAAGGAATGGCTGCAATCGGTGATCGACTCCGGCAAGATCAGCAAGCTCGGCCTGCCCGTCGTGATCCCGGTCGCCGAATTCCGCGATCTCGTCGGCGCGGCGCTCACCTCGACACTGTCAGGCGCCGATCCCGCGACCGAACTGAAGAAGGCCCACGAGCAGTATCGGCCGATCCTGGAGCGCAGCGAAAAGGCGTGAGTGCGATCACACAAGCCAATCCGGCCGCGGCACAGTCTGATGCCGCGCCGGAGAAGGAGTTGCGGCCGCCGTCCTACTGGCCCTTCGTGGTGCCGGCGCTGGTCGTCGTGCTCGCCATCATCATCTTCCCGTGGGTCTTCACCATCTGGATGAGCCTGAACGAATGGAAGGTCGGCTCGCCGACTACCTTCGTCGGGTTCTCCAACTATCTGCGCCTGACCAGCGATCCGCGCTTTCTCGAGGCCGTCGGTCACACCATGGTCTACACTGTGCTGTCGGTGGTGCTGCCGCTGATCCTCGGCACGCTGGCAGCCGTGGTGTTTCACCAGAGATTCGCCGGGCGCGGCTTCTTGCGCGGCATCTTCATCATGCCGATGATGGCGACGCCCGTCGCGATCGCGCTGGTCTGGACCATGATGTTCCATCCGCAGCTCGGCGTCCTCAATTACCTGCTGTCGCTGGTCGGGATCCCCGCACAGCTCTGGGTCTTCCACCCCGCAACCGTCATTCCTTCGCTGGTGCTGGTCGAGACCTGGCAATGGACGCCGCTCGTCATGCTGATCGTGCTCGGCGGCCTCGCCGCGATCCCGACCGAGCCCTATGAGAGCGCACAGATCGACGGCGCCAGTTTCTGGCAGATGTTCCGCTTCATCACCCTGCCGCTGATCATGCCGTTCTTGTTCATCGCCGGCATGATCCGCATGATCGACGCGGTGAAGAGCTTCGACATCATCTTCGCGATCACCCAGGGCGGGCCGGGCTCGGCTTCGGAGACGATCAACATCTATCTCTACAGCGTCGCCTTCACCTATTACGATCTCGGCTACGGCTCGGCGATCGCGGTCGTGTTCTTCCTCCTCATCGTCGCACTCGCTGCCGTGATGCTCTACATGCGCCAGCGCATGCTGTGGACCGAGATCGCGAAGAGCGCATGAACCCAGGTCGAATCAACGCACGTCAGATCATAGGCAAAATCGGCCTGTGGCTGGCGGTGTTCGTCATCGTTTCGCCGGCGATCCTGTTCTTCCTCTGGATGGCGTCGCTGTCGCTCAAGTTCGAGGTCGACAATGCCGCCTACCCGCCGGTGTTCATCCCGGAGCACTTTGCCTGGAAGAACTATGCCGACGTGCTCTCCTCCAACCGCTTCCTGACCTATTTCGTCAACAGCCTGATCGTGACCGGCAGCGCCACCATGCTCGCGCTGGTCGTCGGCGTTCCCGCCGGCTACGGCATCGCGCGGATGGCCGCGCACAAATCCGCGATCGTGATCCTGATCGCCCGGATCACCCCGGGACTCTCCTACCTGATCCCGCTGTTCCTGCTGTTTCAGTGGCTGGGATTGCTCGGCACCCTGGTGCCGCAGATCATCATCCATCTGGTGGTGACGGTGCCGATCGTGATCTGGATCATGATCGGCTATTTCGAGACCACGCCGATGGAATTGGAGGAAGCCGCCCTGATCGACGGCGCCACGCGCTGGCAGGTGTTCCGGCACGTCGCCCTGCCGATCGCGCGTCCAGGCATCGCGGTCGCCTTCATCCTGGCCGTGATCTTCTCGTGGAACAATTTCGTCTTCGGCATCGTGCTGGCCGGACGCGAGACGCGCACCCTGCCGGTTGCCGTCTACAACATGATCTCGTTCGACCAGTTGAGCTGGGGCCCGCTCGCGGCCGCCGCGCTGATCGTCACGCTTCCGGTTCTGCTGCTGACGGTGTTTGCGCAGCGGCAGATCGTGGCCGGGCTGACGGCGGGGGCCGTCAAGGGCGGCTAGTTGCCTGGCATCTGCCGCCGGCATCCCGGATGCAAGGCGTAGTGCTCTCCGATGTTCGGCTTCGTTAGCACGCCCCTTCAGAAAATTCGGATTTTCATGTTACCGTCCCGCCCGAGCACAATCACGGTATTGCGTCGCCGCAACATCTCAGGCGATCTCCTGCACCTTCCACCATTGATCCACCGCAAGGACGTATTGGCCAACTCTGGCAACTCTCTCAAACAAGGGAGCAGTAGCCATGACCATCACTGACCAGCCTTCACCAGTCGCTTCGGTGCAGGCCAGCAAACAGCCGACCTGGATCAGATCGAATTGGGGGTTGGTGTTGGGGGCGGCCGTCCTCCTTGCTATCCTTTTCTCGCCGACGCCGGCAGGGCTGTCAGTCGCAGGCCACCGAATGCTCGCGGTCTTCGGCTTTGCGGTTATCGTCTGGGTGACGGAGGCGCTTGACTATGCGGTGAGTGCCATCGTCATCGCCGCATTGATGGCCATGCTCCTGGGTATTTCGCCGAACGTCACGAACCCAAATGTCTCGATCGGTACGGTTCAGGGCCTTACCACCGCGATGAGCGGCTTTGGCAATACGGCGCTGACGCTGGTCGCTGCGGCCTTGTTCCTCGCCGTTGCCATGACGGTCACCAGGCTCGATCGTCGCATCGCCTTGATCATCCTGTCGCGGGTTGGAACACGAACGAATCGAATCGTCATGGGCGCCATTGTGGTGTCGACGGTACTGGCCTTGCTCGTGCCCAGCGCAACCGCGCGGGCTGCTGCTGTGATCCCGATCATCATGGGTATCATTGTCGCTTTCGGCGTCGACAAGAAGAGCAGATTTGCCGGCCTTCTGATGATCACGACGGTTCAGGCGGTCAGCATCTGGAATGTCGGAATCAAGACCGCGGCAGCGCAGAACATGGTCGCCGTCGGCTTTCTCCAGAAGATGCTGGGCCACGACATCACCTGGTTGAGCTGGCTCATCGCCGCGGCGCCGTTCTCGTTCCTGTTGTCGGTGGGGTTGTACTTCATCATGATGACCATGATGCCACCGGAAGCAAAGGAGATCCCTGGGGGCAAGGTAACCGTGGAAAAAGCGCTGACCGAACTCGGTCCAATGACAGGCAAGGAAGCCCGCCTGCTGGCACTCTCCCTCATCCTGCTGTGTTTCTGGGCGACCGAAGGTGTATTGCACTCCTTCGACAGTTCGACGACGACGACGATCGCGGTGGCCCTGCTGTTTCTTCCCGGCATCGGCGTCATGGATTGGAAGACGGCAAACCCGTTGATCCCATGGGGAACGATCGTATTGTTCGGGATAGGCATCAGCCTCGGCACGGCCTTGCTGCAAACGCAGGCAGCACAGTGGCTGGCCAACCTCATCGTCGCGTGGTTCGGTCTCAACCAGCTTCCGTCGCTCACCATCCTTGCCGTGATGGCAGCGTTCCTTGTCGTCGTTCATCTCGGCTTTGCCAGCGCAACCGCGCTCGCATCGTCCCTCATTCCAATCGTGATCGCCGTTCTGCAGAAAGTGCAGACGCCGGGAATAAACGTGCTTGGCATGACCCTCGTGCTACAGTTCGTCGTGAGCTTCGGCTTCATTCTCCCGGTGAATTCGCCTCAAGGGATGGTCGGCTACGGGACCGGTGCCTTCGCAGCGCGCGACTTCATACGCACCGGCGTCGCAATCACCGTGCTCGCCTATCTGCTCACCCTCGTGTTCGGCGCGACCTACTGGCGCTGGCTCGGCTACGTCTGAGGATCGCGCGCTCCTGTCTTCCCCAGAGAACAAACGAAAGCGGCCGGGCGGCTTGCCGCCACCCGGCCGCAACTGAATTCTCGCCCGGACTACTCCGCCGGTGCGGCGTGCAGCTCCGGATGCGGGGCATAGTGCTCGGTGGCGCCGAGCTTGCTGGCCGCGAACAGGCCGGCCGCCATCGCCGCGTAAGCGAGCGCCACCGCGGGCGTGACGCCGAAGCCACCACCGATTCCGACGGCCTCACCGTGCATGAAGCCGAAATAGGTGAGCACGGCGCCGACCAGGGCAAAGGCCGAGGCCTTCTCGAAATCGCGTTCGATGATGAAGACTCCGATCGCACCGAGGATGAGGCCGCCGAGGATGGAGCCGCCACCCATGATCTCGAGGCCGTGGTAAAACACGCCCTGCTGCGGCAGCGCTGCGATCGCCGCGGCCTTGACTGCGTCGGCCTTGTCGGCGGCAAGACCGCCGACTGTCGTCGCCGCCATCATGGTCGAGCCCAGCATCGTGTCGATCTGCAGCTTGGCCCAGGCGGCCAGATGCGGGGTCAGCGCGAGCACGATCGCGGGTGCGTGCTTCACCGGCGTCGTCTGGAACGCCTGCGCGCCGATCAGCATGCCGATATAGAGCAGGATCGGCGAGATCGCGACGACGGGCACGAGTGCCAGCAGTACCGAGATGATGCCGAACCACGCCAGCACGACCACCATGATGCCGGTCGCAGCCGAATAGCCGATGCGGCCGCCCATCGCCTTCCAGCCGGGATGGCCGATATAGACGGCGTTGATGAAGGGGTTGCCCATCAGGCAGCCGATCAGGCTGACGACGCCGTCGGCGGTGAGCACCCGCGTGGTCGGATATTCGTCGCCGGCCGCTTCCGCGCTCTCGACGTTGTCCATGGCCTCGACGAGGTCGTAGATGCCGAACGGAATGGCCGTGACCAGGATGACGCCAAGGAATTCGAAACCTGAGAAGACGTAACCCACGGCCGGGATCGGCACCGAGAAGCCGAAGTTCGCGAAGGCGTCACCGACGCCCTTGACGCTCAAGCCGCCGAGACCGAGGCCGAACAGGTTCGAGCCCCAGGCGATGACCATGCCTACCGCGATCGCGACGAGACCGGCGGGAATGCCGCGCCAATATTTCACGCCGCCGAACCAGCTCACCAGAATGATGGCGAAGCAGACGAGGCCGATCTGCGGCGTCATGTACATCTCTAACGCGGGCCGCATCGAGATGAAGGTGACGGAGACGCCGGCGAGCGTGCCGAGCAGCGCCGCGCGCGGCGTGATCTTGCGAATGAACGGCGCGATGAAGCCGCCGATCATGAGAATGAAGCTCTGGAAGAACACCCAGACGAGGCCGGCCGACCAACCCTTCAGGGGATCACCGGTCTTGATCGTGATCGGCAGCATGATCACGAAGGTGACGATGAACATGTGCGGCACGCTGACGCCGGAGGGCAACGCACAGACGTCGGTGCGGCCGGTCTTTTGCGCGAGGCGATAGGCGAGATACGCGTAATAGAAAGTCGACAGGCACATCATCAGCCCGAGCGCGGGCAGGATGCGGCCGAACACCAGACTATCCGGCATCTTCAGGACGAAGCGCAACAGCCCCGTGAGCACCAGCATGTTGACGAGGATGTTGGTGCCGAAGCCGAAAAACGCGTTCCAGTCGCCTGGTGTCCATAGTGCCGGCTTGAACTCAGACGTATTGCTCTCAGACTTGCCGGCCGTCCCCGTCAATGTGCTCATGATATTTCCCCTATGTGGTCGAAGTCTTCATTGCCTCCAAAACCGCGGCTGAGTCCGCGACCCAGCCGAAGATGCCGCCCTGGGCCTTGATCATCTTCAGACCCATCTCGTGAAACTCGGGAAAGTAGGATGCGCAGCCGTCGGAGACGACGACGCAGCGATAGCCGCGGTCATTGGCCTCGCGCACTGTGGTGTTGACGCAGACCTCCGTCGTGACGCCGCACACCAGAAGATTCTCGATGCCGTATTTCTCCAGCACGTCGGTGAGCTCGGTGGCGTAGAACGCACCCTTGCCGGGCTTGTCGATCACGACTTCGCTGTCGAGCGGATAGAGCTCGGGAATGATGTCGTGGCCGGCCTCACCGCGAATGAGAATGCGCCCCATCGGACCGGGATCGCCGATGCGAAGACTCGGCGCGCCGCGCTCGACTTTGGCCGGCGGCGCATCGGAAAGATCGGGCAGATGTCCCTCGCGGGTGTGGACCACCAGCATGCCGCTGCCGCGCGCCGCGTTCAGCAGCGCACCGATCGGCTTCACGGCGCGTGCAAGCTGGCTGACGTCATTGCCGAGGGTCTCGCCGAACCCGCCGGGCTCCATGAAATCGCGCTGCATGTCGATGATGAGAAGCGCCGTGCTTGCCCAGTCGAGCTTGATCGGCTCGGGCTCGGCGCTGATGACGCCCAGTGTCGGCTTGGTTGAGTTCAACATGACTCAAGGCCCCCGCGAGAACTCTCTTTGCCAGGAGTCCTGCAAACGCCGTGCCATTGTGTACAATAGCTTTGGAGCGTGGGCCGCGATGGAATTCGTTGCGTCCTCAGAAACTTACGCCCACAACCGATCGCTGCTTATTCCCTGTGCGACGGCTTTGCGACGTGCATCTGCTTAAAGGATGAGCGGCGATGCGGCGTGTCACTCGCCGTCATTCCGGGGCGACGCGCAAGCGTCTAGCCCGGAATCCATTTCACCTCATGGCTTGTGGCCCGATGGATTCCGGGCTCGCGCTACGCGCGCCCGGGAATGACGAGGAGAAGGCTTGGCGACGCCTTGCGTCTACCGCCCCGCCCATACAGCTGCCGATACTCTTGCTCATACAGCGCGTGCGAATCCCTCAGCGTCGCCTTGCCGAATGCGAACGTCCTCCACAAGCAGCCATGACAAGCGGTAGCGTCACGGATGCGGCCAGCCGTATTGACTTCGCCGGCCCATGCTCTTGACTGTCATAATTCGCGACGCGCAGCCGCAATCTCTCCCGCAGCGCAAACCCCACGCCGAACGAGAACGAGGACTTCCGACATGACGCTGATGCAGGTCGAGCTGGACGACAAATACCGGCTCGAATCGAAGCGGATCTTCCTGTCCGGCACGCAGGCGCTGGTTCGGTTGCCCATGTTGCAGCGCGAACGCGACCGGCTCCAGGGTCTCAACACCGGCGGCTTCATCTCGGGCTATCGCGGCTCCCCGCTCGGCATGTACGACCACGCGTTGTGGCGCGCGAAATCGCACCTCCAGCAGCACGACATCGCCTTCGTCCCCGGCCTCAACGAGGACCTCGCCGCGACCGCGGTCTGGGGCAGCCAGCAGGTCGGCCTGTTTCCCGGCGCCAAGGTCGATGGCGTGTTCGGCATCTGGTACGGCAAGGGCCCCGGCGTCGACCGCTCGGTCGACGCGCTCAAGCATGCCAATGCGGCCGGTACATCGCTCAATGGCGGCGTGCTCGCGCTCGCGGGCGACGACCATGGCTGCCAGTCCTCGACGCTGGCACATCAGAGCGAGCAGGTATTCGCGGCGGCGCTGATCCCGGTGATCAATCCGGCAACGCTGCAGGACTATCTCGATCTCGGTCTCTACGGTTTTGCGCTGTCGCGCTTCTCCGGCTGCTGGGTCGGCTTCAAGGCCATCAGCGAGACCGTGGAAAGCTCAGCCTCGATCTACAGCGATCCCGAACGCATCCAGATCAAGCTTCCCGACGATTTCGAGATGCCGCCCGGCGGCCTCAACATCCGCTGGCCCGATCCGCCGCTGGACGCCGAGCGGCGCCTGTTCGGCCCGAAGATGGCCGCGGTGCAGGCCTTTGCCCGCGCCAACCAGCTCGACCGCATCGTGCTCGATTCCAAGCCGGCGCGGCTCGGCATCGTCGCCACCGGCAAGGCCTATCTCGATCTGCGCCAGGCGCTGGCCGACTTAGGCATTACCGACAAGGACGCGCAGGATCTCGGCCTTCGCATCTACAAGGTCGCGATGACCTGGCCGCTCGAAGAGAGCGGTGCCAAGCGCTTCGCTGAAGGACTGCAGGACGTACTCGTGGTCGAGGAGAAGCGCGGCTTCATCGAAGACCAGCTGATGCGCATCCTCTACAACATCGATGCGTCCCGGCGCCCGACCGTCACCGGCAAGCGCGACGAACGCGGTGCGCCGCTGCTGCCGAGCGAAGGCGAGCTGACGCCGACCATCGTAGCGTCCGCGCTGGTGGCGCGGCTTCGCAAGCTCGGCCATCACAGCCCGGTGCTGGAGCAGCGCCTGGCGCGGCTCGAAGCGTTCGACCACCCCGTCACCACCAGCGCGCCGATCAAGCTCGCGCGCACGCCGTTCTTCTGCTCGGGCTGCCCGCACAATTCCTCGACGAAAGTGCCCGAAGGCAGCCGCGCCATGGCTGGTATCGGCTGCCATGGCATGGCCCTGAGCATGCCGACCCGCCGCACCGATCTGATCTCGCACATGGGCGCCGAGGGCGTGAACTGGATCGGCCAGTCGCCGTTCACCACCGAGCAGCACATCTTCCAGAATCTCGGTGACGGCACCTATACGCATTCGGGGTTGCTTGCGCTGCGCGCCGCCTCCGCCGCCGGCATCAACATCACCTACAAGATCCTCTACAACGACGCCGTGGCGATGACCGGCGGCCAGCCGGCCGAGGGCGGCTTCAACGTCGCGCAGATCGCGCATCAGGTCTGGGCCGAGGGCGTCAAGCGGCTCGCGATCGTCTCCGACGATCCCACGAAATATCCTGATGGCAATTACTTCCCGCAGGGCACGACCATCCATCACCGCCGCGAGCTCGACGCCATGCAGCGCGAGCTGCGCGAGATCAAGGGCCTCACCGTCGTCATCTACGACCAGACCTGCGCGGCGGAAAAGCGCCGCCGCCGCAAGCGCGGGCTCTATCCCGATCCGGCCAAGCGCGCCTTCATCAACGAGCTCGTCTGCGAAGGCTGCGGCGACTGCTCGCAGGCCTCCAACTGCGTCTCGGTGCAGCCGCTGGAGACCGAGTTCGGCCGCAAGCGCCAGATCGACCAGTCGAACTGCAACAAGGACTTCTCCTGCGTCGAGGGTTTCTGCCCGAGCTTTGTCACCGTGCACGGCGGCACGCTCAAGCGCATCAAGACTTCGGCGGTAGATTCGGGCCAGCTGTTCGCCGACCTGCCGCTGCCGCCCGCGCGCGAGCTGGAGGTTCCCTACAACATTCTCGTCACCGGCATCGGCGGCACCGGCGTCATCACCATCGGCGCCCTGCTCGGCATGGCCGCCCATGTCGACGGCCGCGGCTGCTCGGCGCTCGACTTCACCGGCCTGTCGCAGAAGAATGGCGCGGTGATGAGCCATGTCCGCATCGCTCCGAAGCCTGAGGACATCTCCGCCGTCCGCATCACCACGGGTGGCGCCGACGTCATCCTCGGCTGCGACATGATCGTCTCGGCAGGTCCCAGCGCGCTCAGCCGCGCCGAACGCGGGGTCACCAAGGCTTACATCAACGCCGACCTGCAGCCGACCGCGAGCTTCGTGCAAAACCCCGATCTCGATTTCGAGATGGGCACGATGCAGACCGTGCTGCGCGATGCCGTCGGCGACAAGAACCTCGACATCATCGACGCGACTGGCATTGCCTCGGCGCTGATGGGCGACAGCATCGCAACCAATCCCTTCATGCTCGGCTTCGCCTTCCAGAAGGGCGCGATCCCTCTGTCGCTGGAGGCCCTGCTCCGCGCCATCGAGATCAACGGCGCCGCGATCGAGATGAACAAGCTCGCCTTCAGCTGGGGACGCCTCGCCGCTCACGACATGTCGCGCGTGCGCAGCGTGCTGCAGTTCAAGAGCCGGGCGAGTGCCCCGACGAAATCCCTCGATGACATCATCGCGACACGCGCCGAGTTCCTGACCGGCTATCAGGACAAGGCTTATGCAGACCGCTATCTCGCGGCGGTCGCCAAGGTGCGCAAGGCGGAAAGTGCCGCTTCGCCCGCGTCCACGGAGCTGACCGAAGCTGTCGCGAAAAACCTGTTCAAGCTGATGTCCTACAAGGACGAGTACGAGGTCGCGCGGCTCTATACCGACGGCAGCTTTGCCAAGAAAGTATCGGAGAAGTTCGACGGCGATTTCTCGCTGAAGTTCTACCTCGCTCCGCCGATCTTCGCGCAGCGCGACAAGACGACGGGTCATCTGCAGAAGAAGGAATTCGGCGGCTGGATGATTCACGCTTTCCGCTTGCTGGCAAAGCTGAAATTCCTGCGCGGCGGTGCACTTGACTTGTTCGGCCGCACCGAAGAACGCAAGACCGAGCGGAGGCTGGTCGAGGACTATCTCGGCATGATCGACCAGCGGATGTCCGGGGCGAAGGCGGAGCAGATCCCGCTGCTGACGCGGCTCGCGCGCGTGCCGGAGACCATCCGCGGCTTCGGACACGTCAAGGAAGCCAACATCAAGCTGGCGGCGGCCGAGAAGTCGCGGCTGGAAGCGGAGCTGGAGAACAGCCGCTTTGCGGCCGCGGCGGAGTAGCGGTTAGCGCACGATCTCTCCGCGCGTCATTGCGAGGAGCCCTAGCGACGAAGCAATCCAGAGTCTTTCCGTAGAGACAGTCTGGATTGCTTCGCTGCGCTCGCAATGACGGTGATTGTGGGACGAGTGTGCTACATATTCGGTGTCATCGCCCGGCTTGACCGGGCGATCCAGTACTCCGAGGCGCTTGTGGTTGAGCGGATAGGCCGCGGCGTACTGGATGCCCCGCTTTCGCGGAGCATGACAGCGGTGGCGATGGCTAGACCGACGATGCGGCCGAACTCGCCGCAACCACCACCCCCTCCGCCAGATGCCGCCCGGCGATGTACCCGAACGTCAGCGCCGGGCCGAGCGTGATCCCCGGCCCTGGATAATTGCCGTTCATGATCGAGCCCATGTCGTTGCCGCAGGCGTAGAAGCCGGCGATCGGCGTACCGTCCTCACGGAGCACGCGGGCCTGGGCATCGACCTTCATGCCGATGGCGGTGCCAAGATCTGCGGGATAGATGCGCATCGCGAAGAACGGCGCACGCACGATCGGCGCGACGCAGGGGTTGGGCTTGTGGCTGATATCGCCGAGATGGCGCTGATAGATGGTGCTGCCGCGGCCGAATTCGGGATCGCGGCCGTCCTTCGCGTCGGCGTTGTAGGTTGCGATCGTCGCCGAGAGCACGGACGGTTTGATGCCGATCTGCGCCGCGAGCTGCGCGATATCCGCAGCCTCGACCAACTCGCCGCTCGCCACGTGGCGCCGAATCCCGCGCGTGAACGGCTTGATGCGGCCGAGGCCGTAGCTCCACAGAAATTGGCGGTCGCACACCAGATAGAACGGACGGTCCGGCTCGCCACTACCGTCACGCAGCATGGCAAGAACGAACTCGTGGTAGGACAGCGCCTCGTTGACGAAGCGCCGGCCGGCGGCGTTGACGGCAATCACGCCGGGCTTGGCGCGATCGGTCACCGTGTGGGGGAAGACACCCCGACTGCCGTCGGCGCGGCGGAACAGCGAGGCCGGCACCCAATAGGCCGGGCTCGTCGCGTCCGTATTGAGCGCAGCACCGGCTGTTGCCGCAAGGCGAAGTCCGTCGCCTGTGCCTGACGGGCTGGTCGCCGAGACGAAACCTGCTGCCGCGGGGAAAAAGCGTTTGCGCAAAGCGGCATCGTGCGAAAAGCCGCCGGTCGCGACCACCACACCGCGGCGCGCGGCGATCAAGCGATCGCGGGAACCATGGCGGATTACCACGCCAACGACGCGATCGCCCTGCATCGACAGATCCTCGACGTCGGCGCTGAACAGGATTTCGACCTGCCGCGCCAGCAGCGAAGCATAGAGCCGCGCGACAAGCGCATTGCCGAGATGCAACGTGGTCCCACGCGGACTGCGCAATCGCTGCAACGCGTATTCGGAGACCAGACGCGCCGCGCGCAAGGTCGAACGCAGCGACTTTCCAACCCGGCGCAGATGCGGGATGTCGAGACGGTTGACCATCATACCGCCGAACAGCGTGAACTCCGGCAGCGGGGCGCGCAGCCGGACGAAATGCGCGCCGAGCCGGGTGCCGTCGAAGGCGACAGGCTCCAGCACCCGGCCTCCTGATGTCGCGCCGAGCCGCTCCGGATAATAGTCCGGATAGGCGTTGACCGGCTGAAGGCGAACCTCCGTGTTGGCTTCGAGATAGGCGACGGCCTCCGGCCCGCGCGCAAGGAAGGCAGCGCGCAAGCCGGCATTGGACGGCTCAGGTACGGTCCTCGCCAGGTACTGGACGGCATCCGTGACGCTGTCCGAAAGCCCCGCCTCTTTCATCTTCGGATTGGCGGGGATCCAGACCATGCCGCCTGACCAGGCGGTGGTCCCGCCGACGAAGGCGGTCTTCTCGATCACCAGCACGCGCAGCCCTTCTGCGGCGGCCACCGACGCAGCCGTCATGCCACCGGCACCCGCGCCGATGACAATGACGTCGTAGGTCTCGTGGGCCGGCATCATGCGGCGAGCTTCCGAAAGCGAGGCATGACACCGTCATACCCCGCCCGTGGGCTCGCAGCTAGCGGGTGGGCTTGCGTTCGATCGGATCGATGTCGATCGCCCGCAGACGGCCGAGCCGCAGCACGTCCATGGCGAGCCGTCGGCCGATCCGGTCACGGTCGAGCACGCGGATCAGATCGTCGACGCCGTTGATTGCGACGCCATCGAGCCTGATCACGACGTCGCCGGGCAACACGCCCGCCTTCGCCGCCGGGCCATCCGGTTCGATCTGCGCCAGCAGCGCACCCATCTTGTTGTCGACACCGGCCAGCACCGCATGCCGCCGCGGGATCGGCGCAGTCTGTCCAGCGACGCCGATATAGGCACGGCGGACATAGCCGTGGCGGATGATCTCCGACAGCACGAATTGCGCGGTGTTGCTGGCGACCGCGAAACAGATGCCCTGGGCACCACTGATGATGGCGGTGTTGATGCCGATCACCTCGGCATTCGACGACACCAGCGGGCCGCCGGAATTGCCGGGGTTGAGCGCGGCATCGGTCTGGATCACGTCCTCGATAGTGCGCCCGCTCACCGAGCGGATCGAACGTCCGAGCGCCGAGACCACGCCGGCGGTCACGGTCGATTCAAAGCCGAGAGGATTGCCGATCGCAATCACGAGCTGGCCGCGTTTCAGGCTCTGGGAGTTGCCGAGCGCTGCATAGGACAAGTCGCGCACGCCGTTCGCGCGCAGCAGCGCCAGATCCGTATCGGGATCGACGCCGAGCACCCGGGCATCGCCGACATTTCCTTCGACGTCGCGCAGCCGGATCTCCCTGGAGGCGCCGACCACGTGGCTGTTGGTGAGCACGAGCCCGTCCGGCGAAATCACGATGCCGGAGCCGAGCCCGCCGCGTTCGCGGCCGTTCGGAACCTTCGGTCCGGTCTCGACGCGCACGACCGCAGGGCCGACACGATCGGTGACGTCGATCACGGCATTGGAATAAGCGTCCAGCAGAGCCCGGTCATTGTCTGGGGCAACCGTCGCCGTTCGCGATGACGAGGCGTCATCGACGATGTCAGAGGTGAAATCCAGCATGGTAGCAGTCCTTGAGGCTCACACAGATGGTGGCCTGCTCCTGCCGGCGCAAGTGGGCCCGGCCCGGGGCGCGGAGCTGGGCTACCCAGATGGCTAGGGCGCCCGCCGCAGCGTGCCGCCCTTCGCCTTGACCGGGTCGAGCAGCGACCAGTCGCCATCCGGGAGCACATAGCCCTTCGGAAATGGCGCGCGCAGCTCGAGCCCGAGCGAGCGCAACACACGGTCGTCGCGGTAATAGCACTGCAGGACGACGCGAACGAGCGTCGCGGCCGCCGCGCCGCCGTTCTTGCGAAACTCCAGCGCCACCGCATCACGCTTGGCGGCATCGAGTTCGGCGAGCGGCTGACCTGCCAACCGCGCCAGATGATCCAGCGCCGCCGTCACCAATTTGGTGTCGCGGCCGAGCGTGGCAAGGATATCGGCCTGGATCGCGGCATCGTCGGCCCCCGGCACCTTGTACTCATCGCTGGCGGGAACGATCATCGCGGCGACGGTGCGGAGGTCGTCGCGTTGACGCTGGGTGAGTTGATGACTCTCGGACATGGCGGCCTCAGTCGAACAAATTGGCGAGGCGCTGCTTCATCTGGTCGGCGATGTAGAGCGCGAGGGCCTGGATGGTGGACGTCGGGTTCACGCCCCCGGAGGTGACGAAGATGCTGCCATCGACGATGAAGAGGTTCTTCACGTCATGCGTGCGGCCCCATTCGTTGACGACGGAGCGCTTGGGGTCGGTGCCCATGCGCGCGGTGCCGAGCAGGTGCCAGCCGCCCCACGGGATCGGCGAGTTGATGCAGATGTCGGTCGCGCCCGCCATTTCCAGAACCTCGCGGCCGCGCGCGAGCGCATGGTCCATCATCTTCTGGCTGTTCTCGCTGATCGTGTAGTTGATCTTCGGCGCGGGAATGCCGTGGCTGTCCTTCAGCACCGGATCGAGCGTGACGCAATTATGCTCCTCCGGCAAATCCTCGCAGATCGCGGAGAAGCCGAGCCGGTGGCCATTGAGCTTGCGGAAGACGCGGTGATGATCCGCGCCCCACGGCAAAATGCCCTTCTGCTCGCTGACGACCGCCTCGAACACCGGCCCGGCGCCGCGCACGAACTGAACGCCATAGCCGCGCACGAAGCCGCGCGACAGGTCCGTGTCGTACCATTCCTTGCTCCACAGGCAGGTCGGCGGTGCGCGGTTGCTGTCGGTCGGCTCCTTCACATAGCCGTAGATCTGCGCATAGGGATGGAACATCAGGTTCTTGCCGACGAGGCCCGACGAATTGGCGAGGCCATTCGGAAAGCGCGCGGACGCCGAGTTCAGCAACAGGCGCGGCGTGCCGACACCGTTGCAGGCGATGATGACGACATGCGCCGGCTGAAACTGCTCGACGCCGTCCTTGTCGTAATAGACCACGCCCGTGGCCATGCCGTTCTCGTCGGTGGTGACCTCGCGCACCCGGCAATGCGTGCGCAGCTCGACGCCGGCGCGGACCGCCTGCGGCCAATAGGTGATGTCGGTGGACGACTTTGCGCCCTGCGCACAGGCCGGCGTGCAATGGCCGAGATTGATGCAGCGCGCCCGGCCCTCGTAGTCCGTCGTCGCGACCGTCGTGTCCGACGGCCACCAGTGCCAGCCGAGCTCGTTCATGGCCTTGCCGAGGATGGCACCGGACAATCCGAGCGGCTGCTGCGGCATCGGCGGATGCGTCAGCGGCGACAGCGGGTCACCCGACAGGCCTGACGTCCCCATGATGCGGTCGTTCTCTTCGAAGAACGGGGTCAGCGCGTCGTAGTCGATCGGCCAGTCGTCGGCGACGCCGTCGAGCGTCTTCACCTTGAAATCGGACGGATGCAGCCGCGGCCAGTGCGCAGTGTACATCACCGTCGAGCCGCCGACGGCATTGTAGTTGACGACCTTGATCGGCGAATTGTCGTCGTTGATCGGATAGTCCTCGGGCCGGCCGCGGATGTTGGGGCTGGTCGCCCACTCGCCGTAGAACCTGGCTTCCCAGTCGCGGCCCGTGCTGGGATATTCCGCCGGGTTCATCCAGCCGCCCTGCTCCATGCAGAGAATGTGCATCTTGGTCTCGGCCAGCGACCACGCCACTGCAGCGCCTGAAGCGCCGGCGCCGATGATCAGGACGTCCACGGGGTCATTCATCGAAACATCGTCCTCCCGCCCTCGCCGCTTCCCGGGCGATTCGGCCATCACGGCTCGCAAGGCTTTCGCAAACGATAGGATCAGAGCCACGGCTGAGTAAAGCCACCGGCGGGGAATGTCGCACTTCGCAGGGCGCAGACCATTGGTGTTGCGACGCCCGGATGCTAGGAACGAGGCGCAAGAGCCATCGATAGCGAGAAATTATGCCCTTCGAGAATTCATTTGCCGCCGTCCGCGCATTCGCGCTGGTTTTATTTCTCGCTCTGTCGGGATTTTCGGCGCTCTCGGGACCGGCTTCCGCCCTGACCGCTGCCGCAACCGTGCGGGATGCCAATTCCATCCAGCTCGGCGACGTCACCTACCGGCTGGACGGCGTCGATGCACCCGAGCTGGACCAGGTCTGCATCGACGATCACGCCGATCCCTGGACCTGCGGCATCGAGGCCCGCGACCAGTTGGCGAAGCTGATCAACAAGCGCTCCGTGCGCTGCGACGATGTCGGACCGGAGAAGAGCTTTGGCAAGCGGCATCGCGCCATCTGCACGGCCGAGGGCGACAAGGTCACCCTGAACGAGCAACTGATCAAGCTCGGCTATGCCATCGCCCGCGAGCCGATCAAGGCCAACGTCAAGCCGGCGGCTGCCGAAGCGAAAACGGCCTCGGCTGGCCTCTGGAAGGGCTGCTTTGTTGCACCGCAAGAATTCCGCATGGGCAAGAAGGACGGCGCGCTGCTCGGCGCCGCCTGCCGCTCCGACCGCGACAAGGAGATTCGCGCGGCGCTGTTTCCGGAAGATCTGGCCATGCCGCCAAGCTGCGGCATCAAGGGCAAGCTCGCGGTGCGTGCGCGCGTCACCGGTAATATCGGCATCTATCACTTGAGAGGCTGCCCGAGCTATCCCGCCACGACCAAGCCGGACCGCTGGTTCTGCTCGGAGGACGACGCGCAGGCAGCGGGCTTCCGCAAGGCCTACAATTGCCGCCGGCCAAAGTGAACAATTGGTTCACGCAGCCGTAGGTGGCGGCTGGAGACAGTATTGATCCGGAATTGAAGTTCGCCTGGAGTTGCTTCATTTGTAGAGGCACGCAAGCGCTTTGCGCGAGCGTTTCCTTGGCAGACGATCCTCATTGGATTGTCTTTGCTCGGGCGTTTCCTCCCTAGACTTGGGCCGCTTGTCACAAACAAGCGGCTCTTCTTTTTTGTGCGGCACGATCTCCGCATCGGCGTGACTTGATCGATCGGCGGCATGCAATTCCGTGCGATGTCAATGACACCCGCGCGGGACCACCGGCCTTCTCTCCCCCTCAGCCCGTTGCTATCGTCGGCAAAAAACAACGGGATGGAACGACATGCAGGGCCCTGAGGACGATGCCGGCCTCGCCGGCAAGGTGGCGCTGATCAGCGGCGGCGGCGCCGCGGGCGATGGCATCGGCAACGGCCGCGCTGCAGCAATTCTGCTGGCCCGCGCCGGCGCAAACGTGCTGGTGGCCGATCGCGACCTCAAGCTGGCCGAACGCACCGTCGAGATGATCGCAACCGAGGGCGGCACGGCTGCTGCCCATGGCGGCGACGTCACCAGCGAAGATGATTGCAAGAAGCTGGTCGAGGCCGCGCTCGATCGCTGGGGCCGGCTGGATTTCCTCGACAACAATGTCGGCATCGGCAGCCGCGGCAGCTTGGTCGACGAGGCGCCCGAGCAATATCGCCGCGTCATGCAGGTCAATGTCGAGACCATGTTCCTGCTCTCCAGGCACGCGATCCCCGCGATGATCAGGACGGCGAAGGGCGGCGCGATCGTCAACATCTCCTCGATCTCGGCATTGCGGCCGCGCGGGCTCACGACCTACACGACTTCGAAGGCGGCGATCATCGGTCTGACCCGCGCGATGGCGGTCGATCACGGCCGCGACAACATCCGCGTCAACTGCATCTGCCCGGGACCGATGTACACGCCGATGGTCTATGCCCGCGGCATGAGCGAGCAGGCCCGCGCGCAGCGGGCCAGGGCGTCCGTTCTCAAGACCGAAGGCACCGGCTGGGACGTCGGTCACGCCGTCAAATTCCTGCTCAGCAACTTTGCCCGCTACATCACAGGCCAGGTGCTGGTGGTGGACGGCGGCGTCACGCTACAAGCCCCCGAACGCGAGTCACAAGAACACTAGAGGAAACACACCAATGGCCCGCTTGCCCTATCTCGAGGCCGACCAGGTCGCGCCCGAATATCGCGACATGCTCAAGCGCAACACCAATTTGCACAAGCTGCTGGTCAACTCGCCGGAGATGGCACGCGCCTTCCACGGCATCGGCGGCTACATCCGGTTCAAGAGCAAGCTCGATCCGCGCCTGCGCGAGCTTGCGATCCTCCAGGTCGGCTGGATGGAGAAGTCGGAATACGAATTCACCCACCATGTGAAGATCGGCAAGGAGTTCGGCGTCACCGACGAGGACATCTCAGGCCTGATGGCGGAGACCGACGGCAAGTCCTCGAAGCTGGAGCCGCTGGCGAAGGCGATCCTGAAAGGCGCCCGCGAGATGGTGCGGGAGCTTGCCATGTCGGATGCGACCTTTGCCGAGATCAGGCAGCACCTTTCCGACGAGCACATGGTCGACCTGGTCCTGACCATCGCCTTCTATTGCGGCGTGGTGCGCGTGCTCGCCACCATGAAGATCGACAACGAGCCCTATTACAAAGAGGTACTCGAGCAGTACCCGATCCCGGGAGTGAACTGAGATGCGCTTGAAGGACAAGATTGCGATCGTCGTCGGCGCCGGCCAGAGCCCCGGCGAAGGCATGGGCAATGGCCGCGCCGCGGCGCTGACCTTCGCCCGCGAGGGCGCAAAGGTGCTGTGCGTCGACCATCATCTGGAATCCGCGCAGGAAACCGCGGCCATGATCGCGGCGAAGCAAGGCACCGCCGTGGCCTTCAGGGCCGACGTGACCAAATCCGCTGACATCAAGGCGATGGTGGCGGAGGCGCAGGTGCGCTGGGGCCGCATCGACGTGCTGCACAACAATGTCGGTGTCAGCCTGTCCGGCGGCGACGCCGAGCTGCTGCAGATCACCGAAGAGGCGTTCGACCGGGTCGTCGCCATCAATCTGAAGAGCTGCATTCTGGCGGCGAAAGAGGTGATTCCGATCATGCGCGCACAGGCCGGAGGCGCCATCATCAACATCTCATCGATGGCGGCGATCACCACCTACCCTTACGTCGCCTACAAGGCGACGAAGTCGGCGATGATCGCTTTCACCGAGCAGCTCGCCTACCAGAACGCCGAATACGGCATCCGCGCCAACGTCATCCTGCCGGGCCTGATGAACACCCCGATGGCGGTCGATACCCGCGCCCGCGAATGGCACAAGACCCGCGCCGAAGTCGAAGCCGAGCGCGACAGCAAGGTGCCGCTGCGCAGGAAGATGGGCACCGGATGGGACGTCGCGAACGCCGCGCTGTTCCTGGCATCGGATGAAGCGAACTTCATCACCGGCGTGACGTTGCCGGTGGATGGCGGCGCGAGCGTGAGACGGGGGTAGGCGGTCCGAGCACTGCCTCCCTTCTCCCCTTGCGGGAGAAGGTGGCGCGAAGCGCCGGATGAGGGGTCTCTCTCCACAAATACAATTGGCGATGGGGCTCGCGGATAGAACCCCTCACCCGTCTCGCCGCTGCGCGACGAGCCACCCTCTCCCACAAGGGGCGAGGGTGCACCTTCATCGCCGCACGAATCTAATGCGTCACCCGCCAGATCGTACCGTTGCCATCCTCCGAGATCAGCAGCGCGCCATCCTTCGCCACCGCGACCCCCACCGGCCGCCCCCACACTTCCGTGTCGTTCACCACGAACCCCGTGACGAAATCCTCGTACTCCCCCGTCGGCTTGCCGTCCCTCATCCGGATGCGGATCAGCTTGTAGCCGGTGCGCTTCGAGCGGTTCCAGGAGCCGTGCTCGGCGGCGAAGGCATCGCCCTGATATTCGGACGGAAACTGCGAGCCCTGATAGAAGGTCATGCCGAGCGACGCCGAGTGCGGTTGCACCAGCACATCAGGCACCGTCACCTTGTCCCTGATATCCGGCCGCGCGCCGGCGTGGCGCGGATCTTCGTTGCCGCCGATGTAGAACCACGGCCAGCCATAAAACGCGCCCTCCTTCACGCTGGTCACATAATCGGGCACGAGATCATCGCCGAGGCCATCGCGCTCGTTGGTCGAGCACCAGGGCAGCCCGGTCTGCGGCTGGATCGCGAGGCCGACGCAATTGCGGATGCCGGTAGCATAGATCTTCCGCTCCTTGCCATCCGGGTTGAAGGCCAGCACGGTGGCACGTTCGGTCTCGCTCGCCCAGGCCGCGCCAAGCGGCTGCGCTTTTGACCAGGCTTCCAGGCCGCCAGGCGGCGTGCCCATGCCCTCGGCGACGTTGCTGAGCGAGCCGACAGATACCAGCATGCGCTTGTTGTCGGGCGTGAAGACGATATCGCGGGTGGAATGGCCGCCGTCATGCGGCAGGCTTGCGACGATCGTCTCGGCCTTGCCGCGCGCCTGCAGGTCGCCGGCCTGATAGGGGAAGCGGACGACGCTGTCGGTGTTGGCGACATAGACCCATTGCGGATTGTCGCCGTTCGGGAAGAAGGCGATGCCGAACGGCTGCCGCAATCCGCTGGCGAAGACTTCATTGGTCGCAACCTTGCCGTCCCCGCCGGCGCGCAGCACACGGATGCTGCCGGCGCGCGTTTCCGCGACGAAGACATCGCCGTTCGGTGCAACGCGCACGATGCGCGGCGCGCGCAGTCCTTCGGCGAACAGCTCGATCCTGAAACCTGCCGGCACCTGGAGCGCGGCCTGCGGCGGACGCGGCACCACGCGCGACGAGCTCGCGACCGACCGCGTGGCGCCGGGCCTGACGAGATCCTCCGGCCGGATCAACCTGACGGTGCCGGGCTCGTCGGTCTGCCAATCGCCATAGGCGTCCTTGCCCTGCAGCACCGGCTCGGCCTGCGCAAATGTCGCAGCCGCCATCAGCAGTCCCACAGCCATCGCCCCGCACGAAATCCTGCTTTTCACGTCGTCTTCCTCCCGGCCTGCGCGTCTCAAGCGTCAACGTCGATCGAGCACAAACGTTCTGTAACAGGCAAAATGCCTGCCGAATCCCACGTCAGCTCATGCCCGCACGATGTGCATGGGCCGCGGCCCATCGTACTGGAAAATGCGGCTGATCGGTGCGACAGATTGTAGGGGCACGGCCGCCGGTTGCGGTCATCAAGGCTGCGGCACCGGGGTCGCAATTGATGGGGTGATCATGTGGGGATCCATCATATCGGAATGGGCGAGCCTGCTGCTCCGCTGGCTGCACGTGGTGGCGGCGATCGCCTGGATCGGCAGCTCCTTCTATTTCATCGCCCTCGACCTCAGCCTGAAGCCGAAATCTGATCTGCCTGACTGACGGCGTGCAGGGCGAGGCCTGGCAGGTCCATGGCGGCGGCTTCTACCGGATCATGAAATACCTGGTGGCGCCCACCCAGATGCCGGACGAGCTCACCTGGTTCAAATGGGAGGCCTACACCACCTGGCTGTCCGGCTTCGCGCTGATGGTGGTGGTGTATTATCTCGAGGCCGATCTGTTCCTGGTCGATAAATCGATCCTCGACCTCACGCCGTTCCAGGCCGGACTGTTCAGCTTCTGCAGCGTGGCTTTGGCGTGGCTGCTCTACGAGGCCGCATGCCGCAGCGGGCTCGCGCAGCGCGAGCTGCCCTTTGCCATCGGCGGCTATCTGTTCCTGGTCGCGCTGACCTACGCCTTCACCCATGTACTGAGCGGCCGCGGCGCCTTCAACCAGATCGCCGCGATCATCGGCACCATCATGGTGGCCAACGTCTTCGCGGTGATCATCCCGAACCAGAAGAAGATCGTGGCGGCCCTGATCGCGGGACAGGCCCCCGATCCCAGACTCGGCAAGACCAGCAAGGAGCGCTCGGTCCACAACAACTATCTGACGCTCCCCGTCGTCGTGCTGATGATCAGCAACCATTACCCCCTGCTCTACGCGACAAAATTCAACTGGATCATCGTCGCGATCATCCTGGCGCTCGGCCCCGTGATCCGCCACTTCTTCAACGAGCGGCATGCCGGGCGCAAATCGCCGTGGTGGGTGTGGGGCGTCGCCTCGGCCGGCGCGATCGCGATCCTGTTCCTCTCCGCCGCCGGCCCACGCGAAGTAAAGACCGGCGCGCTGTCGGCGCTGGTCACAGTCGCCAATGTCGAGGAGATCGTGATGTCCCGCTGCAGCATGTGCCACGCGACCGAGCCGGTCTGGGCCGGCATCGTGACCGCGCCGAAGGGCATCCTGCTCGACGCGCCCGAGCATATCCATCGCAACATCCGCCTGATCGGCCGCGTCGCTGCCTGGTCGACCGCCATGCCACCCGGCAACATCACCGAGATGACCAGCGAGGAGCGCGCCATCCTCGCCGCCTATATCGAGCAGGCGCGCTGACGCCTTCACGCACCAATGCCGCGCTTTGCGCAATGAAATTCCGCATTTCCCGCCGATTTGAAAATGACTTGACCGCCTATCCGGCGTAGACAGGGGCAGCGTCCGCCAACGCGGTCCAAGTCAGTCTCTATAAGTCAGTTTGCATTCGGGGAAATCACAGTGGCCCTCAAGAACGTCATCGGTATCGACCACGCCGTGGTCATGGTTCAGGACCTCGACAAGGCCGCCGAGAATTATCGCCAGCTCGGCTTCACCATATCCCCGCGCGGCACCCACAGCGCGCATATGGGCACCGGCAACCACACCATCATGTTCGACCCCGACTATATGGAGCTGCTCGGCGTGCTGGCTGCGACCGAGCACAATGCGCCGGCGCGCGCCTTCCTCGACAAGCGCGGCGAAGGCATCGAACGCATCGCCTTCACCGCAGTCGATTCCGCCGCGGGCGCCGAAGAGATCCGCGCACGCGGCCTCATACCGATCGGCCCGACCGATTTCGAACGTCCCGTCAAATTGCCTGATGGCACGGTGTCGGCAGCCAAGTTCCGCACCTTCATGTGGCCGACCGCGGAGGCCCCCGGTGGCGTGCGCATCTTCGCCTGCCAGCACAAGACTCGCGAGACAGTGTGGATCCCCGAGCTGATGAAGCACGCCAATGCCGCCAGGCGGATCAAGCAGGCGCTGATCGCAACGCCCGAACCCGCCAAGGAAGCCGCGCATCTCGGCCGGTTGATCGATGGCGAGCCGAAGAACGAGGCCGACGGGGCGGTCACCGTTCCCTCCGGCGGCGATCGTGCCGACTTCGTCTATCTGACGCTTGATCAGCTCGGCAAACGCTATCCCGGCGTTCCGCTCGCTGGCCTCTCCGAGCGCGGCGGCGCGGCGCTGGTGCTCGTGAGCGGCGATCTCGCAGCAACCGAAAAGGCGCTGGGCTCGGCTGCCCTGCGCAGCGGCGCTGCGATCTGCGTGCCGCCGGCCAAAGCCAACGGCACCCTGCTCGCATTCGTTGCCGGCTGATTTTAACTAATTCTTTAACGTGTGTTTACCCGGCGACTCTAGGATTCCCGGCAATCCTAGCCGTCCGGGATCAAGCAGATGTTCAAAGAGGGATCGCCGATCGCTTACGACGCGCCGGCCGAACTGAAGAAGTGGCCGTCGCTGAAGGGCGAGAGACAGAAGGACCGCGGTCCGCCCTACCTCGTCTACAACGGCACGCTCGCCGACTGCGTCCGCGAGCTCATGGACAAGCCGATCAAGGGCATCTCGCTCTACGACATCATGACGAGGCCGCAGCCGGCTTTCGAGCAGACCGTGCTGTCGCCCGGCGATGCCGCCGAGATAGCGATGCGCAAGGATTTCCCAAAGGCGTAAGCGCCACCGGTCTGCCGCAGTCCAACCTGCAACATCTCACGTCTTCGCGGCTCCCGTAGATCCGCGGAACCATCACCGCCCGTTTTGCGGCGGGAACACCGTACTAACACCGGCCGCCCAGCGGAATCGCAGCTTCGCCGCAATTACGATTAAAGAAGTCCTCGTCACCGGCGCACGCGCTGGTCGTTCCCCCACAGTTCGAGGACTTCCACCGAGATGCGATTTCTCGTCGCGGCTTGCGCTGCGTTCCTGATTCTGATGTGCGACGTCGGCTCGTCGCCCTCCCGGAACATTTCACCCTTCGACAACGCCACGTCCAAAGCCGATCGCGCACCTTCACTGGTGCCCCTCGTCGAGCTCTTCCTTGCAAGCGTGCAGGCCATCGAGCTCGCCAATGCGCGCGCGGCCTATGAGGAAGCGCCCCAGCCAATACGCGCGGTCGAACCGGCTTCGGAGGATAAAGCTTCTCCGACCGAGCAGTTCTGCCACGCGCTGCGGGAAGCGGCCGAGGCCAGCGGCATTCCCGTGCCGTTCTTCGCGCGACTGATCTGGCAGGAGAGCCGCTTCAAATCGAACGAGGTCAGCCAGGCCGGCGCCCAGGGCGTCGCGCAGTTCATGCCGGAGACGGCTGCCGAGGTCGGGCTCGATGATCCCTTCGACCCCATGAAAGCACTGCCGGCATCGGCGAAGTTCCTGCGCAAGCTGCGCGACGATTACGGCAATCTCGGACTTGCCGCAGCCGCCTACAACGCCGGCCCTGGTCGCATCCAGAAGTGGCTGGCCAGGGAGAGCGAGCTGCCGCGCGAGACGCGCGACTATGTCCGCATCATCACCGGCACCAAAGCCGAGGACTGGACCGAGCGCGCGGAAGCTCTCGCCATCCGCATCGACCTGCCGCGCGAAGCGCCATGCGAAGGCATCGGCAGCCTCTCGAAGGCGAGAGACGTTGCCTGGGTACCAGTGAACCTGACGCCCTCGGTCACCACCATCATTCGCAAGGGAGAACAGCTGGAAGTCCGTCTGGCAGCTAACCGTGCCCGGACGCGGCTTGCAGCCCTGATCCGGAAGACCGCCCACGGCAAAGCACGCAGCATGATCGCAGCACGCGCAGCTGGAAAAAGCGCAAAGGCCCGTGCCATCCGTCTCGCGTCGAGCGAGCGCTAAACGGTCACACCGGCTTCTCGTCGTCCGTCACCGGCGACGTCACCACCAGGAAGACGAGATCGGTCAGGCCCGAGTTCGAAATTGCGTGCTCGACACCGGGCGGCAGGAAAATCACGTCGTGCTTGCGCACGACATGGTTCTTGCCGGCGATCTCCATCAGCCCTTCGCCGTCGAGCACGTGATAAACCTGCTCCTGCACCTTGTGGTGATGCCGCGCGACATAAGCCATCGGCTGGTACATCGAGATACGATAGTCGATGTGGCGCGAGCCCGCGGTCTCCGGCATCACCAGCGACTTTGACAGTGCGCCGCCGAAATGGTTGGGAAATTCGCGCCAGGGCACTTCGGCGATGTTGCGGATGAAGGCGCCGCCAGTCTCCTCGGCCATGATCGTGCTCCCTAGTTCACCAATGCGCCGCCGTCGAGATAGACGATCGAGCCCGTGGCAAAGCCGTTCGCCATGAAGCTGGCGATCTGCTGGGCGATGTCTTCGGCCAAGCCGACACGGCCAACTGGCAATGCGGCCGCCGTCTTCGCCAGCATCTCCTTACGCGCGGCCTCCGGCATCGCGGCCCGGATCGGCGTGTCGATCACGCCCGGCGACACCGCATTCACCCGCACCGGCGCAAGCTCGAGCGCGAGCGCACGGGCCAGCGATTCCAGAGCGCCATTCGCCGCACTGATGATTGCCGAGTTCGGCCGCGGCCGAACACTGAGGAAACCGGTGACCAATGTCAGCGAGCCGCCCGGACGAATTTCAGCTTCGCGCGCGACACGCCAGGCGCCCCAGAACTTGCCTTCCATGGTCGCGCGCACGTCCTCCATCGGGACCGTCTTGAACGGCCCGGTGCGAAGCTGCGCGGCGGTCAGCACGACGTGATCGACAGGGCCGGTGCGGCGGAACAGCTCCGCGACGCTCTGGTCGCTGGTGACATCAGCGGGAATGGCCGTCACCTTCAGCCGCTCGGCAACCGGATCCAGTTTCGCCGCGCTGCGCGAGGCGATGATGACGTCGGCGCCCTGAGCTTTGGCGAGCTCAGCCGTAGCAAGCCCGATCCCTGAGGAGCCGCCGATCACGACGACTTTTTTGCCTGCGAGCGTCATTCCCATCTCCCCGATATCTTGTTGATTGGTGGCTTGCGGGCCGCGATCAGCCCGGCTGGAAGCGCGTGCCGATTCCGGCCTTGCTCTGGCCAAGGCCCGGCAATTCCCACACACCCGCGCCGGACGGATTGACGTCGGCGGCGATGTCGACGTCGATCAGATAAGGCCTGTTGGCGGCGATACCCTTGCGGATCGCCTCGCCAAGGTCGCCGGCGCGGTCGACCCGCACGCCCTCGACGCCGCAGGCGCGCGCCATCGCCGCGAAATCCGGATTGTAGCGCTCGCCGGTCTCCGGATGCCTGAAGTCGGTCGCAAGCTCGCGCCCGCCGAGATAGCCGCGCTGAAGCCCGCGGATGGACGCATAGGCGTAATTGTTCCAGACCACCCAGACCACGGGCAGATTGTATTCGACCGCCGTGCCGAGCACGTTCGCGTGCATGAAAAAGGCACCATCGCCGCACACCGACACGCAGGGCCGATCGGGCGCGGCGAATTTCGCGCCCATCACGCCGGCGACGCCAAAGCCCATCGGGCCGAAGCCCATCGAGCCAATCAGCGAATCCGGCCGCTTCGGCTTGCAGAAGCCGAGCAGCCAGTTGTGATGCACGCCGATGTCGGAGACGAGGATGGCATCCTCCGGCAGCGCCTTGTCGATCTCGACGGCTGCGCGTTGCGGATTGATCGGCGTGGTGTCGTCGGAGAAGCCGGGTGCGACGAACTTGTCCCACTCCTTGCGGTAACCGTCGATCTGCGCCAGCCATTTCTTGCGCGCGTCGGACTTCCTACAGAGATTGTCGCGGCGGTCGAGCTCCGCATGCACCTGGCGCAGGAAGGTCCGAACGTCGGCCATCAGCCCGAGCGCGACGGGATAGTTGCGGCCGATCTCCTCGGGATCGATGTCGACATGGATCAGCCGTGTCGGCGGAATCGTGAAGGAATAGCCGGGAATCCACGAGCTCGAGGTGCGGTCGTCGAAACGGACGCCGAGCGCGAGCAGCACGTCGGCCTGACGCGCGGCATGATTGGCCTGGTAGTGGCCGGCCCGCGCGACGAGGCCGAGCGCAAGCGGGTGATTGACATCGAGCGCGCCGAGCCCGCTTGCCGAGGCCGCGACCGGGATCTGAAGCCGCTCGGCCAGCTTGCGTAGCTCGTCTGCAGCTCCGCCATAACGCACGCCCTGCCCGACCAGCATCACCGGCCGTTCGGCCGCAAGCAGCATGTCGACCGCCTTCTCGACGCCTTCCGGATCGGCGCCGCAGCGGCTGGATATGTTGGCACTCCACTCGCTTGCCTTCGGCGCCTCTTCGGCCGCCGCTTCCATGAAGACGTCGAAGGGCACGTCGATCACCACGGGCCCCGGCCGTCCCGTCACCATCGTCTTCCAGGCCTGCCGCACCGCGAGTGGCACCATCTCACCGCGCGTCGGCTGAAACACCTTCTTGCACATCGTGCGCACGGTGGAAGGGAAGTCGGCCTGATAGTGCCGGTACATCTCCTGAAACGCGCCGCGGTTGAACTGGCTGGTCGGCACGTTCCCGGTGATCGCCATGAACGGCACGGAATCGAGGAAGGCGTTCGCGAGCGAGATCGGCAGATTGGCCGAACCCGGCCCGCACGAAGTGAAGGTCGCGGTCGGCCTGCCGGAGACGCGGTAATAGACGTCGGCCATGAAGCCGGCGACGCTTTCATGATGCACGGAGATCGTTTTGATCTCCGAAGAGCGCTCGTACAGCGCGTCGATGAACTGAATGTTGCCGTGGCCGCAGAGCCCGAACATCTGCGGCACCTTCTCCTGGATCAGATAATCGACAATGACCTGGGCGCCATTGAGCATGTTCTTCGACATCAACACGTCTCCCTGCGGCCCACGACGTCTTATGGACCGATGTAAGGAACATGGCGGTCGTCACTGAGCCGCCGGCAGCCTATTTCTCATAATGCTGTACGTCAATTTATATTGTGGTAGTCTGCTTTTCCGACGAAACGTGGGCTGAGCTCCGACGGCCGCAGAGTTGCGTGCTACTGTCGATGCACCGAGTCATGACGGATTTGCCAGAGGGGACCTCGTCCTTGAGATCGCGTACCAAGCCGACGACCACCGAAAAGCCTGCCAGCCCGCGCAAGGCCGCGATTGCCAAACTCATCCCCGCACCGCAAGCCAATGGCGACGACGAGGCCGAAGACAAGCAGCGCGGCGGCGGCGTTCAGTCGCTCGGCCGCGCGTTCTCGATCCTCGAAGAGGTGGCACGCCATCGCGAAGGCATCGGGCTTGCTGAGTTGAGCAAGCTGGTCGGCCTGCACAATTCGACGACTTTTCATCTGGCAAAGACGATGGTCTCGCTCGGCTATCTCCGCCAGGAGAAGGACAGCAAGCGCTACCGCATCGGCCGCCCCTTGTTTGCACTCGCAGCAAGCGCGCTCGACGAGATCGAGATGGTCAATGTCGCAACGCCGGTGCTGGAGGAGTTATCGCGCCAGACCAGCGAAAGCAGCCATTTTGCCGTGCGGATGGGCGATGCCGTCGTCGTCATCGCCCGCACCAGCGGCCCAGGCGCATTTCAGCTGACCGACCGCGTCGGTGTGGTGCGGCCCGCCCATTGCACCGCGCTCGGCAAGATCATTCTGGCCTCGCTGCGCCCCGAGCAGCTGACGCGGTTCATCGACCGCGTCGAACTGAAACCGTCGACGCCAAAATCCATCGACAATGTCGGTGCGCTGATGCGCGAGATCGCCGAGGTGCAGCGCACCGGCGTCGCCTTCGACGACGGCGAATTCAATCCGGAAGTCCGCTGCGTCGCCGTGCCGGTGACCGATTTCACCGGACAGGTGATCGGCGCGCTCGGCATTTCCGGCCCGATCTGGCGGCTCTCCAACCAGGCGCTGCACGCCGGCGCGCAGGTCGTGCAGGCCGCCGCCGACCGCCTGTCGGCCGAATTCGGCGCCAAGGACCGGGCGAACAAGACGTTCACGCAAAAGGCCTGAACCGCAACCCGAGCGGCGATTTTGCCGGTTGACACCGGCGATCGCGTTCGGGATTATTCTCCAGCATTGAAAGAAGATCTCTCACAATACCGGATGTCCGGTTTGGAAGGGAGGCACGCGATGCACCCGGGGAGGAGACCAAGATGATCCGCACCAGCCGACGGACGTTGCTACAGACGGGCGCAGCCTTCGCTGGCGCGTCCGCACTTGGGTTTCCTGCCATCGTCAGGGCCCAGACCGACAAGATCCGGATCGGGCATCTCACGCCGCTGACCGGTTTCCTCGGTGTGATCGGCAGCTACGCGCAGCTGGGCGCGAAGCTCGCGGCGGAGGAGATCAACGGGTCCGGCGGCATCTTGGGCAAGCCAATCGACTTGCTCTCGGAAGACTCGATCAATCCAGCGACCGCCGCGACCAAGGCGCAGCGCATGCTGGAGCAGGACGGCGCGGTAGTGCTGCTCGGCGAGATCTCTTCCGCCTCCTCGCTCACCATCATGCAGGTCGCCGAGCGCAACAAGAAGGTGTTCTTCTCGACCGGCGCGCGCTCGGACGCGCTGCGCGGCAAGAACTGCAACAAATACTCCTTCCACTGCGACATCCCGAACACCGTGATGGTCAACGCGGTCGGCACCGCGCTGTCGCAAAAGGGCATGGTGAAGGGCAAGAAGTTCTTCACGCTGACGGCCGACTACATTTTCGGTCATGACCTGCTGAAGGCCGCCAAGACCTTCTTCGGCGCGCATGATGCGAACCTGATCGGCGACGAGCTGATCGCAACCGACGTCACTGACTTCAGCCCCTACTTGCTGAAAGTGCGGCAAGCAAAACCCGACGTGGTCTGCTGCAACCTTGCCGGCAACCAGGTGACCAATCTCGTCAAGCAATATGCCGAGTTCGGCTTTCCCTACCCGCTGGTCGGCTTCAATCTCAACACCGGCGACGCCTGGGCCGCGGGCGCCGGCAATCTCAGCGGCACCTGGCCGACCGTCTGGTATCACACGCTGAACAATCCGACGTCGCAGGCTTTCGTCGCGGCCTTCGCCAAGAAGTACGGCAAGCCGCCGGAGAACCACGCCTGGATCGACTACGTCACGCTGAAGCTGCTGGCGGAGGCGATCAACACCACGAAGTCGACCGACAGCGGCGAGCTGATCGCCTATTTCGAGAAGCAGGCACAGTTCGACATCGGCAAGGCGCGCAAGGCCTATTTCCGCAGCTGGGATCATCAGCTCGTACAGGAGGCCTATCCTTTCACGGTGAAGCCGAAGGACCAGATGAAGGACCAGTGGGACATGCTGGTGCTGGGCGATGCGGTGCCGGCAGCAAACGATCCACTGGAAACGATCTATCCGACCAGAGAACAGAACCCCTGCGAGATGAAGGCCTGAGGCGCACACGCAGCAAGGCGGACGCACCATGCAGTTCGAGTTCTTGCTGGAGCAGGTGGTGAATGGCCTCGTGCTCGGAGGCTACTACCTGCTGATCGCGCTCGGGCTGTCGCTGATCTTCTCAGTAGGTGGCATCGTCAATCTCGCGCACGGCGCGTTCTATGCGCTCGGCGCCTATGTCTGCGTCGAGCTGACGAAGCGGCTCGGCTTCGGCGCAGCCGTGGTGATCTCGCCGTTCGCGGTCGCCCTGCTCGGCATCCTGTTCGAACGCTTCATCCTGCGGCGCTTCTACACGGCAGATCCAATCCTCAGCCTGCTCGTGACCTTCGGCCTTGCCATGGTCGCGGAACAGGCGATCCGCATGATCTGGGGCGCCGCGCCGGTGTCGGCCGAAATCCCGCAGAGCTTTCGAGGCTCGGTCATCGTCGGCGATTTCCTGTTCTCGCGTTACCGGCTGCTGATCCTGGCCGTGGTCGCAGCGATCCTGCTGGGGATCTGGCTGCTGCTGCACAAGACCTCGTTCGGGCGCGTGGTGCGCGCCGGCATCCAGCGGCCGGACATGGTCGCCGCCCTCGGTATCCGGCTGCAACCCTACATGACCGGGATCGTGATGCTCGGTGTCGGCATGGCCGCGCTCGGCGGCGCCTTCTTCGCGCCGATCACGACGGTACACCCGGCGATGGGCGCCGAGATCATGACGGTGGCCTTCGTCGTGGTCGTGATCGGCGGGCTCGGCAGTTTCTGGGGCGTCATCATCGCCGCCCTCCTCGTCGGCGTCGTGCGCGGCATCGCCATTCATTTCGAGCCGGCGGCCGGCGAAGCTTCGATCTACGTCCTGATGTTCCTCGTGCTGCTGGTGCGCCCGCGCGGCCTGCTCGGCGAGCGCATCGAGAAATTCGAATGAGAAGCGCCTCCGCCTTCGGCAGATTGAAACCACTGCTGATCGCGGCTGCCGCGGTCGTCGCGCTGCCGTTCCTGCTGAGGGCGTTCGGACTGTCGCTCAACACCGGCACCTGGATCGTCGGACTTGCAATCGCGACCATGGGGCTCAATCTCTGCATCGGCTATACCGGCCTCGTCTCGTTCGGCCATAGCGCCTGGTTCGGCATCGGCGCCTACGCCGCCGGACTGATCCAGCTGCGCTTCTTCCCCGGCGAGATCTGGCTGCCGCTGCTGGGGTCGATGGTCGTCGTCGGCATCGCTTCGAGCGTAACAGGCATGCTGATCCTGCGCCGGCGCGGCGTGTACTTCTCGCTGCTGACGCTGGCGCTGGCCGCGCTCGTCTACACCACCGCGTTCCGCTGGACCAGCCTCACCGGCGGCGAGGATGGGCTCGGCGGGCTGAAGCGCGGCGGCATCGGCTCCGTCAGCTTCGACAGCGCGCTGAACTATTACGTCGTGGTCGCGGTCATCGGCCTCACCGTGCTCTACGTGCTGATGCGCCTGGTGCGCTCGCCGTTCGGGCATGTGCTCGTTGCGATCCGCGAGAACCAGCTGCGCGCGAGCTTTCAGGGCTACCCGGTCGAGCGCTACAAGCTCGCGGTGTTCGTGATCTCCGCCGTGGTGACCGGGCTTGCCGGCGCGCTCATCGCGTTCCTGAACTACCTCGTCTCGGCCGAGGCCGTCTCGGTGCCGTTCGCCGGCGAGTTGCTGGCGATGGTCGTGATCGGCGGCATGCACAGCCTGCTCGGCCCCGCGCTCGGCGCGCTGTTCTTCATCCTGTTCCGGGAGCTGTTCTCGATCTGGACGTCGGACTGGCTGTTCTGGTTCGGCCTCGCCTTCGTGGCGTTCGTGATGTACTCGCCCGGCGGCCTCGCCGGCATCGGTGCGCTGATCATGCGGCGCCTGCGTCCGCCCGCGGAAGAAACTGCCGCCATGAGCCGGCGCAAGATCTATGACGGCCTGCCGCTGCCTGATTTCCTGCGGCCGGAAGCGTTGCAAGGCACCGTGCTGGAGGTCAGCGGCGTCTCTCGAAAATTCGGCGGCATCCGCGCGGTCGAAAATGCGAGCATCACGGTCGCCGCCGGCGAGATCCATGCGCTGATCGGGCCGAACGGCGCCGGCAAGACCACGCTGTTCAATCTGGTCTCCGGCCTCTATGCGCCGGACCGAGGTACGATCCGCCTGAGGGGGCGCGACATCGCGGGCGTGCCGGCCGATGCGATCTGCCATCAGGGGCTGGCGCGCTCGTTCCAGATCACCAACCTGTTTCGCGGCCTCTCGATCTACGAGAATTTGCGCCTGTCGCTGCAGGCGCGGTGCGCCATGCGTTTCAACATCTGGAACGACATCGACGCGTACCCGGACATCCACGCCGAGACCGCCGCGCTGGTCAAATTCCTCGGGCTCGAAGGCATCGAGGAGATCGAGGGCGGCGAGCTCTCCTATGGCGGGCAGCGGCTGGTCGATCTCGGCATCGCGCTCGGCTCCAAGCCGCAGGTGCTGCTGCTCGATGAGCCGCTGGCAGGCCTGGCCGCGGCCGAACGCGAGCGCGTCTCCAACCTCGTCAAGAACATCGCGGCCAACATTCCCGTGCTGATCGTCGAGCACGACATCGATCGCGTGCTTGGTTTCTCGCACATCGTCACCGTGATGAACCAGGGCGAGGTGCTGATGTCGGACTGCCCGAGCGCGGTGCGGGCCGATCTGCGGGTGCAGGAGATCTATACCGGCAAGGGCATTCCCGCGGTCGAGCATCGGCGCAGCATCGAGGACTCCGGCACGCACGAGACCTTGCTGCGCCTCGACCGCGTCAACACGTTCTACGGCAAGAGCCACATCCTCAACGACGCCGCGCTGGACGTGCGCGACGGCGAGATCGTCGCGCTGCTCGGGCGCAACGGCGCCGGCAAGTCGACGCTGCTCAAATCCATCGCCGGCCTCGTGCCGGCGGCCTCGGGCAGCATCGACTATCGCGGCACCGACATCGCGCGCCTCCCCGCACCCGACATCGCCCGCCGCGGCATCGGCTACGTACCGCAGGGACGCGGGCTGTTCGCCGGCATGACCGTGCGCGAAAACCTCGCGCTCGGCCGCCTCGCGCGCAAGACCGACGGCAGCGACGGCGTGGTCTGGAACGAAGAGCAGATCCTGCACTACTTCCCGCGCCTGAAGGAGCGCATGAACATCGCGGCCGATTATCTTTCCGGCGGCGAGCAGCAGATGGTGGCGGTCGCGCGCGCCATGTCCGGCAATGTCCGCCTGCTGCTGCTGGACGAACCGTTCGAGGGTCTCGCGCCGGCCGTGACGCTCGAACTCTTCAAGGTGTTCGACCAGCTTCGCCGGCACATGTCGATCGTGATCGTCGAGCACAATCTCGATCTCGTGCTGGCGCTGGCCGACCGCGTCTTCGCGCTCGAGCGCGGTGCCGTGTTCCACCAGGGACCGGCAGCGCCGCTGCTGAACGATCTCGGCTATCGCAAGCAGATCCTGTGGCTCTAGCCCCTACTCCGCCTTGATGTTCGCCGCCGTCACGACCTCGGCGAGCTCCCTGGTCTCCTTCGCGATCCTGGCGGCGTAGTCGGCCGGGCTGAGCACGCTCAGGACGCCTTGCGTCTCCAGCCGCTCCTGCATCGCCGGGTCCTTGGCGGCGGCGACGATCTCCCGATGCAGCGTCTCCAGGATCGGTGCCGGCGTCGCCTTCGGCATGAAGAAGCCGACCCAGAACGAGAGGTCGAAGCCGGGATAGCCGGCTTCCGCGACGGTCGGCACGTCGGGCAGCGACGGCAGCCGCTCGGCCGAGGACACCGCGAGCGCGCGCAGCTTGCCGGCCTTCACCAGCGGCACGGCCGAGAGCGGATCGAACACCGCCAGCACCTCCTGCGCGAGGATGCCGACCTCGGACGCAGCCCCACCGCGATAGGGCACGTGGATCAGCTTGATGCCGGCCTTCTGGCTGAGCAGCTCCATGGCGAGATGAGCGAGGTTGCCGTTGCCGCCGGAGCCGTAAGCGAGCTCGCCCGGCCTGGCCTTGGCGGCAGCGACGAGATCGGCGACGGTCTTGATGTCGGCGGTCTTGGGATTCTCGGGGTTGACCACGAGGACGAGCGGCGCCGACACGACGGTGGTCAGCGGCGCGAAATCACCGATCGGATCGTAGCGGGCGTCCTTGAACAGCGTCTTGTTGAGCGTGATGGTTGAGGAGTTGCAGGCCAGCATGGTGTAGCCGTCCGCATCCGCGCGCGCCACGCCCTCGGCCGCGATCATGCCGTTGGCGCCGGCGCGGTTCTCGACCACGAAGGGCTGCCCGAGCTTGTTGCTCAGGCGGTCGGCGACGATGCGCGCGACGACATCGACCGGACCGCCCGCGCTGAAGCCGACCATGATCTTGACCGGACGCGCCGGATATTTCTGCGCGACGGCCTGCGTCGACAGCGCGCATGCGCATAATCCGGCGATGATGGCCAGCAGGCGGACCGTTCGTTGCATTGGTTCTCTCCCCAGCTCCGCGCCGCCTGTGCTTGTTGTTATGCGGCGCGTTCGCCGATCATGAATAGCGGCCGCGCCGATTTTGGCAATCGCATTTCCGGCAGCGAAGTGTCCGGCATTCCGTCGCGCGGCACGCCAGCGCCGGTATCCAGACAAAGCGCGAAAACAACCCCATGCACAGTAGCCGACGCCAGTCGAAACAAGGACTTGCGCGGCAGCAACTTCTCTTATCCCGAAAACACGTTGACACGTCGGGCAAAACAGGAGCAGAATGGCATCATCGCGATAATCGCCGGCGTGGATGCCGTCCCGGTCAAGGGCGCCTCGACCCGGCTATGCGCGTACCCCCTCACCGACATCCGAAAAATCGCAACCGCCCCGATAGTACACGCACGATTGGCTTCGCTCTCCGCGAGGCTTCGCGCGCCTGCGCCGGCAAAGGACACATCGCATGACGACATTACCGACACACAGCGAGACGGCCATCAGCACAGCCGATCGTGCCCCGATCATCGCAAGCCCAAAGGTCAAGCTGCGCCGCAGGCGGATCGTGATCGAACATCCCGATCCGCGAACCGGTGAGTTGCTGCTGGCCGAGGCGCTGGGCGCCGTCGACCGCGACGCGCTGCACGGACTATTGAGCCAGTTGACGAAAGCCAGCGCGGTTGCGCGGAAGCCGGACCAGGGCAATCTCGCCTTCATGGTCTCGACGCTGAAGAGCATCGCGCCGAAGGACTCGCTCGAGTCCATGCTGGCGGCGCAGATGGTGAGCGTCCACGTCGCGGCGATGCGCTGCGCCTGTCGCCTCGCCTGCACCGACGACGTGCAGCAGCAGGAGAGCCTCACGCGCGCACAGACCAGGCTGGCCCGCACCTTCGCGGCCCAGATGGAAGCCCTGAACCGTCATCGCAGCAACGGCGCGTGTGCGATCACGGTGCAGAATTTGTCGGTGCAGGATGGTGGCCGGGCCGTCGTCGGTCATTTCACGCAACATGCGAGCCTGGTCGCCGCACAGCCCGGCCTGGCGGATGCGGGGGCCATCACCGCGTGACCCACGCCCGCAACACCGGCCCGATGCAGGCGAGTCCGCGCTGCGACGCGCGAACACGCAGCAGCGGCAATTGCCGTGCGCCGGCGTTGCTCGGCAAGACGCGCTGCCGCATGCATGGCGGAGCAGCCGGGTCCGGAGCACCATTCGGAAACAGGAATGCCCTCAACCACGGCTTCTTCACCAGCGAGGCGATCGACGAGCGGAGGCAGATCCATGCGCTGCTGGATCGAGCTGAAAGCCTGCTGTTGGAGCTGAAGTAGAATGGCAAGACGCGGAGGCTGCCGAACGAAATGAAGCCGGCTTACCGCCAGGAACATCAACGGACACGCAGCATCCTGGGTCCCGGCTCTGCGCAGCAACGCGAAGCGCGTTGCGGCGCGTCCGGGACAGGCGAGGAGCAAACGTCTCGCGGACACCCCCTCATATCAACGCGGCCCTGCATTTGGCCAACAGCTATCGAGGTTGGCACGCCTGCCGCAATCATGTAACCCACCCGAAACCTTACCGGGACGGGGCGCTCATGACTGCCACAACCGACGACGCGGGCGGCGCCACCCGCGCGCTGATCTTCGCACTCGTTGCGCTTGCCTGCGGGCACATGCTGTCGACCCTGCTGCGCACGATTCCGGCGCTCAGCCTCGATTTAATGGCGGCGGATTTCCACGTGCAGCCGCAGGCGCTGGCGAGCCTCACCTCGGTCTATCATTTCGCCTTTGCGGCGTCGCAGATCCCGGTCGGGGCCGCGATGGATCGCTTTGGCGTGCGGCCGGTGTCGCTGAGCCTGCTCGCGGGAACCGTGGCCGGCGCCATCGCATCAGGCTTTGCGACGGGGCCCGAGAGCTTTGCGGTCGGGCAATTGCTGCTGGGCATCGCCACCTCGGGCATGCTGATGTGCCCGATGACGCTGGCGGCCAAGCAATTGTCGGCGGCGCGGTTCGGCCTGTGGTCGGGCGCGATCCTCTCGATCGGCAATATCGGCATGCTGCTGTCATCGAGCCCGCTCGCCTTCGTGGTCGATCATTACGGCTGGCGCGCCGGATTCTGGATCGCCGCGCTCGGCGCCGTCGTGGTGGCGCTCGCGGTGTTCGCGCTGGTGCCGAACCAGCCGGCCGAGCATAAGGACGAGTCCTCGCCGCTGTCGCAGATGATCGAGGTGCTCAGGCTCGGCCTGTCACGCCCGCTGCGCGGACTGATCGCGCTGGCGATGGTGTCGCTGGCGACCTCACTGGTGCTGCGGGGCCTGTGGGGCGGGCCGTGGCTGATGCAGGTCAAGGGCCTGACGCGGGTCGAGGCCGGCAATTTGCTCGGCGCGTACACGCTGGCGATGATCGCAGGTCCCCTGTGCATGGGCATGATCGATCGCAAAATCGGCCGCCGCCGCGAGCTGGTGGCCAGCACGCATACGATCGCGGCTCTGCTGGTGGCGCTGCTGGCGCTCGGCGCGCCGCATTTAGCCGTTGCATGGCTGTTCGGCGTGCCGGTCATGCCGCCGAAATACGACCTCGTGCTGTTCGTGCTGATCGGCCTTGCGACCTCCGCGCAGCCGCTGCTGTTCGGCATGTGCCGGCAGCTGGTCGACGCGCAGACCGCGGGCAAGGCGCTGGCGGCGGTGAACCTCGCCTTCTTTCTCGGCACGGCACTGATGCAGTCGACTACAGGTGCGGTGGCCGCGTTCGCGGGGCTGCCGGCGGTGCTGCTGTTCATGGCCGCGGCGCTGATGGTGGGGGTGATGATCTTTTTGACTTACACCTCGTCGCGTTCGTAGGATGCGCCGAGCGAAGCGAAACCCATCCTACGCGTCTGCGCACCAAAGGAATGCCTCATGCCTGTCGACACCAAAGCCGCCACCGACCGCCTCATGCGCTTCCTCGCCGTGGAGGGCGTCACCGGACAGGAGGCGGCGATCGGGCGTGAGCTCACCGCCGCGCTGAAGGAGAGCGGCGTGCCGGCCAAAGCGATCCGGCTCGACGACGCCAATACGCGCATTCCCGTGCCGACCGAGACCGGCAACCTCATCGTCGACCTGCCCGGCCGCGGCGCACTGCATAACCAGCCGCGCATCATGTTCATGACCCACATGGACACCGTGCCGCTCTGTGCCGGCGCCAAGCCCAAGAAGTCCGGCCGCAAGATCATCAACAAGGCCAAAACCGCGCTCGGCGGCGACAATCGCTGCGGCTGCGGCGTGCTGGTGACGCTGGCCGCCGAGCTCGAAAAGCAGAAGCTCGACCATCCGCCGATTACGCTCTTGTTCTGCGTGCGCGAGGAGAGCGGGCTCTATGGTGCGCGCCACGTCAAGCTGGACGAGCTCGGTTCTCCCGTGATGGCCTTCAACTATGACGGCGGCTCGGCCTCCAACGTCGTGATCGGCGCCGTCGGCGCGGATCGTTGGAGCGTCGAGATCTTCGGCCGCGCCTCGCATGCCGGCGTCGCACCCGAGCGCGGCATCTCCTCGACCATGATCATGTCGCTGGCCCTTGCGGACGTGCAAGCCGGCGGCTGGTTCGGCAAGGTGGTTAAGGGCAAGGGCGCGAACGCGCGGCAAGGCACCAGCAATGTCGGCCCCGTCACCGGCGGAGAAGGCCGCCCGGCGGGCGATGCCACCAACGTCGTCACCGACTACGTCCATGTGCGCGGCGAGAGCCGCAGCCACGACGGCAAGTTCTTCAAGGAGATCACCAAGGCCTACAAGGCCGCGTTCGAGAAGGCGGCCAAGAAGGTGACCAACGCGCAAGGCAAGTCCGGCAAGGTCAAGTTCAAGGCCGAGACCGACTATTTTCCGTTCCGCATGAAGGACAGCCAGCCCGTCATCAAGCGCGCGGTCGAGGCGGTGTCCGCGGTCGGCGGCACGCCGAACGTGCGCACCGCCAATGGCGGCCTCGATGCCAACTGGATGGTCCGCCACGGCGTTCCGACCGTCACCTTCGGCGCCGGCCAGAACGAGGCGCACACGATCGACGAGTGGATCAATCTCGACGAGTACGACCGCGCCTGCGCGCTGGCGCTGCAGCTGGCGACGATGCGGTGAGATAAGTTCGTAGGGTGGGTTAGCCCCGCGACTGCGCGAAGCGTAGTTCGCGCGGCGTAACCCACCTCTTTGGTATCCGCGGCGACAGAAGTGGTGGGTTACGCCGAGCAGATTCGCTTCGCTCATCTGCTCGCCTAACCCACCCTACGAACCAAGAAAGAAAACACAGGGAGGCCAAATGGCACGCATCGCGACAATCGAATCCGCTCTCTACCGGATCCCCCTCCCCGTCACGCTCTCCGACTCCACACATGGCGAGATCGCGGCATTCGAGCTGATCACCTGCCGTGTCCGCGATGCCGATGGCGCCGAAGGCGTCGGCTATACCTACACGGTCGGTCGCAATGGCGGCGCGATCGCCGATATTCTCAGGCGCGAGATCCCGCCTTTGGTAGAGGGACGCGAGGCCGACAACACCGAGGCGATCTGGCATCACGTCTGGTGGGGCCTGCATTATGGCGGCCGCGGCGGGCCGGCGGTGCTGGCGCTGTCCGCACTCGACATCGCGCTATGGGACCTGAAGGCCCGGCGCGCCAAGCTGCCGCTGTTCCGCCTGCTCGGCGGCTTCGACGCCCGCGTTCCGTGTTATGCCGGCGGCATCGACCTCGATCTTTCGGTCGAGGCGCTGCTGGCGCAGACCGACGGCAATCTCGCCAAGGGCTTTCGCGCCATCAAGATGAAGGTCGGCCGGCCCGATCTCAAATCCGACGTCGCACGTGTGGCGGCGATGCGACAGCATCTCGGCGACGGCTTTCCGCTGATGGCAGACGCCAACATGAAGTGGACGGTCGAGGAAGCCATCCGCGCCGCCCGCGCCTTCGTTCCCTACGACCTCACCTGGCTGGAGGAGCCGATCATCCCCGACGATGTCGCGGGACATGCGCGCATCATGCAGGCAGGCGGCGTGCCCATCGCGGCCGGCGAGAATCTGCGCTCGCTGTGGGAGTTCAAGAACTACATCGTCGCGGGCGCGGTGTCCTACCCCGAGCCTGACGTCACCAATTGCGGCGGCGTCACCGCGTTCATGAAGATCGCGCGGCTCGCCGAAGCGTTCAACCTGCCCGTGACCAGCCACGGCGCGCACGACATCACCGTGCACCTGCTCGCAGCCTGCCCGAACCGCTCCTATCTGGAGGCCCATGGCTTCGGGCTGGACAAATATATCGAGCATCCGCTGGTGCTCACGGACGGCAGGGCGCTGGCGCCGGACCGCCCAGGCCACGGCATCGACTTCGACTGGAAGGGACTGGCGAAGCTGGCGCCGTAGGGCTCCGTCATGCCCGGGCTTGTCCCGGGCATCCACGTTCTTTGTACCGCGAAGCAAGACGTGGATGGCCGGGTCAAGCCCGGCCATGACGATGTAGCTGCACGCGAGGCATTCCAAGGCGCTGGATGCGGGGGCCGGATAATCGGCTATGGTGGCCGCAGCCGGCCCTCCCAGCGAAAGACCTTCCGCCTTGACCCCCGAACTGCAC
The DNA here is from genome assembly GCF_008932115.1 of Bradyrhizobium betae. NCBI lineage: Bacteria > Pseudomonadati > Pseudomonadota > Alphaproteobacteria > Hyphomicrobiales > Nitrobacteraceae > Bradyrhizobium > Bradyrhizobium betae. Next base: position 1,339,981 of record NZ_CP044543.1, read on the forward strand.
CAGAAACTGACCCAGTGGCGCCGGCACCTGCATGCCCATCCGGAATTGGGCCTCCACGAGAAGGCCACCGCCGCCTTCGTGCAGGACAGGCTCACCGAGCTCGGCATTCCCTTCGAGGCTGATATCGGCGGCCATGGGGTCGTTGCGACCCTGACACGCGGGCATGCGCAGGGCCGCGTCGGCCTGCGCGCCGACATGGACGCGCTGCCGATCACCGAGGACACCGGGCTTGGCTACGCCTCGACGAATCCGGGCGTGATGCATGCCTGCGGGCATGACGGGCACACTGCCTCGCTGCTCGGCGCGGCCGCGCTGCTGGCCGCCGACACCAGTTGGAGCGGCACCGTCGACTTCATCTTCCAGCCGGCCGAGGAAGGACTTGGCGGAGCGCGCGCGATGGTCGGCGCGGGCCTGTTCGAGCGCTTTCCGATGACGCGGGTGTTCGGCTTCCACAACTGGCCGGGGCTCCCGGCCGGCACCATCGCAGTGCATGACGGCGTCGTCATGGCCTCCGGCGGACGCGTCAGCATCGCGATCGAGGGCCATGCCGGACATGCCGGCATGCCGCATCTGACCCGCGATCCCGTGATGGCGGCGGGACATCTGATCGTGGCGCTGCAATCGATCGTGGCGCGCGGCGTCGATCCGCTCGATACCGCCGTGCTCTCGCTATGCACGCTCGAAGGCGGCAAGGCGCGCAACCAGATCGCAGGACGCGTCGAAATCGGCGGCACGCTGCGGTATCACCGCGACGCGGTGAAAGACATCATGGTGGCGCGGATCGAACAGATCTGCGCCGGCATTGCAACGACCTTCGACGTCAAGGTCACGCCCGAGATCGTCATGGGCGTCGGCGTGGTGGTCAATACACCAGATGAGGCGGGCCTCGCGCGCCTCGCCGCGGAGAAAGTACAGGCCGAAGTGCGGCGCGATCTCGCGCCCAGCATGGCCGGCGAGGATTTCGCCTTCTATCTTCAAAAGCGCCCCGGCGCCTTCGTCTGGATCGGCAACGGCGAACTGCGCGACGGCGCCGAGCTGCACGGCCCGCGCTACGATTTCAACGATGCGATTTTGCCCGTCGCCTCCGGCTGGATGGCGGAAGTCGCCAGGACGGCGCTGAGCACGAATTAGGTCAAGCCGGTTTGGCGGGATGAGCGGTTCGCGGGTGGCGATCGTGCAGCAGCCGCGCGAGGGCTTCGCGCTGCCCCGAATGGCCTTTCATCGCCGTCTCGAACAGCGCCTCCTGGATGTCGCGCGGCATGTCGCCCCAGACGTCCATGGCGGCCTGCCCCAACAATTCGGCAAAACGTGCTTCAGCCATGTCGATGCTCCCTGTCCGGCTCCGAGATAGGAACGGCTCCCGCCTGCCGGCGTTCCACTCCCTTTCACCATGAAATGGAGACGTCTGAAATGGGACTTTTCACCAAGGACATCAAATCGATGGACGACCTGCTGATCCACGGACTGCAGGACATCTATTATGCGGAGCAGCAGATCCTGAAGGCGCTGCCGACGATGATCGACAAGGCCACCAACCGGGACCTCGTCGCCGGCCTGACGAACCATCTCGAGGAGACCAACAAGCAGGTCGAACGGTTGCAGAAGGCCTTCGCCAAGCTCGGCAAGGAGCCGAGCGGCACGCAGTGCCCGGCCATCGACGGCATCATCAAGGAGGCCAACGAGACCGCGGGCGAGATCGCGGACAAGGCCGTTCTGGACGCCGCCATCGTCGCGAACGCGCAGGCGGTGGAACATTACGAGATGTGCCGCTACGGCACGTTGATCGCATGGGCCGAGGAACTCGGTCACGACGAGATCGTGCGCTTCCTGACGACGAACCTGAATGAAGAGAAGGCCGCCAACACCAAGCTGAACACGGTGGCCTTGCGCAAGGGCGTCAATGCCAAGGCGGTCAACGCGGCGTAGACGCGTGCAGGACCGGAGCGGCTCCGCAAGTCGCGGGGCCGCCTGACATGGTCCGATCCCGCTCGACTAAATGATCCCGCCCTGCCGAAGCGCCGCGATCGCGGCCTGGTCATAGCCGAGCTCCGCCAGCACGAGATCGGTGTGTTCGCCCAGCGTCGGCGGACGCGTCGCGATCTCGCCCGGGGTTTCCGACAGACGGACCGCGGCGCGGGCGACCGGCGCGGATCTCGGCAAGCCGGGATAATCGACGTCCTGCAGGAAGCCGGCGGCGCGGATGTGCGGATGATCCAGCGCCTGTTGCGGGCTCAGCACGGGCCCGGTCGGAATCATCGCCTTGCCCAGCGTGTCGACGGCCTCCTGCGTGGTGCGTTCGGCGCACCAGCGCGCCATGCGCTCGCTGATGACGGGTCCGTTGTTGCCGCGGCTGATGTCGTCGGCAAAGCGCGGGTCGTTCAGCCACTGCTCCTCTTCGCCCATCAGCCTGGCCCAACGCTTGAACAGTGGATGGCCGGTGACCTGGCACAGCACCCAGCCGTCCTTGGTGCGGTAGATGTCGACCGGCGCCGCGGTCTGGCCGAGATTGCCAGTCGGCACCCGATTGACGTTGATGACCGCCTGCTCGATCAGCGTGGCATTGGTGAAGGACAGCGCGGTCGCAAGCAGCGCGCCCTCGACGATCTGCCCGCGCCCGGATTTGCCGCGCTCGATCAGGGCTGCGAGCGTTCCGAACGCGCAATGCAGCGCCGTGCCGAAATCGACCCAGTTCACCGCGGCCCGATACGGCGGATCGCCGGCGCCGGTCATGTAGACCGAGCCCGACATGACCTGGCCGACCCCGTCGAAGCCGACGCGGTCGGACCATGGCCCCGGTCCGCCGAACGCGGTGGCCGTCGTCAGGATGATGTCCGGCTTGATCGCCTTCAGCGAGTCATAGTCGAGCTTCATCGTCTGCAGGGTCTGCGGCGGCAGGTTGGCGACGACGACATCCGCGGTAGCAATCAGGCGGCGCATCACCTCCTGCCCTTCCGGCTTCATCGGATCGAGCGTGATGCACTTCTTGTTGCGGTTGACCTGGAGGAAAAGCGCGCCTTCACCGCCTTCGCCGACCGGCGCCACAAAGCGGTCCTCGCTGCCGTCGCGCTTCTCCACGCGGATGACCTCGGCGCCGAATTCGGCCAGCAGGGTCGCGCAATAGGGCCCGGCGATATAGCGCCCGAAATCGAGGACGCGCACGCCCTCCAGAACTCCTCCCATCGATCCCTTCCCTTTCATGTTCTTGCCAGATTACAGGGACTGGCTGCCACGGCAAGCCGGCAACGGACATCGCGCCATTCTCCCGAGATGTGATCGGCGGCCCGTTTCGGCTGGCGGAAATTGTGCTCTAGTATGGCGTGTCCGTCCCCCAGCGAGAAGCACATCCATGCCGCAACAATTCGATCGATCCCAAGAAGATCTCGGCAATGCGATCCATTTCGAGCACGTCAACATCCAGGTCCCGGATCAGCGCCTTGCTACGCTGTTCTACGTCACCGGGCTCGGGCTCACCCGCGATCCCTATCTGATGGTGTCCGACACCAACATGTGGATCAATGCCGGACGCAGCCAGTTTCATCTGCCGAACGGCAAGCCGCAGGTGCTGCGCGGCCATACCGGACTGGTGATCGCGGGCCGCGAGGCGCTGCTGCAACGGCTGGCTTCGATCGCGAAGAAGCTCGAAGGCACGGCGTTCACCTTCGCCGAGCATAACGACTACGTCGAGGCGATTTGTCCGTGGGGCAACCGCATGCGCATCCATGAACCGGACGCGGCGCGCTTCGGGCGCATCGCGCTCGGCATTCCCTATGTCGAGTTCGACGTGCCAGCTGGAACGGCGAAGGCAATCTGCGCCTTCTACCCCGAGATCATGGGAATGCCCGCGAGCTTGCGGAACGGCGACGGCACGGTCGCCGCCGTGCAGACGGGGCGAGATCAGCATCTCTTGTTTCGAGAGACCGACCGCGTGCTGCCCGGCTATGACGGCCATCATGTGCAGATGTACATCACCGACTTCTCCGGCCCGTATCGCAAGCTGCTCGCGCGCGACCTGGTCTCGCGCGAGGACAACCAGTACCAGTACCGGTTCTGCGACATCATCGACCTCGACAGCGGCAAGCCGCTGTTCACGGTCGAGCACGAGGTCCGCAGCGCCACCCACCCGATGTTCATGCGGCCGATGGTCAATCGCAATCCGGCGGTGAACAACCGCAACTATGCCAACGGGTTTGATCAAGTGTCGTGGGCGATGGGGCTGGATCAGTACGAGGGATAGATGCGGCTTGGACAATCCCGCCAAAACTGGCACGCCAGCGACAAAATCTTGGGCGTATGCAACAGCGTGACGCCAATCACGGCGAGCATCGGATGCGTGCGGCATCCTGTCCACAGTTGCGAGGATGATCCCGCAGCGTCAAGACAGGTGAGATAACATGGCCCATCAGATCAACAACGACGGCGCGAACTTTGAACTCTCGATCGAACAGCTCGATGAAGTCGCCGGCGGCGGCTGGTTCAGCAGCGCCACGCACTGGCTCGGCAGCCACATCCACGACGCAGGCGTGGCCATCGGCAAATTCCTCTCGAGCACGCCGGTTGCCGTGATTGCCGGCATCTTCGTCGGCGGCGGCGCGATTGTCGTGGGTGGTCAGGCTGCGACGAAGCAGAACTGAGCGCGCGCGACACCAACCACGGTGCTGATGCCTACGTTGAAACTCCCGGGCCCTGGTCCGGGAGTTTTGCTTTCGGCGTGCCGCTCGCGGACGACGGCGCCGGCGCATATCACAGCATCTGTCGCCGCGCGAATGACGAGAAGGTTCCGCCGGCGGCGCTCAGCTCCGCGAACGTCCCGGCCTCGACGATCTTGCCGTCGACCAGCACGATGATCCGGTCGGCGCGTTGCACGGTGCTGAGCCGGTGCGCGATCACGATCCGGGTGACGTTGAGGTTTTCCAGCGCATCGCTGACGATGGCCTGGGATCGATTGTCCAGCGAGCTCGTCGCCTCGTCGAACAGCAGGACGCGCGGACGACGCGCGATGGCGCGCGCGATCATGATGCGCTGCCGCTGCCCTCCGGAGAGCGTGCTGACGCCCTCGGACACCTGGGTCAGCATGCCCATCGGCATGGCCTTGATGTCGTCTTCAATTCCCGCGAGGCGCGCGGCCTCCCAGGCCTGATCGAGCGGCAGCCGGAGCCCGCCGCAGATGTTCTCGTAGATGGTTCCGTTCGCGAGCTTCGCGCTCTGCAGCACGACGCCGAGCTGGCGCCGCACGGCGCTGGCATCCAGCGTCCCGATCGATTTGCCGTCGTAGAACACCGCGCCCGATTCCGGGTGCTCGAACCCGAGGAGAAGCCGGAACAAGGACGATTTGCCGCTTCCGGACGGACCGACGATCGCGACGTATTCGCCCGGCGCAATCTTCAATGTGACGTTGTCGAGCACCATGGGGCCACTCGAAAGATACCGGAACGACACGCGCGCAAGCTCGATCGATCCGGACAGCTCTCCCGGCGATTTCCGGTCGTCGGAAATCTCCGTGGGGCTGGCAATGAGAGGCCGCAGCCGGACCAGCGGCGGTATGGCGATGAGCGCCTCGCTCACGCCGCCGGCCCAGGCGCCGATGGCGCCCATCGCTTGGCCGAAGGCGGAAAAGAACGCGAAGAACGTGCCGATGTCCTTCAGCAGGTTGCTGTCGGAATAGGACGCATAGGCAAAGATGATGAGGGTCGCGATGGTGGGAAACGCCGTCTCGAACGCACCGAGGCCGTTTCCCGCCACTTGCGACGACACGAAATACTGCTTCTGGGCCGCGAACTGCCTCGACCAGATTCCAAGCGCGCGCTGCGTCGCCCCTGATACTCGCAGCTTGCCGACGCCCGTCAGCAGCTGGAGAATGAATCCGCTGACCTTGCCCTGCTGATTGAAGTGCTTGGTCTCGAAATGCAGCCGGATCAGGTTGGTGCCGATGATCGCGGCCGCCCTGACCGACGTCAGCGCAAGCGCGATCAGAGCCAGCTTGGGGCTGTAGTAGAGCATCAAGCCGAGGCTGAACACGCAGAACAGGCCGGCGATCATCCCGCGCAGCGCGTGACCGGTCAGGGCACGCCGCGCAGCGTCGATGCCCATGGCGCGGTCGACCAATTCGCCGGCCGTGAACTCCCGGAAGATGGCGGTCGGCAGCCTGAGCAGGCGATCGATCATCGCCGCCTGCAATCGCCAGTCGATCGTCGCTTCCATCCGGAGCATGACGAGGCCCTGCATGACCTGCACACCGGCCACCGACAGCGCCGTCAGACCCAGCGACAGCGCGCAGAAGACAAGCTGGTCGAGCTCCGATCGCGGGATGATCGAACTGATCAGCAGGTTGGTGACGAAGGGCGTCACCAGCGACAGCAGCCCGATCACGGCGACCGCCAGCGCGATGCGCAGACCGCTGCCGCGCGCATAGCGCAGCGCGAATTGAAGCAGGTCGGTAAACTCAAGGGATCGTAAGGGCAGCGGCGGATAGAACATCGCCGCTTCCGGCGCGATCTGCATCGCCATGGCGCGATCGACCCGCCGACGAATTTTCGTCAACGGATCAATCATGACATATCCACGGCCCGGCTCGTAGACCAAAGCGACGGGCTCGCGCTGCTCGCCGAGCCAGCCGACCAGTGGTCCGGCATCGGTTCGCCACCAATCCGACCGGAGCAGCACCTGCCGCAGCCGCAGGCGGGCATCCTGCGCGATCTGGGCAAGGCCGGCGAAATCCTGCCGGGCGCCGTCGATCCGTCCGGAGATCGCAATCGGCGTGCGCATCGCGCTGCCGACGATCTGGCAGGCGCCGGCCAGCCGGTCCGACCGGGATACATCGTCCGCGTCGTGATCGAAGCGCCGCACGATGATGCCGGACAGGCGATCGAAGGCTTCGATCGATTGCGCCGCCGCGAGTGCGTTCCGGCTCGCCAGACGTTCGCTTTCGTCCAGCCGCTCACGAGCCAGCCTGCCCTGCACGCATGCGACGAAGCTGTGGTGAAACTGATCGATCGCCGGCCAGATCGCGCCGACGGCCGGTCCTGCGCTGGTGGCAATCGCAGCACATCCCTCCTCGCCCGCCTCGACCCACAGGCCGGACGTCAAAGGCAGCGGATGGCTTCCAGCCGCGTAAGCGGTCCCGACTGCCATCAGCCTGAGCTGACCGCGCTCCACGGTCAGCCACAGCAGGCCCCGCATCGGACCGCGTCCGCACGCGCCTGGCGGCAATGCAGCCTCGCCTTCCGGCACCTCGGCCATCTGCCACAGCGGCGCCGGTCCCGCAACGAAACGGGCGAGCCGCTCGATCCAGCGGGTTGCCTGGGCCTCCGATGACAGCTCGGCTCTCCGACGCGCGCATGCGCGCGTGCCTTCGGTCCCGACCGCAATGAAGCTCAAGCCGCCGGCGGATGGCAGATCGGGAACGATGTCTCCGCTCTCGACCCGAAACAGATGATGTCTGCCGCCATATCCGCCTTCGCCGACATCGACGGCAAAGATGTCCACATGACCGGCGACAATCTCGAGCACGCAGCCATGGTGATCGAGCCGGATGGGACGGCGGCTATCCAGCGTAAGTTCGACCGGCAGCTCCGTCAACGCCACGAGGCCTGCGCCGGACACGATGCTTTCGACATGACCCGTCATTCCTGCGACACCAGTCGCGCATACTCGCCGCCCAGCGCCAGCAGCGTCTCGTGCGTTCCGCGCTCGGCGACCTTCCCCTGCCGCAACACGACGATCTCGTCGCAATCCCTGATCGTGCTCAGCCGATGCGCGATGATGATGCAGGTGCAGCCGGAGCGGCGCAGATTGTCGTCGATCGCCTTCTCGGTGACCGGATCAAGCGCGGCGGTCGCCTCGTCGAGAACCACGATGGAGGGACGGCCGACGAGCGCGCGGGCGATCTCGATGCGCTGACGCTGCCCGCCGCTGAAATTCGTTCCGCCTTCGTTGACATAGGATTCGTAATTGCCGGCCCTGATGGCGATCTCGTCCTGGATCTCACCGTCCTTCAGCGCCCGGGTCAGGTCGACATCCGGAACGGTACGGTCCCACAGCGTGAGATTGTCGCGCACCGTTCCCTCGAACAGGAAAATGTCCTGATCCACATAGGCGATGGAGTTTGCCAGGATGTTTGGCGGGACATCCTGGAGCGGAGCGCCGTCGATCAGGATTTCACCGGCCCACGGCTTGTTGAGCCCGCAGATCAGGCGGCCCAGCGTCGACTTTCCGCTGCCGGACGCGCCGACCAGCGCCACGCGAGATCCCGGACTGACGGCGATCGAGAGATCGGCGATCAGCGGCGGCTCGAGCAGTGAATAGCCGAACTGCACGTTCCTGAGCTCGATGCGCCCGGCGAGCTTGGCGGGAAATTGCTGGCTCGATGCATCGTCCTTCGGACTGTCGCCGAGCGGATAGTTGTAGACGTCTTCGAGGCGGTCGAGCGCGCCGCGGATCAATTGAAATCCGCCGGCCTGGTTGACGAGCGTCGCCACAGGCTCGGAGAAGCTTGCCATCAGCGACTGGAAGGCGACGAGGCTGCCGAGCGTCAGCGATCCCTCGATGACCCGCAGGCCGCCGAGGATCAGGATCGCCGTCATGGTCATGCCGGAGATCAGGGTCGGGATCATATCGAGCATGATCGAGGACGAGGCCAGATCGCGCTCGGCATTGAGAACCTTGGCCTGAATGCCGGACCATTGCCCGAACGCCTCGTCTTCGAGGCCGCTCGCCTTGATCGTCTCGATCGACCTGACGATGCTGACGACCGCGCCCAGCGACTTGCCGCGCTCCTGTGACAGTCCGCGGCTGAGATCCCCCCGGCGCCGGTGAGAAAGCCGCAGCGACAGAACGTTGAGCAGCGACAGGCCGATGCAGATCGCGGCCAGCCACACATCGTAGATCGCCATGGCGGCGGCAAAGAATACGACGGAGGTGAGATTGAGCACATTCGCGGCGATGCCGCCCGCCAGCAGCCGCGCGATCTGCTCGTTGGCGGCGACGCGCGTTGCGATGTCACCGGCGTGGCGCTGGGTGAAGAACTCCATCGGGAGTGCCATCACCCGCCAGAGAAACCGGCTGATCATCACCACCGAGAGTTTTGTCTGCAATCTCAGCAGCAGCGATTGCTGCAGCAGCGTCAAAATCGTGCGGATCAGCGCCGTGATGGCCATGCCGACCAGCAGCGGCCGCAGCCACCCCGTCAGGTGCTGGATCAGGATGTCGTCGATGAATATCTTCGAGAAGCTCGCGGCGACGAGGCCGGGAATGACCATGACGAAGCTGAGCAGGACCAGCAGCCCGACCGCAGCCTTCGAGCCGCGCAGTTCGCGAACCAGCAGACGCAGCCCGCCGGGCTTGCTGCCTTGCGGAACGAAGCCGGCGTCCGGCTCCATGGTGAGCACGACGCCGGTGAAGCTCCTGTCGAGCTCGTCGATGCCGATGCGGCGCCGCCCGAAAGCGGGGTCGTTGATGTAGGCGTACTTCTCCTCGATCCCGTCGAGGACGACGAAATGGTTGAAATTCCAGTGAATGATGCACGGCGTCGGCGCCGAGCGCAGCGTCGCGAGCTCCTGCCGGAATCCCTTCGCGGACAGGCCGAAGCGCCGAGCTGCCCTGACGACGTTGCTCGCCTTGCTGCCGTCGCGCGAGACGCCGCATTCGACGCGCAGCTGTTCGAGCGGCACCCACCGGCCATGGAACGCCAGCACCATGGCGAGGCAGGCCGCGCCGCATTCCGCCGCTTCCATCTGCAGAATCGTCGGCGTCTTCTTGATTCCCGAGCTCGGTGAGGCCTGACTATCCATCGACCCCGGTCAGCTTCCTGAGGAGGGGAACGACGAGATCCAGCGGGCGCCGGTTTCGGGTGGTGATTTCGGCCTGGGCCAGCGTGCCGCTGGTGAGGTGAACCTGCGGCCCTCTTCCCACCGCCCATCGATATCCGCTCACCGTCGAGGCGTCCTGGTTCAGGGACACGGCGACCGCGTAAGGCGCGCCGTCATGCGAGAACACCTTGACGAGTTGATCGTTGTGCAGCACGGCCGTCATGCCCTGGGGCGTCACGGGAAATTCGGAGACGCTCGAGACAACCCCGATCATCGTGCCGAATTCCTCGCGCTTGACGGTGCTGGGCGCGACGCGCACCTGGAAGCCGGGCTTGACGCTCTTGCCCTGGTCCGCGGGGATATAGACGACCGCCTCGAGCTTCGCGCCCTCGTCCTCGATCAGGACCACAGGCGTGCCGACGCCAAGGACAGAGCCGGTCGACGTCTTGATCTCCAGCACGCGCCCGGCAATCGGACTCAACACCTGCGAGTTTCGTCCCAGGGTTCCCGCCAGCGACTGCATCTCCCGGCGCGCATTGTTGGCCGTGAACTCGGCCTGCTGCAATTCGCGCGCGCGTTGCGTCTCCAGGTCGGTCTTCTGCGCGTGAAGCTTGAGGATTTCGTTCTGCGAATCCGTCCGCCGCTGCTGGGCTTCGGTCAATTCGAGACGGCGGTCCTCCAGCGTCTTGCGCGTGGTCAGGCCCTTTGCCATCAGCTGCTCGAGGTTCTTCACGTCGATATCGAGCGACTGAACGCGCTGGCTAGTTGCCTCGATCACCTTGTTGAAGGCGGCCTCCAGCTTCTCGAAGTTGGAGGCCTTGACGGCAAGCTCAGCCTCGACCTTCGCGGCCATGTCGTCGTGCTCGCGCTGACGCTCCCTGTACGCTTCCGCGGCGTTGCCGTATTTCTGCTCGATCTCGGTTTGCGAGATCTGTGCGATCACCTGCCCGCGCTCGACATGGTCGCCGACGGACACGCCGAGCGATGCAAGCCGTCCTTCCACGGCGGAGACCGCGTCGACGACGCGGCCGCTGCCGACCAGGATTCCCTGACCGGAAACACGCGACGGAATCCGGCCGAAGACGCCCCAGACGATCGCCGCGATCAGCGCGGCCGTCACGACCGCGGCAAAAATCCAGTCGGCCGGCCTGGTGATCGCGACGAGATGATCGAGCTCGTCGGGCGATGCCGCACGCTGCAACGCGCTGGCGCGGAAAATCTGTTCGGCACCGCTCGTCACGGTTCACTCCCCCGTCGCGATCCGAGAATGCGATTGAGCGATCTGCCCGGCGGCGTTAAGCTTGCGAGACCGGATTGACCCTGTCGAGGCGGAAGAGATCGGACACAGCCGATGAGATGGCAACCAGATCGCATCACACCTGTCGCAACGGCACGCGTGCTCGCCGCGCGATGCGCATGGCGATGCCTTGGCGTGCTGCTCGCCGCGACTATGTGCGTGAACGCGGGCCTGGCCGGCGTGCTCAGCCAGGCCGATTTGAAGAAGGTCGAGGATCTCCGGCCGATGTTCGCGGGCCTGATGGGCGATCTGGTCCAGACCGCGAAGCGGCCCGACATCTCCGCCGTCGATGTGGATTGCGTCAAGTCCACGATGCAGAACCTTGTCGAGATTTCGCAAGAGCTGTCCAGTTACGAGTATCTGATCACGATTGAGAAGGAGCTGACCAACGTCAGCGAGAACGACCCGACCCGCGATGTCGTGAGATTTGCCATCGATCAGTCGACCAACATCCTTGCAAGCCAGCGCAGGAAGATTGCGCAGCTTCCCGATCAATGCACGAGATCCACGCTGGCGCTGGCCAAGTCCCAACAGGCGCTTCAAGTCGTGGACACGACGGCCGGGATTCTCGGTTCTATTCGCTCCCGGCTTTGAGCTGTCCGATCGCCGCGCGCGATGACGGAATGGTGTCGCATAGGGTCGAACCTTGCCGGATCGTGAGTTGAATGAGGTCATCCGATCGGATGACAATTTGCGAATTTTGGACGGCCTGCCCGCCGAAATATTGCATACGGGCTCATCGGCGCGGTGATCGTCGTCACACAGGACGAACGCACATCCTTCAATTGAAAATCCCGGGCCGAAGGCCCGGGATGCGCTAGATGAACAACTGTGGAGCTGGCTGGCCGTCACGACATTCTGTGCGGCACGGTCGGGCCCGAGCCCGGGCCCGTCGGGGATGGGTAATCACCTTGATGATGGCTTCCGCCACTTTCAATCCATCGTGCTTGAGCCAGTCCCAGGCAGAGGACGCCTCGTGCTTAATCCAGCCCCACAGGCCGCCGCCCGCGACGGCATCGAGCTCCTCGAGCGAGAGCTCGCAATTTGCAAAGTCGTTGTTCTCCGGAACCTTCATCTTCGTGTCTCCCGCTGACGCTGCGAGTCCATCCCGCAACCGCGGACAACATGTCGGCGCGCCGCCGGGACTGCTGTGATCCCGGTCACCCGGTCGTCATGGGCGGTGTTTTTGTCGCTGCGTCCAAGGCGGATTGCTGGACCGCTCGAGCGTGGCCGGCGATAGCGCTGGCACACTTCCGGAAAATTCGCCTGGCTGGGGCGGGAGGGATCGAACCTCCGAATGGCGGAATCAAAATCCGCTGGAAACCTCAACAAAATCAACGGCTATTCTGAGATTTTGGGTCCATTGCACCATTGATAACCAATGCGCAATTTGGACGATCAGAACAAAATTTCCCTCCAAAAACAGATAAGACCATGACACGGCTTCGAGTGAGTGCGGCGCAGAGGCCTGCTTTCAGATGAGAACTAGAACGCGGCAGGCGGCCGTACCGATTTCTGCTTGTGACCCGAAGCGGACTATTCGGGCCACGGTGCAGATGTTATGGGGGGCTGGATGTCATTTCTTTTGTGCATGCTCGCTGTTGCACTCCTCGGCATTGCCGGATGGGGCTTCAGGAACGTGATGACGGAGTTGGCCAAGTCACATCCCAATGAGCCGCTGGACACCTTTTCTCGTAGGTTCGAGGTTGATGCTTTCATCTGGAGCCGTCGTGCTCCGCCGGCGCTACGGAAGCAATACATCGCTACGCAAGCTTGCGCCGTCCCTGCGCTTCTCTGTTTGGCCGCGCTTGTGTGGATTAACGAGCCACGTCCGAATGCCCGAGCCTTGGGAACTGTTGGCTTTTGCGCGATATCATTTTTCGCAGCAGCGCTTTTGGCTTGGAAGGCTCTTCGGCGAGGGGAATGAAACTTCTTGGGATCAGCTAGTCTGCTATTGGCCCGTGGCTGACGTTGGCCCAGAGAGCGAGCGCGTCCGCTTCGGACGAGTAATCGGACTAAGTTCAAGCTGGCCGTGAGGACAGTCTTTGACCCGTAGCGGACTTGACGGTTCGGATCGTCAGAGAGCCGCAAAACCGAACAATGTGCCGTTAGTCACATAAGCCCCCCTTGCCTTTGGGCAGTCTGTGCATAGGCTGCGCACATATTGCTGGGGACTGAAATGGGCGCTTTTCGTTGGTTTTTTTTGATCGTTTCCATTGGGCTTATGTGCGGCTCGGCCCACGCTGAGCGCCGTATGGCCTTGGTGATGGGTAATTCGGCCTATAAGAGCGTTCCAAAGCTCTCCAACCCGGCCAACGATGCCGCCCTGGTCGGGGGCATGTTCAAGAAGGCCGGATTTGATTGGATCGACATCAGGACCGACCTGAACGCTTCCGAGATGCGCAAGGCCCTGCGCGACTTCGGCCAACGGGCGCGAGATGCTGAGGTGGCCGTGATCTACTACGCCGGTCACGGCATAGAGCTTGATGGGACAAACTACCTCATACCGACCGATGCTGCTCTTGAGACCGACAGCGACGTTTTGGACGAGACCGTGGCGCTTGACCGGGCGCTGTTCGCGGTCGAGCCTGCGAAGCAGCTTCGGTTGATCATTCTCGATGCCTGTCGCGATAACCCCTTCGCCAAAACCATGAAGCGCACGGTCGCTGCCCGTGCCATCGGGCGTGGTCTGGCCAAAGTCGAGCCGACCAGTCCGAACACGATGATTGCGTTCGCGGCGAAAGCCGGGTCAACAGCGTCCGATGGCGGCTCAAAGAACAGCCCGTTTGCGGCTGCGCTTGTCGAGCGGCTGCCGACACCCGGCCTCGATCTGCGCAAGGCCTTCGGCTTCGTTCGCGACGATGTGTTGAAGAACACCAGCTATAAGCAGGAACCATATGTCTATGGTTCTCTAGGCGGAGATGACGTGCCACTGGTTGCCGCCAAGCCGCCAGCTACCGGCCCTCAAGCAGGCCCGGAGGACGCTGTTCGCAGGAACTATGAGCTTGCCCTGCAACTTGGCACCCGCGACGGCTGGACGGCCTTCCTCACCCGATATGCCGATGGGTTCTATGCCGACTTAGCCAAGGGCCAACTCAACAAGATCGCGGCTGAGGAGACCCGTGCAGCGGCGGCTGAGAAAGCTCGGCAGGCCGAAGATGAAAAGGCAAGGCTCACGTCCGACCGCGCCAAGAAGACCGAACAGGACAAGGCTGCCGCCGCCGCCAAGGCTGCTGAAGATGCGCGGCTCGCTGCCGAGAAGGCCAAACAGGTCGAGGAGGTAAAGGCCGCCGCCGCCGAACAACGCCGCAAGGGGATTGAGGCCGCTGTTGCAAAAGCTCTGGCTGATAGGCAGGCAGCGGAGAAAAACACAGCCGACCAAAAGATCGCAGCCCTCCCGTCGCCCGCACCTTCCCTTGAACCAGCGCAGTCGCCGCAACAACTTACGAAAGCGGTCCAGTCCGAACTGCGGAGGGTCGGCTGTTTTGCAAATGCGGAAGAGGGAGATTGGGGTGCCAAGTCACAGCGATCCCTGACCCAGTTCAACAAGTACGCCGGGACCAAACTCAATACGACGCTCGCAAGCACCGATGCGTTGGATGCGATAAAAGCCAAGTCAGGCCGTGTCTGCCCCTTGGTGTGTGATCATGGGTTCAAGACCGATGGAGACGCCTGCGTGAAGATCGCTTGTCGGGCTGGCTACCGAGTCAACGATGACAACGAATGCGAGAAACAACAGGACAAGAAGCCTGTCGTTACAAGGGAAGAGCCGCGCAAGCGGGAAACGGAGCGGCGACAGGTCGAGACCGCTCCTTCGAGTAAACCGCAAGCCTCTGGCCAGCTATTTTGCAATTCCGCTGGGTGCCGTCCTGTTGGCAAAGGATGCAGAGTAGAGGCTGCTCCCGTTAGTGATCAGACCTCCCCGATGGCTGGCCGCACCAGAGAGGTGTGCAATTAGAGCGCCGTCCCCGACAGAACTCGCCAACGTCTGCTTATGGCCCGTAGCTGACCTTCTGAGCTGTCGTGGCGTAGACCGCTTGTGACCCTGAGCTGACCATTTTTCGTCTCGGGCAGACCAGCGTTACGTGAGCGACATCACATAAATCCGCCTTGTCTTTCGGCAGTCTCTGCATAGGTTGTGCGTGTGCTTATTCGGGGCTGAAAATGGGCGCGCTTCGCTGGTTTTTATTAATTCTTTCTGTCTTTCTTTCTTGCGGGTCGGCCCACGCCGAAAGGCGCGTTGCGCTGGTGATCGGCAACTCCGCCTACAAGAACGTGCCTCAGCTTCCCAACCCGGCGAACGACGCCGCCCTGGTTGGGGGCATGTTCAAGCGGGCCGGGTTCGACTACGTCGAAACGAAGAGTGACCTCAATGTCGCCGACATGCGCCGGGCGTTGCGCGAATTTGGAGCAAGGGCGCGCGAGGCCAGCGTTGCCGTCATCTACTATGCCGGCCACGGCATTGAGCTGGACGGCACCAATTATCTGATCCCCACGGACGCGAGGCTTGAGACCGACAGCGACGTGCTCGACGAAGCGCTTCCACTGGATCGCGCGATGTTTGCGGTCGAACCGGCGAAACAACTCCGGCTCATCATTCTGGATGCCTGCCGCGACAACCCCTTCGCCAAGACCATGAAGCGCACGCTTGCTTCGCGCGGCATCGGGCGCGGTCTCGCCAAGGTCGAACCGACCAACCCGAACACCATGATCGCATTCGCCGCCAAAGCTGGTTCGACAGCCTCTGATGGCGACTCGAAGAACAGCCCGTTTGCCGCGTCTCTTGTCGAGCGGCTTCCGACGCCGGGGCTCGACCTACGCAAGGCCTTCGGGTTTGTGCGCGACGATGTGCTCAAGACCACCGGCTACAAGCAGGAACCATATGTCTACGGCTCCCTCGGCGGCGACGACGTCCCGCTTGTCCCGGCAAAGCCGGTCGCGACGGGACCGCAGGCAAATCCGCACGATGCCGTCCGCCGCGACTATGAGCTGGCGCTTCAGATTGGCGCTCGCGAGGTCTGGGCAGCGTTCCTTGCGCAATATCCCGATGGTTTCTATGCAAGTCTCGCGAAAGGGCAGTTGAACAGGATAGCCGCCGAGGAGGCCCGCGCCGCCGCTGCCGACAAGGCACGGCTGGCAGAAGACGAGAAAGCGCGCCTCACCGCCGAAAAGGCTAAGAAGGCTGAACAAGACAAGGCGGCGGCGGCTGCCAAAGCTGCCGAGGATGCAAGGATCGCGGCGGAGAAGGCCAAGCAGATCGAGGAAGCCAAAGCGGCGGCGGCTGAGCAGCGGCGCAAGGAGGCGGAGGCAGCAGCTGCCAAAGCACTCGCCGACAAGCAAGCCGCTGAGAAGGCCTTGGCCGAAAGGATCGCAAACGACAAGGCTGCTGCCGAACTCGCCGCGAAACAGGTGGCCGAGAAGACCGCGCAGACTGACGGCGAGCAGAAGGTTGCTGCCGTCGCCCCGACCTCATCGGAGCCGTCTCTATCACCGCTGGAAACAGTGAAGCTGGTCCAGTCCGAGCTACGCCGCGTCGGCTGCCTGACAGCGGGGGCCGATGGCGACTGGAACGCGGCCTCGCAACGATCCCTAACTTTGTTCAATAGGTATGCCGGGACCAAGTACGACGCCAAGCTGGCGAGCTTCGAAGCGCTCGACGCGATCAAGACCAAGCCGGGCCGCGTCTGCCCGCTGGTCTGTGATCACGGATTTAGGGCCGATGGCGACACCTGCGTGAAGATCGCCTGCCGTGCCGGTTATCGTATAAACGACGATAATGAATGCGAGAGAGCTCTTGATAAGAAGCCAATCGCAACGCGCGAAGATGCCAGAAAGCGCGATGAGCAGCGAAAGCAGAGCGAGGCCGCACCGTCCAAGCCACAGGCCAGCGGTCAGATTATTTGCAATCAGGCGGGGTGCCGGCCGGTGGGCCGCGGATGCCGAATCTACGAACCGAAGGGCGCCGTCGGTGCCGGTACTCCCGGTAGTCAGATATACTCCACGGGTCAAAGAGAGGTCTGCGATTGAGGCGAGCGGCCTTTCGGGTTGGCTTCGGAATCTCTGTGCGCGAATTACTTCCGCTCCTGGCCCGTAGCTGACCTTCTGAGCTGTCGTGGCGTAGACCGCTTGTGACCCGTTGCAGACGTTTGTGGGTCAAGTTAGCGTGCATCGATGATAAGCGGTCTGGGGCTTGCACTCGGTGACAGAAAACAGTGACGCGAAGGAGGAATTCTCTAGCCGGACCGAGAAGCCGGCAATGTCATGGCTGCGGAGCCTTAAAAGCTTTGTCGTAAGATATAAGCCCCGAGTCCAGCGCTTGGGGACGTTCATGGCTACCATCGCTGCTCTTGGAGCTGTGCTTGGTGGCCTCACCGGATATTGGTCCGCTTACAAAACCGTAACTTACGATTTGCTGGGCATTCAGAAACCTGTTTCTCCTCACGTAGAGCCCGATCCGAAAGTTCAGCGAAATTCCATCGCCGTGCTGCCCTTTGCCGTCCTGGGAGACCCGGCGCATGAATACTTAGGGGCTGCGATCTCAAATAGTCTAACGAACGACTTGTCGTTTCGCGTACCTGGGCTCTTCATAGTTGGTGTCGATTCTGCCCTTTCATATGCTAAGAGGTCAGCTGGACCTCCGCAGCTTGGGCGAGAACTTGGCGTCCAATATCTCCTATTGGGCGCAGTGCAGCGTAGCAGCGGTCGGATACGAGTGGACGCGCGCCTCGTGGAATCCCAATCCTCAAAGCAGCTTTGGGCGGAGAAGTTCGAGGGAGCGGACGATGATCTATTCCAACTTCAAGATTTCATTTCGTCGCGTATAGCAAACTCGTTTGGGGTCGCCCTGCTTCGCCAGAGCACTATCGATGCCGAGCGACGAAGGGCTACGCCGGAGATAACTGATCTGATCCTTCGTGCCCAGGCTGAATTCCTCCTGAACAATCGATCTTTGGTCTCGTTGGCGGCGGCTGAATCTTTGTATCGTCAAGCCCTAGAACTCGAGCAAAACAATTCGGATGCGCTCATCGGACTCGGAAACCTGCTAGCCGTCCGCCTGAGTTTATACCGGTTTAGTCTAAAAATGACGCCCGATCAGCTCGCGGCAGCGGTTGCCGACGCCCGCAACTTTCTGGATCGTGGACTGATCCTCAACCCTCGATCGGCCATAGCTCACAACGGGAAAGGTCGTCTGTACGCTGTTGAGGGAAAGCCAATTGAGTCTTTGCGCGAGCACGAAATGGCACGCTCAGTAGATCCGAACTACGCAGTCAATTATCACAACCTTGGCGCGGTCGAGCTATCGCTCGGGAAACCCCAGAAGGCTCTGGAATATTTGGAGGAGGCGATCCTACGTAGCCCTCGGGACCCCGCAATAGGCATTATCCAGATGCATATGGCCCGAGCATATGTGCTCTTGGGGCGCTGGGACGACGCAATTGAGGCAGCCACGAAGGCGATGGTGTCGCCGACTGATATGGCCACTGTTCAGCTAAATTTGGCCGCCGCTTACGCTGAGAAGGGCCAATTGGACAGCGCAAGATCCGCCCTTCTACAGACGAAAGAGCTCAGGCCAGGAATTTCCATATCGGCGCTCCGGGCGGCTAACGAGCCTGCCTATACAGAACTCGCGCAAAAGACATTGTTCGAAGGGCTACGCAAAGCTGGTCTGACAGAGGACTAGAAGAAGCAATCGGATAGGACAATTGTTTGTCGATGTCGCCTTTCGGCCCAACTGATATTGATCGCCGCTGCTCAATGGCATTCTTTTTGGATGACCAATCCCGGAACACACGGCGTATTAAGCCCGCCTTCCTTGTCGTCACTTCCGCTTGTGGCCCTTAGCGGACAGTAATGTTGGCACCGTTGATGTCTGCTTTTGAGGGCACTGCGGACCCAACGTCCCGGACGATGATCTATGAGCACACGCACTAGGTCTTCTTTTGTCCTGCCTCTGCCACGGCCTTCCGTAGCATCTCGTCCGTATCTGCGTTGCTGTTGAGCACCTTCATCATCTGCCCGACGAACCAGCCGAGCAGCACCGGCCTCTCCAGCGCCGGGCACGACTGCATGTGGTGATTGGAGACCCGCGTTTCGAGAACGTTCTGCACGAGATCGACCGACGCGCGATGTCCACGATGCAGCACAAGGTGCAGCGTCTGCGCGCGGCTCTCAAGTTGCCGAAGGAGTTCATGCTCAATGTCCATCGAGGACGGACGGCGCCGCTGCGCACAAGTGGCATGCCTACAGGCTTGCAAACGAAGCAACTAAGGCAGCAGCGAACGAAACGGCGACATCTTGTCAGAATAAGAGGAAAAAAGTTCTGTCAGAATGACACGCCTGAACAGAGGCAGATTTCGAAATGATATCAACTGGCTGGGGCGGGAGGGATCGAACCTCCGAATGGCGGAATCAAAATCCGCTGCCTTACCGCTTGGCTACGCCCCAACAGGCGACGAACGGAACGGGGCGGAAGAACCGGCACCCGCGGGATTCCCTTCAGTCGCAGCCGGTCTATAGGGAGAGAAGAGGCATTTCAACCGCCTGAAGGGGCAAAATACCACAGCCCCCGGCCTGGCGTCCGCCACACTCTATTATAGGCCGGGCAACGGGACTGTTCCGGACCGGCATCCCGCCCATTGAGACCTCCCGCGTTTCATGGGAATACGGCGCCAATATCCGTCCTCGGGAGTGAGTCATGACCTACCGCGCGCCAATCTCTGACATGCTGCTGTCGCTCAACCATGGCGCCGGCCTCAAGGCCGCCGTGGAAGCGGGCCATTACGGCGATTTCGACGCTGACATCGCGGCCGCCGTGCTGGAGGAAGCCGGCAAGTTCGCGACCGACGTTCTGGCGCCGCTCAACAAGGTCGGCGACGCGCACGGCATCAAGCTCGATGCCGGCAAGGTCACGACCGCGCCGGGCTGGCCCGATGCCTACAAGCGCTGGACCGAGGGCGGCTGGAACGCGGTGTCGGGCCCGGAGGATTTCGGCGGCCAGGGCCTGCCGATCGCGATCAACGCCGCCTGCACCGAGATCTGGAGTGCCGCCAACGTCGCCTTCGGCCTCTGCCCGCTGCTGACGGCCTCGGCGATCGAGGCCCTCGATGCACATGGCAGCGACGAGCTGAAGACAATCTATCTCGAAAAGCTCGTCTCTGGCGAATGGACCGGCACGATGCAACTGACCGAGCCGCAGGCCGGCTCCGACGTCGGCGCGCTGCGCACCCGCGCCGACAAGCAGGCCGACGGCACCTATCGCATCAAGGGGACGAAGATCTTCATCACCTATGGCGAGCACGACATGACCGACAACATCGTGCATTTCGTGCTGGCGCGCCTGCCCGACGCGCCGGCCGGCACCAAGGGAATCTCGCTGTTCCTGGTGCCGAAGTTCATGGTCAATGAAGACGGCTCGCTGGGTGCGCGCAACGACATCTTCGCCAGCGGCGTCGAGCACAAGCTCGGCATGCATGCCTCACCGACCTGCACCATGACCATGGGCGATCATGGCGGCGCCATCGGCTTCCTGATCGGCGAAGAGAACCAGGGCATGCGCTGCATGTTCACGATGATGAACCAGGCCCGGCTCGGCGTCGGCCTCGAAGGCGTCGGCGTCGCCGATCGCGCCTATCAGCAGGCGCTGTCTTTTGCGCAGGAGCGCAAGCAGGGCCGCGCCATCGGCAAGAAGGGCGAGGGCTCGGATGCGATCTTCGTGCATCCCGACGTCAAGCGCATGCTGATGCGGATGCGGGCGCAGACCGCGGCCGCGCGCACCATCTGCTATGCGACCGCGGTTGCGCTCGACGTCTCGACGCGCGCCAAGGATCCAAAGGTCAGGGCCGATGCCGCCGCGCGCGCGGCGCTGCTGACGCCGATGGCCAAGGGCTATTCCACCGATATCGGCAACGAGGTCGCCTATCTCGGCGTGCAGGTGCATGGCGGCATGGGCTTCATCGAGGAGACCGGAGCCGCGCAGCACTACCGCGATGCGCGCATCACCGCGATCTACGAGGGCACCAACGGCATCCAGGCGATCGACCTCGTCACGCGCAAGCTGGCGGCCAATGGCGGCGCGGCGGTGTGGGCGCTGCTCGACGAGCTCTCGGCCACCGTCAAGCAGGTCGAGGCCTCCAACGATCCCGCCTTCGGCACCGCGGGGACGAAGCTGCGCGAGGCGCTCGAGGCCCTGACGCGCACCAGCAAATGGCTGCTGGAGCGCGTTGCGTCCGCACCGAACGACGCGCTCGCCGGCGCGACGCCGTATCTGCAACAGTTCGGCGCGACGCTCGGCGGCTGCATGCTGGCCTCCGAAGCGCTGGCGGCGAAGGCCGAGGGCAATGCGGATGCCGCGCGCTACGTCTCGCTCGCGCGCTTCTTCGCCGAGAACATCACGGTGCAGGCCGGCGCGCTGGAGCGCACCGTGACGGAGAGCGCGGAGTCGGTCGCGGCGGCGGATGCGGTGTTGTTGGGGTGAGCTGCGGGATGTGTCCCGGACGCGCTGCAACGCGTAGCGTTGCTGCGCAGAGCCGGGACCCACTCCAAAGTGGCGGTCGCGGCGACATGGGCTCCGGCTCTGCAGCGCACCGCTGAAGTAGCGCTGCGCTGCGTCCGGGGCACGAGGACGCATAATCCATCCGGACTACAACGCGGCGAGCTTCGCCCTGACTCCCGGCCGCCACAGCACGATCCCCGCCGCCACGAGATCGAGCACCACGCACATCGCGAACGCCATCGTGTAGTCGCCGCTGGCGCTGCGCGCGAGGCCGACGATGCCGGGGCCGAAGGCGCTGACGATGCCGCTGATCGAGGTGCCCAATCCCATCGCCGCGGCGAAGGCGGCAGAGCCGATCTCGCGCTGGATGATCAAGGGCGGAAACGTGATCATGTTGCCGATCGAGAAGCCGTAGACGGCACAGCACGCCAGCAGCACCACAGGACTCGTGCTCTGGAGCAGCACGAACAGCGCCGCCGCCTGGCTCGTCATCGACGCCGCGCAGGCCAGCCGCGGATCGAGCCTGTCGACGAACAGGCCGAGCGACAGGCGGCCGACCACCGCCATCGCCGCCATGATGGTGACGGCAAGGCCAGCGCTGGCACGCCCGATCAGCGGCTCGAGAAATGTCACCTGGTGGATGATGAATCCCATCTGCGCCAGCAGCGCGATCGCGATCGGCAGCACCATGGTCCAGAACGCGGCGCTGGCGAGCAGCGTCTTGCGGGAATGAGCCGGTGCGGCCGCGGCCCCACCGGAACGCCCGCCCGTTGCCCGCAAGTTCTCGGCCGGCCAGCCGATGAAGCCAACCACCACGGGCAGCACCAGCACCACCATCAGGATCGTAGCCACCAGCATGGCCGCGCGGAAGCCGATGCTGCCGGTCAGCGACAGCAGGAGCGGAACGAGGACGATGCCGCCGCAGGTCGCGCCGTTGAAGGCGAGACTCAGCGCGAGCCCGCGGCGCCGCTCGAACCAGGAGTTCAGCACGGTCGCGATCACCACGGTCCCCATCCCGGTCCAGCCGACCGACATCAGCGCATAAGCCAGATAGAGCTGCCAGGGCGTCTGCATCAGCGCCAGCAGCACGGTCGACGCGCCGAGCGCCGCCAGGCCGCACAGGATCAACGACCGCAGCCCGATGCGGGCCAGCAGATCGTCGGTGAAGATGACGAGGATGGCGGTGAGCAGAAACGAGAACGTGCTGGCCGCGGAGACGAGGCTGCCCGGCCAGCCATGGGCGCGCTGAAGCTCGGCGAGATAGACTCCCTGGCCGTAGAGGCCGAAGCCGAACATGAAGAAGGCCATCAGGAAGCAGGCCAGCACGACGCGCCAGCCGCGGTAGTGCAGCGAGGATTCGTCAACGCCCGTTGCGGCAATCATCGATCGAGCAATCGGCCAAGGGAAACGGTATCGGGCAATCGTGCCCCACAACCACCGGTTTTTCAAATGAAACATTGTAGCCATTTGTTGCAACGCGCAATTGCATGTGGAATTGGTGTGGGCGGCGCGATCCGAAGCAGTACGGTTCCCAGGCGTCATGCGCGGGGGGCCGTCCTCGAAAAGGTCGCGCGGGCGGATTGGCACGCCTGCAAGATCATGTAGGCTGACGCTTGCGGGACTCGCCGAATGCTGGCGTCGCGGCGACCGCAGGGGGGCACATGCCGAACGGCAATATCATCGTCACCGAGGAGCGCGGAACGCGCGTCATCACCCTGCGCCGCCCGGGCAAGAAGAACGCGATCACGCAGGACATGTATCGCGAGATGAGCCGCGCGATCGACACCGCGCAGAACAACCCCGACATCCGCTGCATGATCGTCACCGGCGGCTCCGGCGTGTTCACCGCCGGCGACGACATCGACGATTTTCTCAAGGCCGACGCCTCGCGCCCGGAGACCCTGTCGGACGGCGCCAAATTCCTCTATTCGCTCGCCCTCAACGTCAAGCCGATCATCGCTGCCGTGGACGGCGCGTCGATCGGCATCGGCACGGTGATGCTGTTTCACTGCGACTACGTGCTCGCCTCGAACGCCGCGACCTTCTCCGCGCCCTATATCCATCTCGGGCTCGTGCCGGTCGGCGCCGCCAGCCTCCTGATGCCGAACACGATGGGGTATCAGCGCGCCTTTGCGATGCTGGTGATGGGGCGGACCTTCACCGCGGCGGAGGCGCATCATGCCGGCTTCGTCAACACCGTGGTCTCGCCGGGACATACCGAAGTCGAGGCGCGCAAGGTGGCGCGCGAAATCTGCCGGCTGCCCGCCGAGGCGGTCGCGACCTCGCGCAAATTGCTGCGCGCCGCGCCCGAAGAGCTCACCCGCCGCATCGACCAGGAAGCCCATCTGTTCGGCGAGCGGCTGAAATCGGATGACGCGATGGCCGCGTTCAACGCGTTCGCGAGCCGGAAGAAGCGGTAGGGGGCTTTTTCCCTCTCCCCTTGTGGGAGAGGGTGGCTCGCCGCGAAAGCGGCGAGACGGGTGAGGGGTTGTCTCCGCAAACTCACTCGCATTTCATTCGCGGACAGAACCCCTCATCCGGCGCTACGCGCCACCTTCTCCCACAAGGGGAGAAGGAAGAAAGTTTCGTGAAATCTTCGCCTGGAACGACTAATCTGGTTCCATGCGATACGCCTTTCAATCGATCCTTGCCGCACTCGCGCTGACCTCCGCCCTCCCCGCCTCGGCCCAGACCGCCGCGCCGGTGGAGCTGCGCATGCTCGCGATCAACGATTTCCACGGCAATCTGCGGCCGCCGCCGGGCGGCATCCGCATCAACGATCCCGAGGACAAGACCGGGAAGGTGATGGTGGCCGCCGGCGGCGCCGAGTACATGGCGACGCTGGTGAAGCAGCTGCGCGAGGGGCACAAGAACACCATCTTCGTCGCCGCCGGCGATTTGATCGGCGCGAGCCCGTTCTTGTCGGCGATGTTTCACGACGAGCCGTCGATCGAATCGCTGTCGATGATGGGGCTTGCGATCACCTCGGTCGGCAATCACGAATTCGACGAAGGCAAGACCGAGCTCCTGCGGATGCAGAACGGCGGCTGCCATCCCATCGACGGCTGCCAGGGACCGCATCCGTTCACGGGCGCCAAATTCCATTATCTCGCGGCCTCCACCGTGGAGACCGCGACCGGCAAGAGCGTGCTGCCGCCCTACGAGATCAGGGAGTTCGAGGGCATCCCGGTCGCCTTCATCGGACTGACCTTGAAGGAGACCGCGGGGATCGTCTCGCCATCCGGCATCGCCGGGCTCGAATTCCGCGACGAAGCCGAGACGGTGAACGCACTGGTGCCGCAGCTGAAGGCGCGCGGCGTCGAGGCGATCGTGGTGCTGATCCACCAGGGCGGCGAGCCCTCGGGCGACTACAATGAATGCCCTGCCATTACCGGCCCGATCGTCGATATCGTCAGGAAATTCGACCGCGCCGTGGATGTCGTCGTCAGCGGCCATACTCACCGCGCCTATGTCTGCAATATCGACGGACGGCTCGTCACCAGCAGCGACAAATACGGCACGCTGGTCACCGCGATCGACCTCACGCTCGATCCGGCAACGCGAGACATCGTCAAAACCAAGGCCGAGAACGTCATCGTCGCCAATGCCTCGCTGGCCAAGGATCCCGAGCAGACCGCGTTGATCGACGCCTATGACAAGCTCTCGGCGCCCATCGCCAACCGCCCGGCGGGATCGGTGACGCAGACGCTGTCGCGCATTCCGAACGAGGCCGGCGAGAGCGCGCTCGGCGACGTCATCGCCGACGCACAGCTCGCCGCGACCAGGGCGGCCCAGGATGGCAGCGCTGTCATCGCGCTCACCAATCCCGGCGGCATCCGCACCGACATCGTCCCGAAGGAGAACGGCGCGGTGTCGTTCGGCGAGTTGTTCGCGAGCCAACCGTTCCGCAACCGCCTCGTCACCATGACGCTGACCGGCAGCCAGCTCAAGGACATGCTGGAGCAGCAATGGCTCGATCCGAAGCGCCCGCGAATCCTCCAGGTCTCGAACGGATTCAGCTATACCTGGGACGCAACAAAGCCATTCGGCGAGCGCGTCATGATCGATAAGATGACGCTGAACGGCCGGCCCATCGAGCCTGGAGGCGGCTACCGCGTCACCCTCAACGATTACCTCGCAGTCGGCGGCGACGGTTTCACCGTCGCCAAACAGGGGACGGCAGCGCAATATGGCAACTACGATGCGGATGCCCTGTTCGCGTTCTTCAGGGCGCACGGGCCGATCGGGCCGCTGCCGCTGAGCCGCATCCTGCGCGTGAATTGATCCGGATCAAACGGACCGGAACGGGACCACCCTTTGCCATTTTCGGCTAAACGCATAGATTGCGTTTGGCATTGCGTTTTGGCGCCGGATGCGCCAAGCGACGTCGAGAGCCCGTATCCCGTGAGGCCGACCTGATGAGCACGCTTCTCCTCTCCCACAAGGCCTGCCTCGACCACGACACGCCCCCGGGTCATCCTGAAAGACCCGACCGCCTGCGCGCAGTGGAGGAAGCGCTGTCCCACGAGCGCTTCCAGTTCCTGGTGCGCGACCAGGCGCCGGAGGGCGATCTCGATCTCGTCACGCTCTGCCACAACGAGCACTACGTCACCGAGCTGCGCCACATGGCGCCGACCAGCGGCCTGATCTATATCGACGGCGACACCTCGATGTCGCCAGGCACGTGGGAAGCCGTGATGCGCGGCGTCGGCGGCGCGGTCGCCGCCACCGAAGCCGTGATGAATGGCGAGCACCGCAACGCCTTCGTCGCCGTGCGCCCGCCCGGACATCATGCCGAGATCGGCAAGCCGATGGGCTTCTGCTTCTTCGACAATGTCGCGATCGCCGCGCGGCACGCCCAGCGCAAATACGGCATCACGCGCGCGGCCATCGTCGATTTCGACGTGCATCACGGCAACGGCACGCAGGACATCTTCTGGTCGGACCCGACCGTGATGTATTGCTCGACGCACCAGATGCCTCTGTTTCCGGGCACCGGCGCGAAGAGCGAGCGCGGCGACCACGACACCATCGTCAACGCACCGCTCGCCTCCGAGGACGGCGGCCCCGAATTCCGCTCCGCGTTCGAGAATCTGATCCTGCCGCAACTGACGAAGTTCAGCCCCGAGCTGATCATCATCTCCGCCGGCTTCGACGCGCATTACCGCGATCCGCTGGCCTCGCTGAACCTGCGCGCGGAGGACTACACCTGGGTCACGCGCAAGCTGATGGACCTCGCCGACAAGACCGCAGGGGGCCGCATTGTCTCGGTGCTCGAGGGCGGCTATGACCTGCAAGGACTGAAAGAATCTGTTACGGCGCATGTCGGCGCCCTGATGGGCGCTTGACGCACCGCCACATTAAGCCCGCAAAACTCGGCTTCCCTTCAGGTGAAGCGAATCGGGCAATCGGAAACGGATATGGCCGAAAATACCCAAGTCGACGTCTCCAGGCTCACCTTCGAGCGTGCGATCGAGGAGCTCGAAACGATCGTGAAGCGGCTCGAGGACGGCAAGGTGCCGCTCGAGGAATCCGTCACGATCTACGAACGCGGCGAGGCGCTGAAGCGCCGCTGCGAGGAGCTGCTGCGCCAGGCGGAAGCGCGCGTCGACAAGATCACCACCGATGCCAGCGGCCAGGCCACCGGCACCGCGCCGCTCGACGTGCAGTAAGGACCTCCGCCGAGCCGCCCATTTCGAGCGGTGGCCGCCCGCTTTTTTTCATGGTTGCACGGGTTCCGCCTGCGGCAACGCCGTGGGGCTAAGGTCTGACGCGGTCAAGATTGGTGTCGCAAGGCATTCCAGCTCCCTGAATCCGTCCAAAACGGCCACGCTATCGCCCGAAAAACTGCCAAGGAACCGGGCAAGGTCGGAACCTCCCGCAAGGCGCCCCAGTTAACCAATCTGGCCCGCGGGTTGCACGTGCATGCCCGTAGTCGGCCCTGTGGGTTGGCTTTGGCCCAAGCTTTGGTGTAAAGCTGCGCGGAGTGTGGCTTTTTGCAAGCCTTGCGTAGGCCCCAATGACCGACGACAAGCGCTTCAAACTGCTGATGAAATTGGCTGGGACGGACGAAGCCGATCTGAGTGACAGGGATCACAGAGACTGAACCGGAGCGCACTTAAGCTCACCTAAGCTTGAAGACGGGGTTGTCAGCTTGAAGATAGAGGCTTGGCCCCATGCAGCTGGCTCCGACGGTTTTAGGACTCGCGCTGCGCCGATATTGTGCAAACCCATCGCGCACCGGAACGACTTTCCGGCGCTGACAAATTGGAAATCGCCGTGAACGCATACAGTAAGACGCCGCTTCTCGACACCATCCGGACGCCGGAAGACCTGCGCAAGCTCAAGGTCGAGCAGGTCCGCCAGGTCGCCGACGAGCTGCGGCAGGAGACGATCGATGCCGTCTCGGTGACCGGCGGTCACTTCGGCGCGGGTCTCGGCGTGGTCGAGCTCACCACGGCGATCCATTATGTCTTCGACACGCCGCGCGACCGGCTGATCTGGGACGTCGGCCACCAGGCCTATCCGCACAAGATCCTCACCGGACGCCGCGACCGCATCCGCACGCTGCGCACCGGCGGCGGCCTCTCCGGCTTCACCAAGCGCAGCGAGAGCGATTACGATCCGTTCGGCGCGGCGCACTCCTCGACCTCGATCTCGGCCGGCCTCGGCATGGCGGTCGCGCGCGACCTCTCCGGCGGCAAGAACAACGTTATCGCAGTGATCGGTGACGGCTCGATGTCGGCGGGCATGGCCTATGAGGCCATGAACAACGCGGGTGCGATGAATTCGCGCCTGATCGTCATCCTCAACGACAACGACATGTCGATCGCACCGCCGGTCGGCGCCATGAGCGCCTATCTGTCGCGCCTCTACTCCGGCAAGACCTATCGCACGCTGCGAGAGGCGGCCAAGCAGATCAACAAGCGCCTGCCCAAGATCATCGCCAACCGCGCCAACCGCGTCGAGGAATATTCGCGCGGCTTCATGATGGACGGCGGAACGCTGTTCGAAGAACTCGGCTTCTATTACGTCGGCCCGATCGACGGCCATAACCTCGACCACCTGCTGCCCGTGCTGAAGAACGTGCGCGACATGGAGACCGGCCCGATCCTGGTCCACGTCGTGACGCAAAAGGGCAAGGGCTACGGCCCGGCGGAAGCGTCCGCCGACAAGTACCACGCCGTGGTCAAGTTCGACGTCGCGACCGGCACCCAGGCGAAATCAAAACCGAACGCGCCGGCCTACCAGAACGTGTTCGGCCAGAGCCTCGTCAAGGAAGCCGAGAAGGACGACAAGATCGTCGCCATCACCGCGGCGATGCCGTCGGGCACCGGCGTCGACATCTTCAACAAGGCGTTCCCGGACCGTACCTTCGACGTCGGCATCGCCGAGCAGCACGCGGTGACGTTCGCCGCCGGTCTTGCGACCGAAGGCTACAAGCCGTTCTGCGCGATCTACTCGACCTTCCTGCAGCGCGGCTACGACCAGATCGTGCATGACGTCGCGATCCAGAGCCTGCCCGTGCGTTTCGCCATCGACCGCGCCGGCCTCGTCGGCGCCGACGGCGCG
Source organism: Bradyrhizobium betae (assembly GCF_008932115.1). Lineage (NCBI taxonomy): Bacteria > Pseudomonadati > Pseudomonadota > Alphaproteobacteria > Hyphomicrobiales > Nitrobacteraceae > Bradyrhizobium > Bradyrhizobium betae. Next base: position 1,369,145 of record NZ_CP044543.1, read on the forward strand.
ACCCACGCCGGCTCGTTCGACAACGCCTATCTCGGCTGCCTGCCGAACATGGTGATCATGGCAGCGGCCGACGAGGCCGAGCTCGTGCACATGGTGGCCACCCAGGTCGCGATCAACGACCGTCCGAGCTCGCTGCGCTATCCGCGCGGCGAAGGCCGTGGCGTCGAGATGCCCGACGTCGGCGTTCCCCTCGAGATCGGCAAGGGCCGCGTGATCCGCCAGGGCAACAAGATCGCCCTGCTCTCCTTCGGCACGCGTCTGGCCGAATGCGAGAAGGCGGCCGACGAGCTCGCCGCTCATGGACTCTCCACCACGATCGCCGATGCGCGCTTCATGAAGCCGCTCGACACCGAGCTGGTGCTCAAGCTCGCCCGCGACCACGACGTCCTGATCACGATCGAGGAAGGCTCGATCGGCGGCTTCGGCTCGCATGTCGCACAGTACCTGACCGATCAGGGCGCGCTCGACACCGGCATGGTGCGCTTCCGCTCGCTGGTGCTGCCCGACGTGTTCCAGGACCACGACACCCCCGCCGCGATGTATGCTCGCGCCGGTCTCGACGCCAAGGGCATCGTCTCCAAGGTGTTCGAGGCGCTCGGCAAGGACGTGAAGGCCGAGACGGTCAAGCTGGCCTGATCGTTGTACGGGCACTGAACCCCACCTCTCCCGTAGGGAGAGGTCGGATTGCGGCAGCAATACGGGTGAGGGGTTCAGGTCCCACGTGAGAGCGTAACCCCTCACCCGCGCCTTCGGCGCGACCTCTCCCATGGGAGAGGTTTGGCACCGCGATGCCGCGGCAACCTCACGCTTCCTCGACCGGTAATCCCATGAAAATCTATCTGGCAGGCCCCGACGTGTTCCTGCCGGATGCGGTTGAGATCGGCCGGCGCAAGGTCGATATCTGCGCGGCTCACGGCCTCACCGGCCTCTATCCGCTCGACAACATCGTCGACCTTGCCGCTCCCGACGCCTCGCGGCAGATCTTTTGCGGCAACGCGGCGATGATGGACCAGGCCGACATCATCATCGCCAACCTCACCCCGTTCCGCGGCGCCGGCGCCGATCCCGGCACCGTCTACGAGCTCGGCTACATGGCCGGCCGCGGCAAGTTCTGCCTCGCCTACTCCAACGACGGCACCGTCTATGCCGACCGCGTCGGCCGCTTCATGGACGTCGCCTCCGAGGGCGGGCGGCTGGTCGACGCGCACGGGCTGACGGTCGAGGATTTCGGCCACTCCGACAATCTCATGATGATCCATGCGCTGGAGCTGCACGGCTGCCCGCTGGTGACGCCGGCGGAAATGCCCGCCGACGTCTGGCACGATCTTGCTGCATTCGAGGCTTGCGTCCGGATGGCAGCCGCGCGATTGATCGCATCCTGAGCACTCGTTCTCTGTCGGAGACCCGATGTCCCCTGCCCGCAAGCGTGCGGATGTTCTGCTGGTCGAGCGTGGCCTGTTCGAGAGCCGGGCGCGGGCGCGCGCGGCTATCGAGGCCGGCCTCGTCACGGCTGACGACAAGCAGGTCGCAAAGCCGTCGGAGACGATCGCGGAGGACGCGGTGATCCAGGCCCAGCCCGCGCACCCCTATGTCTCGCGCGGCGGCGTCAAGCTCGCCGGCGCGCTGGAGCGCTACGGAATCGAGATCGAGGACCATGTCTGCCTCGACGTCGGCGCCTCCACCGGCGGTTTCACCGAGGTGCTGCTGGCAAATGGCGCGAGCCTGGTGTTCGCGGTCGATGTCGGCACCAGCCAGCTGCATCCCTCGCTACGCGGTCATCCCAGGATCGTGTCGATGGAGGAGACCGACATCCGCAGCTATGACGGCAAGCGGCTGCCGGCGCGGCCCGATGTCGTCGTCATCGACGTCAGCTTCATCTCGCTGAAAACCGTGCTGCCGGTGGCCCTGTCGCTGGCGGCTGCGCCGATGAGCCTGCTGGCGCTGATCAAGCCGCAATTCGAGGCCGACCGGAAACACAACAAGAAGGGCATCATCCGCGACGCCGCCGTGCACCAGGAGGTCTGCGACGACATCGCGGCCTTTGCCGCTTCGCTCGGCTGCACCGACATCGAGGTGTTCCCCTCCGCGATCGCGGGCGGCGACGGCAACATCGAATTCTTCCTGGGCGCGCGCCGTGGTTGAGCGCCTGACCATCGATCACGTCGGCCACCGCGGCGACGGCGTCTGCCTCGCTGCGAGCGAGGCGGTCTACGTGCCCTATACGCTCGGCGGCGAGACCGTCGAGGTCGATCACGTCGCCGGCAACCATCCCGACCGCCGCAAGCTGCTGGCGGTCGATATCGCGAGCCCTGAGCGCATCGCGCCGTTCTGTCCGCATTTCGGCATCTGCGGCGGCTGCGCGATCCAGCACTGGGCGACCGAGCCTTACCGCGCCTGGAAGCGCGGCATCGTGGTCGAGACGCTGGCGCAGGCCGGCATCGATTGCGAGGTGGCGCCGCTGGTCGATGCCCATGGTGCGGGGCGCAGGCGCGTCACGCTGCACGGGCGCTTCGGAACGCACAACGTCCTCAAGGTCGGCTTCTCCGCGACGAACTCGCACGACGTCATTCCGATCGATCGCTGCCCGATTCTCGATCCAGCGCTCAACGGCGCGCTCGAGGCCGCCTGGGCGCTCGCCGAGCCGCTGACGTCCAGAATGCCGGTGACCAAGCCGCTGGACATCCAGGTCACCGCCACCGCCAACGGCCTCGATGTCGACGTGCGCGGCTCCGGCCCGCTGCCGACCCCGCTGGTCACGGCGCTATCGCGCGTCGCCGAACAGCATCGGCTGGCGCGGCTGACGCGGCACGGCGAGCTGGTGCTGCAACGCCTGCCGCCGACGGTGAAGATGGGCCGCGCCGAGGTGACGCTGCCGCCGGGCTCGTTCCTGCAGGCGACCATCGCCGGCGAAGAGACGCTGGCCGCGCTCGTCGCAGAGCGCGTGGGCAAGGCCAAGGAGGTTCTCGACCTCTTCTGCGGCGTCGGGCCGTTTGCGCTAAGGCTCGCCGAGAAGGCCCGCGTCACAGCTTATGACAACGACGCCGGCGCGGTCGACGCGCTCGCGAAAGCCGCGCGAACGCCCGGGCTGAAGCCGATCAAGGCCGAGCCGCGCGATTTGTTTCGCCGCCCGCTGGTGCCGCCCGAGCTGCGCGACTTCGACGCCGTGGTGTTCGACCCGCCGCGCCAGGGCGCCCAGGCGCAGGCGCTGAAACTCGCTGCAAGCAAGGTGCCCGTGGTGATCGCCGTGTCCTGCAACGTCGCGACGTTTTCCCGCGACGCACGGCTGCTGATCGATGGCGGCTACAGGATCGACACCGTGGTTCCGGTCGACCAGTTCCGCCACACGCCGCATGTGGAGCTGGTGGTAAAGTTCACGCGGTAAGGCCGTCAGCGTCACCAACCTTGATTCCGGTCAACCGCCCCGATGCCCGTCGGCGCTACAAGCGTCATGTGCAATGTGGAGTGAACGTCAGTGGTTGACCGACGACAGTTCATCGCGACCGCACTCGGATTGTCCGTGGCCACCTTCAGCGGTCTGCCTGCCCTCGCGGCGACGATGACCTATGACGAGGCGGTGAGCACGTCACGGGCGCCGTTGCAGGCTGCGCCGAGGGATCGGGAGCTGGTGCGCTTTGCGACGCTTGCAGCCAACAGCCACAACACCCAGCCGTGGATCTTCTCCGCCCGCGGCCACGAGATCACGATTGCGCCCGACTTCGCGCGGCGCTGTCCGGCCGTCGATCCGGACGATCATCACCTCTTCGTCAGCCTCGGCTGCGCCGCCGAAAACCTCGTTCTCGCAGCGTCGATATTGGGCTGGCGTGCCCACACGACAATCGACGGCGACAGGATCGTGATCGCACTCGAGGAGGCCCCGCCGGCAACTTCGGCGCTGGCCCAGGCAATTCCCGTCAGGCAAAGCACCCGCGCGGTCTTCGACGGCAGGCCGGTTGCGCCCGACATCCTGCGCCAGCTCGATAACGCCTGCCGCGAACCGGATGTCGCGGCGATCCTGTTGACCGAACGTACCGCGATCGCAAACGTCACCAACTATGTGCTCGAAGGAAATTCAGCACAAATGCGCGACAAGGCCTTCATGCGCGAGCTCGTGAGCTGGCTGCGCTTCAACCAGACCGATGCGCTCGCGACGATGGACGGGCTGTTCTCGGCTGCCTCGGGAAATCCGACCCTGCCCGCATGGCTCGCACGCCCGCTCCTGAGGTTCGTCCTCACCGAAAGCGGAGAAAACAAGAAATACCGCGAGCAGCTCGACAGCTCTGCGGGCATTGTCGTGCTCGCGGCCGATCGAAGCGACACATCGCACTGGATCTCGGTCGGCCGGGCCTGCCAGCGTTTTGGTTTGCAGGCGACTGCGCTCGGCCTCAAATATGCCTTCGTCAATCAGCCGGTCGAGGTGGCGGCACTGAGGCCGCAATTCGCGACCTCGCTCGGACTGGGCGACCGGCGCCCCGATATCGTGATGCGCTTCGGCACCGGCCCGACGCTGCCGAAATCGCTGCGGCGTCCTCCGGAACTGGTGATGCAGGGCTAGCGACGCAGACCGCTCAACGCCGGCGACTCGCCGGGCAGCATGTTCGATCTGATATCGCTGTCCATACGGCCCGAATCCTGCTGCGTGAAACCGGCGCCGAACGACAGGCTGAGATTTGAGGTCGGCTTGAATTCGACGCCTGCGAACGCGCCGTAACCGGGCGAGGCGCCGGAGGTGAGCGGCGCCAGCGAGCTGCCGATGCCGCCGTTGTATTTCAGTGTGTCGAAGCCGGCAAAGAACGTGACGGGCATGCCACTCGCCGTCTTGGTGTTGTAGCCGAACTGCGTGCTGTCGTAAGAGAGCGCACTGAAATTGCCGGCCGGCGCGGGCTGGCTGAGACCGCTCAGACCGAGATTGCCGCGCTCGCTTCCGACGAAGAAGCCGGGACGAAAACCGTAGCTTTCGTCGGCATTGCCGCCATTGAAGCTCGGAAAGTTGCCGTAGGCATCGGAGCTTTGGCCGCTGCTCCCGCCAAAGCCGAAAGCCCCACCCGGGATCCAATATCTCAGAGCCGCGACTTGCGCATGAGCCGGCGCTCCGCCGAGGCAGAGCAGTGCGAAGAGAGGCGCGAGGGCGCAAGAGCGTGCAAAGCGGGACATTCAGGTAACCGTCAAGAAAGCTCGGAAATTATACGCAACAGATGGCGCAAAGGCCAGCGTTGCCGGCACCAGGCCCCCCTTCATTGAGTTCCAGCATGCGCGCCCGAGGTCTTGCACAGGCCGCGCCGCGACGTAAGCTGCGATCGAACAAGGCGGCGCGAGTCCGCCGAAACGGGAGGATGATGATGCGCTATCTTGGGATGCGATATCTTGGCCTGGCGCTGGCTGTGCTGGTCACCGTAGCGATCCCGGGAGCCGGCGGCGCGGCCGAGCCGACCCGCTTCGTGCCGCTGAAGCCGGACGAGCTCACGCCACCGCAGAAGGAGTGGGCGGATGCGATCGCGGTGCCGCCGCGCAACGCCAAATTCACCAACCCGCCCTACCGCGCCTATATCCGCAACCCGGAGCTTGCACCCAAGCTCTCGGCCATGTCGGACTATCTGCGATGGAATTCGTCGCTGCCCGCGCGCCTCAGCGAATTCGCCATCCTGATCGCCGCGCGGCAGTGGACGGCGCAATACGAGTGGTTCGCGCATTATCCGCTCGCGATGAAGGCCGGTCTCGATCCGGAGGTCGCGAAAGATGTCGCGAACGGTGTGCGTCCGAAGGCGATGAAGGATGACGAGACCGCGCTCTACGACCTCGTGTTGGCGCTCTATCGCGACAAGAAAGTGTCGGATGACGTCTACCGCGCCGCGCAGCAGAAATTCGGCGAGCGCGGCATCATGGATATCATCGGCCTGATCGGCTATTATGACCTGGTCTCGATGACGCTGATCACGATGCAGGCGGAAGCACCGAACGACAGCGTGCCACCACTGCCACCGCTCGCGGCGAAGTAGAGTCGCGCACAATGCTATAACCGTCACCCTGAGGTGGCCGCTTCTTAGCGGCCCTCGAAGGGCGACGGCCCCGCTGCATCGAGGCCATACATCCTTCGAGGCTCCCGGCGCGATGCTTTGCATCGCGCCGCTCGCACCTCAGGATGACGGAATTGATGGTGGCGTCACTGGAGTCAGCGTAGTCGAGCCGCAAGCCGCCGTGAGCGGCTAGGCCGTCCTGTCCACCGAAGACGATGAATCCGCCGGCGGATATTTCGTCACGGGCACTGAGAAAGACTTGTTCCCGACCTGGTAGATGATCGTGCCGTTCTGTCCGTCCTTGGTCGAGATTTGCGATTGCCCGAACATGATGACGTTGTTGTAGACGATGCCGGTGCCCTGACGGGTGACGCCGTCGGTGGTGACGCTGACTTGTGCTTCCTTGCCGTCGACGGCGAGGACCTTGAAGCTCGCACTCTTGCCGTTGTCGCTGGAATAGCCGCCCCAGCTTCCCATCAGGCGACTGTCCGAGGCCGGCGGCGCCTGCTTCTCGAGATTGGCGGTCTGCTTGCCTGCGCCCGCGGAAGACAACAGCACCAGGTTCTTGCCGTCCTTGGTGCCGACTGTGATCGTGCCGAAGGTGATCAGCGCGCCGCTGACCTGGCCAAAGCCGCGCTCGGTGTGCCCGTTATGAGTGTACTCGACCTGCGCCCGGGTGCCGCGGATATTGACCACCTTGAAGCCAACGGGCTGGTTGTTGCCCGCCCAATTGCCCTCCCATTCACCGAGCAATCTGCTCTGGTGATAGACCCGCTCACTGGCGGGCGAAATCTGGCTGGTGCTCTGCGTGACGATGGCCATCGGATTGCTCGGCGGACGAGTCTGACGAACCCGCTTTCGGTCGCTTGCCGGTCAGCAATGGCAAGATACCGAGCGGAAACAATCAGACATAGTCCGATTAGGCCCGGCACTGGTTAACGAGCGGTTAAATTCAACCCTCGGGCGAGGCGAGGCAAAAGGCCCCATTCGCAGCAGCGCCGTCAGCGCCCCCAGCGATCCGACCAGATCTTCTCGCCGATCATGCAGTTGACGCGCGGCTCCTTGTCCGCGACCCGCACCACGGGACGCTCGGGCGTGCGGCCTGCAACTTCCATCAGCAGCTTGGTGCGGATCGCTTCCTTGAACTTCTCGCGGTCCTTGATCGAGATGACGAAAGAGCCGGGGCCGCCGACAACGCAGTCCTCGTAGTAGTAATCGAGATTATCGATGTCCATGGTCGAGTAGGACGGCTCCTTGACCATGATCGGCAGGCCGTTGATGACGATGCCCTTCTCGAGCGCGGCGTCCCGCGCCGCCGTGACCGGTCCGCCATTGTTGTTGGGACCGTCGCCGGAAATGTCGATGACGCGGCGCAGGCCCCGATAGGGATCCTCGTCGAACAGCGGCATCGCGAAATTGATCGCGCCGGAGATCGAGGTGCGCGAGGCGCGCCGGATCGGCGTCTTCATGATCTCGGCGGCGACCGCGTCCGCGGTCTCGGGTCCGTCCACCAGCCGCCAGGGGATGATGATCTTCTGGTCGCTGGAGGCGGCCCACTCGAAATAGGTCACCGCAATACGGCCGTTCGGTCCGAGCTTCAACGCCTGGAGGAATTCCTTCGACTGGATCGCCTGCGCATAGCCTTCGCGCTGGATCGCGAGCTCGTCCATGTCCATGGAGTAGGAGACGTCGACAGCGAGGATCAGCTCGACATCGACCGTCTGCGCGTCCCTGTCGGCCGTCAGCCGCTGCGGTCGATTCTTGAGCGGATCGGATTTGGACGGTTCAAATTTGGGCCCTGGTGCCGCGATGCCCGCGACGTCACCTCCGGCGAGAACGCCGGCCACCAGCACAGCCCCGATCGAGAACGGCATGCGCATCGCAGTCTCCCGTCGTATGACGCGATGGTGACATGCAATCGCCTTGCCGCAAAGCGCGAAGATCGCTTGGGCTTCACATTCAGGTCAGGAACAGACGCGCCTTGCGCAAAGCTGCCGTCGTCTCGCCGCTTTCGCGCCTCCAGGCCTCGCGCGATCACCTGCAGCTTCCATCGCAAGTGCCTCCCGCATCGAGCTGCAAAACGACGACTCACGGGACGGGCTCTCCCGCCCATTTGTCCGGCGCGATTTCCATGCTAGGCTGGACGCACAGATGGGGATGGAGTCCCCCGATAACCGCCCGGCGGCCTTGGGGCGTATCCTTGGACCGTAGTGGGCTGATGACTCCTGCTTGAGGCGAGGCAATCTTTGAGCCTCTGCCTTTGGCGGGAGCATGGACAAGCCCGCCGATGGCGGGTTTTTTGTTGCCTGACAACGAAGGCCAGGGCATGGCCAGGGACGAAGGCGGGGACGTGACGACAACGACACCGAATACTGCGCGCGCCGCGCTGCCCAGAGGGATCTGGGTGCTCGGCTTCGTCTCGATGCTGATGGACATCTCCTCCGAGATGATCCACGCGCTGCTGCCGGTCTATCTGGTCACCGTGCTCGGGGCATCCACGCTCACCGTCGGCTTCATAGAAGGCTTCGCCGAGGCGACGGCCTCGATCACAAAGATCTTCTCCGGCGCGTTGTCGGACTGGCTCGGCCGGCGCAAGCTGCTTGCCGCGCTCGGCTACGGGCTCGCTGCCTTCACAAAGCCGCTGTTTCCGATCGCCCCCAGCGTCGGATGGCTGGTGGCCGCACGTTTTGTCGACCGCGTCGGCAAGGGCATTCGCGGCGCGCCGCGCGATGCGCTGATCGCCGATATCGCGCCGGCCGGCGTGCGCGGCGCGAGCTTTGGCCTGCGCCAATCGCTCGACACCATCGGCGCCTTCGTCGGGCCGCTCGCCGCAATCGGCCTGATGTGGTGGACCGCGGACAATTTCGCCGCGGTGTTCTGGGTGGCGGTGCTGCCGGCATTTCTGTCCTTCGGACTGATCGCGTTCGCGGTAAGCGAGCCGGAGCCGGACCCGAGCCGGGAGCCCCCGAAGAATCCGCTCAATCTCGCCGCGATGCGGCAGCTTGGATCGGTCTACTGGCGCGTCGTGGCGGTCGGCGTCGTCTTCACGCTGGCGCGCTTCAGCGAGGCTTTCCTGATCCTGCGCGCCCAGAACATCGGGCTCAACGCGATGTGGGTGCCTGCGGTGCTGGTGCTGATGAACATCACTTACGCGCTGTCCGCCTACCCGGCCGGCGTGCTGTCGGACCGTATCAACCGCACCGGCCTGCTCGCGCTCGGCCTCGTCTTTCTCGCCGTCGCCGATCTCGCGCTCGCGCTGCTGCCGAACCTGGCGGGCCTCGCGCTCGGCGTGGTGCTGTGGGGGCTGCACATGGGATTGACGCAAGGCCTGCTCTCGGCCCTCGTCGCCGACGCCGCGCCGCCGAGCCTGCGCGGCACGGCATTCGGCTATTTCAACCTGTTCACCGGCCTTGCGTTGCTGGCCGCGAGCGTGATCGCCGGAGCGCTGTGGGACGCCTATGGCCCTGCCGTGACGTTCTTCGCCGGGCTCGGCTTCGCGCTGGTCTCGCTGGTGGGGCTGCTCGCCGTCGGCAACGGGCTGACAGCGGAGGAGAAATGATCGTGTACGGCGCAAATTGGGGAACGAGACGTTGAACATTCAATCTATTCTGGCCGTCGCAGCGGGCGGAGCGCTCGGTGCGGTCGTACGCTACCTCGTCGCGATCGGCTCGGGCCGACTGTTCGGCACCGATTTTCCCTGGGGCACCGTGATCATCAACGTGACGGGATCGTTCTTGATCGGCCTTTTCGCGGCGCTGTTCGCGACCAGATGGAACCTGCCGCAGACGGCCCGAATTTTCCTGACGGTCGGGATCTGCGGCGGCTACACGACATTCTCCACGTTCTCGCTGGATGCCTGGTACCTGATCGAGCGCGGCCAAACATGGGCCTCCGCGGCCTATATGATTGGATCGGTCGTGCTGTCCGTGGGCGCGCTCATTGCCGCGTTGCAATTGGTGCGCGCGCTTCCGTGACGGCACCTGCACAACCGGCGCATTCCTGCCATTCCCCTGGGCATGATGACGAGGGGCTGACCATCTTGGAGAGGCCCCGGGTCCTGCAATATAATAAGCAGGTTCGAAGCTCGTCAGGGCCGGGGCGTTTCAGGATACGATGAACGACACCGTCACCACACCCAAGACGCGGACCAAAATCAAGGTCGAGCGGCCGAAGCTGCACAAGGTCATCCTGATCAACGACGACTACACGCCGCGTGAGTTCGTCACGATGATCCTGAAGGCCGAATTCCGCATGACCGAGGATCAGGCCTACAAGGTGATGATCACGGCGCACAAGCTGGGCGCCTGTGTGGTCGCCGTGTTCACCAAGGACGTCGCCGAGACCAAGGCCACCCGCGCCACCGACGCCGCCCGCACCAAGGGCTATCCGCTGCTGTTCACGACGGAGCCGGAGGAATAAGGCTTCATCAGGCCATCACCGCCGATGTCTCTTCCGCCAGTCCGTACACACGCTGCGCCTTGGAAAATCCCGCGATCGGAAATTCGCCGAGCTCTCGCCAGTCGTGGCGGCAGGCGTTCGCAAAGACTTCCGAGACCACGACGGTGCGGCCGAGCCTTCCTGCGATCTTCTCCAGCCGTGCGGCGAGGTTCACCGCAGGGCCGATGCAGGTGAAGTCGAGCCGATTGCCGCCGCCGATATTGCCGTAGAGGATGTTGCCGACGTGCAGCGCGACGCCGAAGCGAAAGCGCTCGACGACGTCGCCGACCGGAAAAGCGAGCGCCTCGACGCTGGCGCGAGACTCGCGCGCCGCTTCCAGCACGCGCGTGCAGACATGCGCGGCATCGCCGACATATTCGTCGATCGGGAACACCGCGAGCAGACCGTCGCCCATGAATTTCAGCACTTCGCCGCCATGGCCCCGGATCGCGGCAACCTGGCAGTCGAAATACTGGTTGAGGATCTCGACCACGGTCTCGGCCGGCAGCCGGTCCGACAGCGCGGTGAAGCCGCGCAGATCCGACAGCCAGATCGCGGCCTGCATGGTGTCGTTGTGGCCGCGGCGGATCTGGCCGCCGAGGATGCGCGCGCCGGCGCGGTTGCCGACATAGGTGTCGAGCAGCATCTCGGCAGTGCGGCGCAGGCTGACGATCTCGCTGACGCGGGCAAGCGGCGCCACGAGGGTCCGGATCGCCGCGACGTCGTCGTCGCTGAAACCGCCGGGACGCCGCGTCACCCAGCTCGTCGCATGGATCGAGCCGTCGAGATACGGCATCGGCACCGCGAAATAGTCGGTCACGCCTTCGGCGCGCATGTCGTCGAGGAACGGAAAGCGCTTGCTGTCCGGATCGTCCATCCGTCCCCGGACCTCGAGCCCCTCCTCAAACACGATCCGAAGCGGGCTCCTGGCGAATTCGGGCGTCTCCAGGATCTCGAAATCGACAGTGCCGATCTCGACCTTCTGACCTTCCCGCCAGATGAAGTTACGGCCAAAGATTTCCGGATGCAGCGTGCGGATGAAGATGCCGAACCGCCACAGCGGCAGGCCGGCTGCGACGAGATGTTCGCAGACGTCGGCGATCATCTGGGACGGAGTCTCCGCCGACCGCGCGCCGTCGATCAGCCAGTTGGTGATGCGCTGGATCTCGAAGTTTTGCATGCCCGCATTTGCGGACGAAGTTGTGGGATCGTCAAGCTGCGCGGTGGGCTAGTACCGTGACATGAACGCCCTAGCGTCCCACCTGTCCGCGATCCCGCAAAAAGTGATCGGCGAGCACGCAGGCCATCATGGCTTCGCCGACGGGGACGGCGCGGATGCCGACGCAGGGGTCGTGGCGGCCCTTGGTGAAAATCTCGGTGTCGGCGCCCTGGCGATCGACGGTCAGGCGCGGCTGCAGGATCGACGAGGTCGGCTTCACCGCGAAGCGCACCACCACCGGCTGCCCGGTCGAGATGCCGCCCAGAATGCCGCCGGCATGGTTGGACAAAAAGCGCGTGCCGTCATTGCCGGTGCGCATCTCGTCGGCATTCTCTTCGCCGGTCAATTCCGCCGCGCCAAAGCCGGCACCGATCTCGACGCCCTTGACCGCGTTGATGGTCATCATCGCGCCCGCCAAATCGGAATCGAGTTTTGCGTAGATCGGCGCGCCGAGGCCGGCCGGCACGCCCTCGGCGACGATCTCGAGCACCGCGCCGATCGATGAACCGCTCTTGCGAATGCCGTCGAGATAGGTCTCGAAGAACGCCGCCTTGTCCTTGTCCGGACAGAAGAACGGATTCTTCGCAATCTCGTCCCAGTCCCACTTCGCGCGGTCGATCTTGTGCGGGCCCATCTGCACCAGCGCGCCGCGCACCTTCACGTCGGGCAGCACCTTGCGCGCAATGGCGCCGGCGGCGACGCGCGTGGCGGTCTCGCGCGCGGAGGAGCGGCCGCCGCCGCGATAGTCGCGCAGGCCATATTTCGCTTCATAGGTGAAGTCGGCGTGCCCCGGGCGAAACTTGTCCTTGATCTCCGAATAGTCCTTCGAGCGCTGGTCGGTGTTCTCGATCAGGAGCCCGATCGGCGTGCCCGTCGTCACCTGCACACCGGTCTCCGGATGCGCCATCACGCCGGAGAGGATTTTGACCTGGTCCGGCTCCTGGCGCTGGGTGGTGAAGCGCGACTGGCCGGGCCGGCGGCGATCGAGGTCCTGCTGGATATCGGCCTCGGTGAGCGGGATCATCGGCGGGCAGCCGTCGACCACGCAGCCGATCGCCACCCCGTGGCTCTCGCCGAAGGTGGTGACGCGGAACATGTGGCCGAAGGTGTTGAAGGACATCGCTGCTCGCTGGCTAGTAAGTCAGTGCTGACTTAGCTCGCCCCGAAATATGCGTCAAATATGCCCACTCTCGTCATGGCCGGGACAAGCCCGGGCATGACGGCGGAGGGTGGGGCAACGCGCCGGGCTTAACTAAACTTGTCCAGCCGGCCGTCGCGAAACACGTAGACGGCGCCCTGCTCGATATAGAGCTCGGCGGCGCTGGCGGGGGTCTCGATACCCAAAGACACCATCAGGGCCCGGCAGGTGCCGCCATGGGCGACCGCGACGGTGTCGGTCTGGAGCTGATCGTACCAGGCGCGCACGCGGACCTGCACATCGGCATAGGTCTCCCCGCCCGCGGGACCCACCGTCCATTTGTCGGCGAGGCGCCTGGCATAGATGTCGGGATCTTTCGCCTCGCTCTCGGCCAGCGTCAGCCCTTCCCAGACGCCGTAGCCGATCTCGCGCAGGCGATCATCGAGCGCATAGTCCGCGACCGGCAGTTCGAGCTTGCCGCGCGCGAGCTCCATGGTCATGCGCGCCCGTCCGAGCGGGCTCGACACGAAGGGTAACGTCGCCTTGTCTCTGCCGTCGCGCTTGAAGAGGTCCGCCAGCACGCCACCGGCCTGCATGGCCTGATCGCGGCCGCGCGCGTTCAGCGGAATGTCCTTGGTGCCCTGAAGCCTGCCGAGCGCATTCCACTCGGTCTCGCCGTGGCGAAGGTAATAGATCGTGGGCACGGGCATTCCAGAATGGAGGCTAGTCTTTTCCACCGAACGAGATATCCGGCGCGTCCGGGCGCTTCATGCCCAGCACGTGATAGCCGGAATCGACGTGATGCACTTCGCCGGTGACGCCGCGCGAGAGATCGGAGAGCAAATAAAGCGCGCTGCCGCCGACGTCCTCGGTCGAGACGTTGCGCCGCAGCGGCGCGTTATTCTCGTTCCACTTCAGGATATAGCGGAAGTCGCCGATGCCGGACGCGGCGAGCGTCTTGATCGGCCCGGCCGAGATCGCGTTGACGCGGATGTTCTTCTCGCCGAGATCGGCGGCGAGATAGCGCACGCTGGCCTCCAGCGCCGCCTTGGCCACGCCCATCACGTTGTAATGCGGCATCCACTTCTCGGCGCCGTAATAAGAGAGCGTGATCAGCGAGCCGCCGTCGGTCATCAGCTTCTCGGCGCGCTGCGCCACCGCCGTGAACGAGTAGCAGGAGATCAGCATCGACTTGGAAAAATTCTCCGGGGTGGTGTCGACATAGCGGCCGTCGAGCTGCTCGCCATAGGCGATCGCGTGCACCAGGAAGTCGATCTTGCCCCACTTCTCCTGCAGCACCGCGAAGGCCGCATCGATGGTCGCGGCATCGGTGACGTCGCAATGGCCGAGCACGAGGCCGCCGATCTCGGCGGCGAGCGGCTCGACGCGCTTCTTGAGCGCATCGCCCTGATAGGTGAAGGCGAGCTCGGCGCCGGCCGCGTGGCACGCCTTGGCGATGCCCCAGGCGATCGAGCGGTTGTTGGCGAGGCCGAGGATCACCCCGCGCTTGCCTTGCATCAGTCCTTGCATCAGTCCTGAATCCTGCGCCATTTCCGAACGTCCCGTCGAGCTCTCGTTGAGGTCTGGAGGTACACCAGCCCTCCCCTGCGGTACAGTCCTAATACGCGGCGTTAACGCTGTTTCGAGCGCCGGAATAGCCGTTCCGTTCGGGTGTTATGATGATTGTGGCGCTTGCGCCGAACGGCAGGACATCAAACACGGCATGAGTGCGTTTCGCCAGAGTGTGGAAGCCATGATCCCGGCGCTGCGCCGTTACGCCCGCGCGCTCACGCGCGATGCGGATGCGGCCGATGACCTGGTGCAGGATACGCTGGTGCGGGCGTTGCGTTCGGAGCGCCTGTTCCTGGGGGGCGACGTCAGGAGCTGGCTCTACACGATCCTGACCAACCTCAACAAGAACCGGCGGCGCTCGCTGGCAAGGCGCCCGCAATTCACGCAGCTGACGGAGAACAACCCGGATGCCAGCGGGACCGAAGCGGAAGGGCGCGACATCGAGAGGGCGCTCTCGACACTGGTCGAGGAGCAGCGCTCGGTGCTGCTGCTGGTGATGCTGGAGGGCATGAGCTACCGCGAGGTCGCCGACATCCAGGGCGTGCCGATCGGCACCGTGATGTCCCGCCTGGCCCGCGCCCGTGCCCACGTCAAGGCCTCGCTGGAGGGCGAGCGCCCCGCGCTCAGGCGGGTGAAATGATGGCAGGATTGATGCATCGCGCGACCCGCGTTCCCTGCACGAAAAGAGAAGCGGCAGAGTTGAACCGCGTCAGATTTTTTGGGCCGCAGAGCCAGAGACGATCGATATGAACGACCACAGGATTTCAGTGACCGAGGACGAGTTGCACGCCCATGTCGACGGCGAGCTGCCGGCCGAGCGCCGCGCCGACGTCGAGGCCTGGCTTGACGCGCACCCCGACGATGCCGAGCGCGTGCAGTCATGGCGCGCCATGGCCGAGATGCTGCACGCCCGCTACGATTCCGTCGCCCAGGAGCCGGTGCCGGCCCGGCTGGAGCTCGAACGGCTGGAACGCCGTCCCCGGCAATGGCTCTATGGCGCCGCCGCGGCTGTGCTGGTTGCCTTCGTCGCCGGCGGCACCGCCGGCTGGGTGGCGCATGGCGCCGCCAATGCGCCCTCGACCTTCCAGAGCTTTACGGCGGACGCGCTCGATGCCCACCGCCTCTATGTCGTCGAGGTTCGCCATCCCGTCGAGGTCGGCGGCAACGAGCGGGACCACCTCCAGGCCTGGCTGACCCGGCGCTGCGGCTGGACCGTGTTCGCGCCGAACCTGGAGGCGAGCGGGCTGAAGCTGGTCGGCGGCCGGCTCCTGCCGGGGCCGAACGGCCCGGCCTCGTTCCTGATGTATGAGGGCACCTCGGGCGAGCGGTACACGATCTACACCTCCAAGACCGAGAACGGCGCGACGCAGATGCGCTACGCCAAAACGGACAAGGACGGGGCGCTGTTCTGGGCCGAGCGCGGCGTCGGCTATGTCGTCAGCGGCGGCGGCACCGACCGCGATCGGCTGACGAAGGTGGCGCAGGCCGTGTACGACCAGGCCGAGAAAAGCGGCGGCTAGACAACCGCGCAAGCGCTGTGCCTCGATTCCGTCATTGAAAATCTGGAATCAAAACATCGGCGCGTCTCATTATCGCACCGAGTGTTCACGCGATTATGAGCAGCGTTCGATCCGCCGATCGACGCGGGCGGCCTCGATTGGGGTTTTTGGTACCGCGCTGGTCCCCCTCTCGAGGCCGCACCTTTTTATCGGCTGCCCCGCCGGACAGCCGACACGTCGATCACATGAAGCGCTACCACGCTTCAGGCATATGATGAGCATCATCTCCTCGACGATGCCGTCGGCCTTTAGGAGAAAAACCCCTTCAGTTCGATCTCGCCCTAGCCCAGCCCGCTACGTGGATTGTAGGGGTGATGGTCCCGCCACTTCTCCATCAATGTCTCAAGCTCGGCGTCGTTCCCGTCCGGTAGCATAATCCTGATGGTGACGAAGAGATCCCCGGTTCCGCCGGCTTTCGGCAGGCCCTTGCCCTTGAGGCGGAAGGTCCGGCCGCTGGAGGTGTTTTTCGGGACCGAAAGCTCGACGTCATTGCCGAGGGTGGGCACGCGGACCTTGCCGCCGAGCACCGCTTCATAGAGCGTAACCGGCAGATCGATCCTGAGGTCGGCGCCATCGATCTTGAAGAACGCGTGCGGCGCGACGCTGATGGTGATCAGGAGATCGCCCGGCGGATGGCCCTGGGCGCTTTCACCCTGCCCGCGCAGGCGGATCTGCTGGCCCTCGGTGACGCCGGCCGGAATCTTGACGTTCAATTCCTTGCCGTTCGGCAGCCGGACTCGCTTTTCGCCACCCTTGACCGACTCTTCCAGCGAGACCGACATGGCGACGTTGACGTCGAGATCAAGCCCGATGCCGCCGGTGTCGAATTCGAACTGGGCACCGCCGCCAGCGCCGGGCCGCGCGCCGCGTACCCCGCCGCCGAACATGCTGTTGAGGATATCCTCGAACGCGCCCGCGCCCTGACCGGGGCCTCCACCGCCGCCGCGGAACGAGTACTCGAACCCGCCGGGACCCGCGCGTCCGCGCGGCCCACCGCCGCCACCGCCCGGAAAACCCTGGAAGCGCGGCTTGCCCTCGGCGTCGATCTCGCCGCGGTCAAACTGCTTGCGCTTGTCCTCGTCGCCGAGGATCTCGTTCGCCGAGTTGATCTCGGAGAAGCGCTCGGCGGCCTTCGGGTCGTCCTTGTTGCTGTCGGGATGATGCTTCTTGGCAAGCTTGCGATAGGCGCTCTTGATCGCGGCAGCGCTAGCGCTCCGCTGCACCCCCAAGACCTCATAGGGGTCGCGCATCCGTCACGTCTCCTCTCGGAATATCGATATGTTCAAAGGGCTCCCCGCCCACCTGAGCCTCATGTGGGGGCGAGTGGCATTTTTGCAACTGGTCGGGCGAAGCGATCCGTTACGATTCGAGCACGATCCTATCGGAAAACCGGTTCCCACTGGTCCGGATCATGCTCAGCTCCGCCATGGCTTTAGCGTATGAATCTCCCAACGGCCACGGCTGCTTTGGCAGCCGGCGCCCTGGAGCCAGCTCTCGGTGCTGCCGTTGACGTAGCTGGCCAGAAAATCGCGGCACTTGCGCCCATCCTCGGCGGCATAGGATTGCGCGATCGGCGTCACCGAGCCCCGCGCCCCGGTTTCCGGATTTTCCCAGTGCTGGCTCGAATCCCTGTCGCCCTTGCTGAGGACGTCGGAGGCGGCGTTGCGGGCGAAGGCAAGATCGGTCTCGGTCGGCGGGGCGTCCTTTGCCGGCCGCGCGATCGAGCCTGTGAGGTCGCTGTCGTCGGCCTTGGCATAGGCACTGGTGTCATTGCGGGAAAAGCTGCAGCCGCCGGTGCCGAGCCCGATCAAAATCATCGTCATGACAAAGCTGGACGGCCCGATCGCCGATAGGCCAACGCGTCCCCATGCCCTATATAGGGCGGGAGCGGACGACAACGCGTTTTGGGCCGCGATACGCAACTCGGACTCCAGACATGAGCGACACGACCTCGATGAAACACCAGACACCCTTAACATCCGGTGATTTCACCGCCGCCGACGAGCCATTTGCGCTATTCGACGCCTGGCTGAGCGAGGCGATCAAGAGCGAGCCGAACGATCCGAACGCCATGGCGCTCGCAACCGTCGATCCCGACGGGCTGCCTGATGTGCGCATGGTGCTGATGAAAGGCTTCGATACCGAGGGTTTCGTCTTCTACAGCCACATCGCGAGCCAGAAGGGCCGCGAACTCGCCGCAAATCCTAAGGCGGCGTTACTTTTTCACTGGAAGTCGCTGCGCCGTCAGGTCCGCATCCGCGGCAACGTGACGCCGGTGACCGACGCCGAAGCCGACGCCTATTTCGCGACGCGACCGAAGCAGGCGCAGATCGGCGCCTGGGCGAGCAAGCAGTCACAGGAGCTGGAAAGCCGCTTCGCCTTTGAGCAGGCCATCGCGAAAGTCGCGGCCAGGCACGTCATCGGCGAAGTGCCGCGCCCGCCGGGCTGGAGCGGCTGGCGCATCACGCCCGCGCGGATCGAGTTCTGGCACGACCGCCCGTTCCGCCTGCACGACCGCATCGAATTTCGCCGTGACGCGGCCGGCGGGCCGTGGTCCAAGACGCGGATGTACCCTTGAGCCTTGTCTTGAACTTTGGGGCGACCTGAAAGATGTCCATGCCGCATTCGTCCAATGCGCCGCGCCGCACGCTGCTCCTGACCGGAGCGAGCCGCGGTATCGGCCACGCCACGGTGATCCGCTTCTCGTCGGCGGGCTGGCGTGTCATCACCTGCTCGCGGCACCCGTTCCCGGAGGACTGTCCCTGGGACGCAGGGCCGGAGGATCACATCCAGGTCGACCTCGGCAATCCCAAGGACACGACGCGCGCGATCTCCGACATCCGCGACCGCCTCGAAGGCGGCATGCTGCATGCGCTGGTCAACAACGCCGCGATCTCGCCGAAGGGCCCGGGAGGCTCCAGGCTCGGCTCGGTCGACACCGACCTCGAGACCTGGACGCATGTGTTTCACGTCAACTTCTTCGCGCCGATCATGATCGCGCGCGGGCTGATCGAGGAATTGAAGGCGGCCAAGGGCTCGGTCGTGAACGTCACCTCGATCGCGGGCTCGCGCGTGCATCCCTTCGCGGGCGCCGCCTATGCCACCTCGAAAGCCGCGCTGGCATCGTTGACGCGCGAGATGGCCTCCGACTTCGGCCGCGTCGGCGTCCGCGTCAACGCGATCGCGCCGGGCGAGATCGACACCTCGATCCTGTCGCCGGGCACCGACAAGATCGTGGAGCAGCAGATCCCGTTGCACCGCCTCGGCACGCCCGACGAGGTCGCCAAGATCATCTACGTGCTGTGTACGGATACCTCGTCCTACGTCAACGGCGCCGAGATCCACATCAACGGTGGTCAGCACGTGTAGGTGCTGACGTCATTGCGAGCGCAAGCGCAAAATTGCTTTGCAATTTTGTCGCGGGCTCCTCGCAATGACCGAATTCGATGGTTCTGGGGAAGCAAGGCGATCCAGACAAAGCCGCCGCAAGACCTGGATCGCCCTTACTTGCCTTCCGTTCTCAATCGGCGCGAAACCGACGCGGCTGATCGCGCAGTCTTTGGGCTGCAGCATTTGGAGCTGCGGCATTGATCGCAGTCGAGCAGTCGTCGTCGTTCTCACCGTCGAGCAGCGGAGCACCACAGTGCCGGCACATGCGTGCCGACATCGACGACGCCTTGCCGCTCGCCAGGACCTGGCGATAGTTCGCCAGATCGATGACGTTGCGGGGCGACGTTATGTGTTTCTCAACCATGGCTGTTCCTCGCGGCTACACGCTGCTTATCGCAGACAAGCTTCGCGTAAACGTTCAGCCCACCGCTCAAATTTTACTGGAGGAATTGGGGCGCAGAGCACACATCACCGCTCGGCCTCAATCCCGCTCTATTCTGCGACACCAAACACGGTGTGTCTGCGAACGGCGTAAGGTCTCGGTAGCCATTCGGCGAGAGTGCTACGAGCTCAGAGCCATTTCTTCCACTTGAAGATCCAGTACGGGACGATCGCTGCGATCAGCATCAGCACCAGCGCAAATGGATAGCCGTGCGCCCATTCGAGTTCCGGCATCGCCTTGAAGTTCATGCCGTAGATCGAGGCGATCAGCGTCGGTGGCATCAGGACGACGGCCATGACCGAAAACAGCTTGATGATGTTGTTCTGCTCGAGATTGACGACACCGAGCATGGCGTCGAGCACGAAGGTGATCTTGCTGGAGAGATAGGAGGCGTGGTCGGTCAGCGAGACGACGTCGCGCTGCATGGTCTTGAGCTGCTCGCGCATGTCCTTCGACCACTTCACGCCTTCCACCACCGCAGAGAGGAAAGCGACGACGCGGCCGATCGACACCAGGCTCTCGCGAACCTTCGAGGTCAAATCGCCCTTGCGGCCGATCGAGATCAGGATCTGGGAGTATTGCTTGGCGTGGCCGTGGCGCTCGCTCTCCGGCTCGAAGATGTCGTGGCTGACCTGGTCGATGTCGGCGCCGCAGCGCTCCAGAATATCGGCGCAGCGGTCGATGACGGCGTCGAGCAGCTCCATCAGCACCATCTCGCCGGTGATCCCCGGCGTGCAGGAGCGGGCCAGCTTGGCCTCGACCAGCGCGAAGGGTTTTGGCTGGTCGTAGCGCACCGTCACCAGACGATGATCGCCGAGGATGAAGGTCACCGCCGTGGTCCGGGGCATATCGGTATCGGAGTGGCACATCAGCGTCGCCGTCATGTAGCGCGCGCCGTTCTCGATATAGAGGCGACTGGAGATCTCGATCTCCTGCATGTCCTCCCGGGTGGGGATCGCGATGCCCGAGAGCCGCTCCACCGCCTTGTCCTCGTTCGCGGTCGGGTTGACCAGGTCGATCCACACCGCATGCTCCGGCACCGCCGCGAGATCGTCGATAACGGCCTTCTTGAGGGAGGTCTCGGAGGGAACGAACACAGAAAACATGCACAACTCCAGCGGGGGCCTGCGACCGAATGACAGCCCTTAGCGCGATTCTGACAAGTTCATGATGACAAGCACATTAACGGAGCGGTGGCATTTGTGGCCGCACCGTGGCACGGAATCGACACTTGGCCCAAAAACCAGCCCACAGCCGCAAAACTTGCGGCAAAAAAGCCACAGCTAAGGCCCCGCAGCGCGGGAAAAGGTCCGAGACGCTGGAAGTGTGGCAGATTTCAACGATAATAGGGGCCACGGAGTCGTGGTGTTGGGCTTGGCTCAAGCTCTGCGAAAGCTTGTTGTTGTCGATTGGAACCAAATCATGTCGTCGCTGAAAGTTATGCTGGGTGTTTTGGCCGCTGGCCTGATGCTGTCGGGCTGCATGCAGGCCACACATTTTGAGGCGACCGACACCAAGGCCTTCAAGCCGAAGGACAAGGAACTCCTCGCCAAGGTTCGCTACGAGAACACCCCGGTCGCCGAGCCGTTCCGCCGCGCCATCGTCGACTACCATCGCAAGGAATCGCCGGGCTCGATCGTGGTCGATTCCGACAACCACTATCTCTATTACGTGCAGGATGGCGGCAAGGCGATCCGCTACGGCATCACCGTCGGCGAAGAGGCGATGGCCTGGTCCGGCATCGCCAAGGTGGGAAGCAAGACCGAGTGGCCGGCCTGGCATCCGACCCCGGGCGAGATTTCACGCCTGGGCGTGCCGACCTATGTTGCGCCCGGCCCGGACAATCCGATGGGCTCTCGCGCGATCTACCTTTATTCCGGCGGCAAGGACACGCTGTTCCGCATTCACGGCACCAACCAGCCGGAATATATCGGCGCCTCGATCTCGTCGGGCTGCATCCGCCTGACCAACGAGGACGCGATCGACCTCTATGATCGCGTCAAGGTCGGCACCATCGTCGTGGTGCTCGAGCCGAAGCATGGCGACTCGCCCTACAATTCGCGCCTTGCGCTCGGCGGCAGCCAAACTGGCCAGGCGGGCAGCTTCTGATCGCCTCCTGATCCCTGACATTCAAAAGCGCCGGTTTTACCGGCGCTTTTTTATTGCGGGCTTGCTCTTGCCGCCCGTAGCCGCCGGCTGGTCGGCGGCGGGCTTCGCGGTGTCCTGATCGTCTGTACCGTCCCCGGCCTCCGGCTTGGCCGCGACCTCTCGCGGCGGAGCTTCTTCCGGCCGTTCCGCCGGCAGCAATGGAGCGACCTGCGGCAGGGGATCCCAGACGTTCCACTGGCAGATCCGGTAGTCGTTGCGCCGCTGTGCGAGGTCGAGATGGATGTGGTCCTCGTGGTACCAGTCCGAGCCCGGCCCGAGCACGGTGGAAAAGCGCGCGCAGACCGAACGCAGCACGCGTTCGCGTATGTCGCGGGACATCGTACGGTCGGTGAGGCCGATCGACTGTCCATTGGCAAGCTTGATGGCACGGACGTCGAGCGCGTTGGCCTTGCCGTGCTCTGACAGCAGCGCACCGGCGACGCGGTTGCGGCCGCGGCACTCAAAGCTATCGAAATTGTCCAGATCGCTGATCGTCGAACCGAGGCTGCCGGCCAGCGGCACCATGTCCTTGCGGACCCAGTCGGCGATCGCGGAGGCCATGGTGCAGCGGAGGATCGCCGCAGGCTTGACCGCCACCCTGCGCTTGTCCGGCAGCACGATGGCCTCCAGCCGCACCAGATCCCCGCCGCCGCAGGCACCGGGGCCGCGGATATCCGGAATGGACGGCGCGACCGCGATCTCCTCGGTCAGCGCGAGGCGGCAGGCCGAAGCCTGCTTCTCGGGCGGCGGCGCGGCCTCCGCGGGCTTGTTGGCGTTCGACGTGTCTGGGGCAGATTTCCCGTCAGCCTCAGGAGGGGCCTCCTCCGATGCCTTGGGGGCCTCTTCAGGACGGGGTTTCGGTAGCGGGATCCTGGCGGAATGAACCGTCGTACGCGGTCGTGGAGTACCGAGGCCGAAGATATCCAGCGGCGCAGCATATTTCCGCGCCTCTGCCCGTTCCGGGAGCACCAGCGACAGCCCGAGCGCAGCGGTAACCATTGCCGCGCCGGCGGACATATAGCCGCGACAAGACCATTTGCGGCGAAAGTCCAGCAGGCTAAAACCCATGACAATTCTTTGGCCCAGCGCTGAGAGCGATAACAAGTCCAGCCCACCTCGGAGGAACGACGGAATGCTTGGTTTGATGCAAGATTGGCCCCTGCTCTGCCACCGGATCATCGAACACGCCGCCAAGATTCATGGCAAGCAGGAGGTCGTCACGCGATCGGTCGAGGGACCGATCCATCGCACCACCTATGGCGAAATCCACCAGCGTGCCCTCAAGGTCTCGCAGATGCTGGACCGCGATGGCATCAAGCTCGGCGACCGCGTCGCAACCATTGCCTGGAACACCTGGCGCCACCTCGAAGTCTGGTACGGCATCATGGGGATCGGCGCCATCTGCCATACCGTCAATCCCCGCCTTTTCCCCGAGCAGATCGCCTGGATCATCAACCATGCGCAGGACCGCATCGTGATGACCGACATCACCTTCGTTCCGGTCCTGGAGAAGATCGCCGACAAGCTGGAAAGCGTGGAACGCTACGTCGTGCTCACCGACAAGGCGCATATGCCTCAGACCACGCTGAAGAACGTCGTCGCCTACGAGGACTGGATCGCGGAGGCCGACGGCAAATTCAAATGGAAGGACTTTGACGAGAACACGGCAGCCGCGATGTGCTATACGTCCGGCACAACGGGCGATCCGAAGGGTGTGCTGTATTCGCATCGCTCCAACGTGCTGCACGCGCTGATGGCCAACAATGTCGATGCGCTCGGCACCAGCGCCTCCGAGACAATGCTGCCGGTGGTTCCGTTGTTCCATGCCAATAGCTGGGGCATCGCCTTCTCCGCGCCCTCGCAGGGCACCAAGCTCGTGATGCCGGGCGCCAAGCTCGACGGCGCCTCGGTCTACGAACTGCTCTCGACCGAGAAGGTGACGCACACCGCGGGCGTGCCCACGGTGTGGCTGATGCTGCTCCAGCACATGGCCGCCAACAATCTGAAGCTGCCGGAGCTGAAGATGGTGATCTGCGGCGGCTCTGCGATGCCGCGCTCGATGATCAAGGCCTTCCTCGACATGGGCTCGAACGTGCGCCACGCCTGGGGCATGACCGAGATGAGCCCGATCGGCAGCGTCGCGGCGCTGAAGCCGCCGTTCCAGAATGCGACCGGCGAGGCGCGGCTCGACGTGCTGCAGATGCAGGGCTATGCGCCCTTCGCGGTGGAAATGAAGATCACCGACGATGCAGGCAAGGAGCTGCCCTGGGACGGCAAGACCTTCGGCCGCCTCAAGGTCTCGGGCCCGGCCGTCGCCAAGGCCTATTACCGGGTCGACAGCAACATCCTCGACGAGGACGGCTTCTTCGACACCGGTGACGTCGCGACCATCGACGAGGCCGGCTACATGCGGATCACCGACCGCTCCAAGGACGTGATCAAGTCCGGCGGCGAGTGGATCTCCTCGATCGACCTCGAAAACCTCGCTGTGGGCCATCCGGCGGTGGCCGAGGCTGCCGTGATCGGGGTCTATCATCCCAAATGGGACGAGCGGCCGCTGCTGATCGTGCAGCTCAAGCAGGGCCAGCAGGCCAGCCGCGAGGAGATCCTGAAGTACATGGACGGCAAGATCGCCAAATGGTGGATGCCCGACGACATCGCCTTCGTCGACGGCATTCCGCACACCGCCACCGGCAAGATCCTGAAGACGGCGCTCCGCGACCAGTTCAAGGATTACCGCTTCCCGAACGCGGCGGCGTAGTTCCGGAACACGTAAAGCCTCGGATCCGGCCCTCCCAAGGGCCGGATTTTGTTTGCGCCAGCGCGACGAAAGACCAATTGGAGCCGACGCAGTCGCTCCCTAACTTCGCGCCGAACCAAACAACAATACGAGGAGGCGCCCAGATGAAATCCATTGCAGTGACGACAATTCCCTGGCTGCTCGCAGCGTCAATCACAGCTACGGCCGCGCACGCCGCGAATAACAAAGTCGTGATCGGCGACATCGACGACATGTCCGGGCTGTACGCCGACGTGATCGGACCCGGCGGCGTCACAGCCGCCAAGATGGCGATCGACGATTTTGGCGGCAGTGTGCTGGGCAACAAGATCGAGTTCATCGAGACAGACCACCAGAACAAGCCCGACGTCGGCGCCCAGAAATTCCGTGAATGGGCTGACCGCGACAACGTCACGATGATACTCGGCGGATCGAACACCGGGGTCAGCCTGGCGATGAACAATGTCGCCAAGGAAAAGAAAATCCCGTTCATCGCGATCGGCGCCGCCGGCGCATCGCTGACCGGCAAGGACTGCACACCCTACACCGTGCACTACGTCTACGACACGACCTCACTCGGCAACGGTACGGCCAAGACCATGGTGAAGCAGGGCGGCAAGACCTGGTTCTTCCTCACGGCCGACTACGCCTTCGGCACGCAATTGCAGGAAGCCGCCGCGAAGGTGGTCGAAGCCAATGGCGGCAAGGTGATCGGCGCCGTGCGCGTTCCGCTCTCCACGTCCGACTTCTCGAGCTACCTGCTCCAGGCGCAAAACTCGGGTGCCCAGATACTGGGACTCGCCAACGCCGGAAACGACTTCACGAACTCGATCAAGGCTGCCGACGAGTTCGGTATCGCGAAGACGATGAAGCCGGCCGCTTTGCTCGCCTTCATCAGCGACATCCACAGCCTCGGGCTCAAGACCGCGCAGGGCCTTTTTCTCACCACCGGCTGGTATTGGGATCTCAATGACAAGACCCGCGCCTTCGCCAAGCGCTATTTCGAGAAGACCAAGCGCGAGCCCACCATGAATCAGGCGGGCTATTATTCCGCGACCATGACCTACCTCAACGCGGTCAAGGCTGCAGGCACCACCGACTCGGACAAGGTGATGGCCGAGCTCAAGAAGATGAAGATCGACGATATGTTCACGAGCAACGGCAAGATCCGAGCCGACGGCCTGATGGAGCATGAGATGTACATCATGCAGGTCAAGAAGCCCGAGGAATCCAAGCAACCCTGGGACTACTACAAGGTGGTTCAGACCATGTCCGGCGAAGAGGCGTTCGGGAAGCTGTCCGACTCGGCCTGTCCGCTGGTCACGCACTGATATCGCACCCGGAACGGGATGATCGAAAGCATAAGGGCGCGCCCGCGGGTGCGCCCTTCGCAATCGCGGGATGAAACACGCCAAAACACGGGCCACGTTACCCCTGTCCACATAGGGGACAAACCGCTTCACAGTTCCTTGGAAAATGCGCTAGGTCAGCTTGCTCCCGTCGCCCGTCCCGCAACCGGCGACTCATATCTGTGATGGAACAGCATGGCCCGAAGGTTTTCCGCTCCCTATCAGACGGAGCCCGTGTCCAGCCTCGCGAGTTGGGCACGCAACCTCGCCGTGTTCGCGGTGGTGGCGGTGGTGGTGTCGATCCTCATCGTCCGCTTCGGCTTCCTGGAGCCGAAGCCGGCGCTCGTCACCTTCTTCGGCGGACTTGCGATCGCCGCGCTCTCGATCCTGTTCGGGCTCGCCGGCTTTGCGGCGATCTGGCAGAACGGCTCGCGCGGCATGGCACGCATCCTGCTCGCTTTCCTGATCGCCGGGGCCATCCTCGCCTATCCTGCTTATCTCGGCCTGCAATATCGCAAGCTGCCGGCGATCCACGACATCACCACCGACCCGATCGACCCGCCCCGCTTCGACGCGCTGGCGCGTCTGCGCACCGGCGACGGCGCCAACAGCGCGGTCTATGCCGGCCTCTATTCGGCCGAGCAGCAGCGCCAGTTCTATCCTGATATCGAGCCGATCGAGCTCGAGATTCCGGTCGACCGCGCCTATGCGATCGCGCTCCAGCTCGTCAACAAGCGCAAATGGCTCGTCATCGACGAACGCGCGCCGCAGCCGCCGCGCCGCATCGGACGCATCGAGGCGGTGGCGCGCTCGCCGATCATGGGCTTGCGTGAGGACATTTCCATCAGGGTCGCGCCCGATGGCGAGGATTCCCGCGTCGATATCCGCTCGGCCTCGCGCTATTTCGAGAGCGACCTCGGCAGCAACGCCGCGCGCGTGACGAAATTCATCGACGATCTCAACACCGCCGCGGATGCCGATGCGCTGAAGCCGGTGAAGAAGACGCCGGTGACGCCGCCGAAGGCGCCGGCAAAGACGGTGAAGAAATAGCCCGACTGTCATTCCGGGGCGCCCGCAGGGCGAGCCCGGAATCCATTGATCCATCAACGCCGCTGCCCGATGGATTCCGGGTTCGCGCTACGCGCGCTCCGGAATGACGAGAGGCTAGTCCGCCATCCGGTACGTCCCGCCGATCATGGGGTCGCCATCCGTCGCCACCACGCCGCGCCCGACCAGGTCTTCCAGATGCGCCAGCACGGAATAGCCGGCGGCCGTCGTCAGCCTGGGATCGATGCCGATATAGATCGCACGCACCATGGTCGGAATGTCGGTCTCGCCCTTGGCGAGGCGGTGCAGGATCGAAGCCTCGCGCGCCTTGCGGTGGCGGATCAGGAAGCGCACGAAGCGCTGGCCTTCGGGAATCTCGGGGCCGTGGCCGGAGAAATACAGATCCTCATCGCGCGCGGCGAGACGATCAAGCGACTCCATGTAGTCGATCATCGAGCCGTCGGGCGGCGCCACGATCGAGGTCGACCAGCCCATCACGTGATCGCCGACGAAGTTAACCTTCCGTTCGGGCCAGGCGAAGGCGAGATGATTGGCGGTGTGGCCGGGCGTCGCCACGGCCTCCAGACGCCAGCCGTCACCCTCGACGACATCGCCATGGGCGATTCTGACATCCGGCACGAAGTCGCGGTCAGAACCGGATTCCGGATTGTGCTTCTCGCTCTCGAAGCGCGGGCGCGAGGCGCGGTGCGGGCCTTCGGCATACACCGGCGCGCCGGTCGCCTGCTTGATCCGCGCGGTGTTCGGCGAATGGTCGCGGTGGGTGTGGGTGACGAAGATATGGCTCACTGTCTCGCCGCGCACGGCATCGAGCAGAGCCGCGGCATGCGCCGCATCGTCCGGGCCGGGATCGATGATGGCAACATTGCCGGTGCCTACGATGTAGCTGACGGTGCCGGTGAAGGTGAACGGGCTCGGATTGTTACAGAGTACGCGCCGCACGCCGGGACGGACTTCCTCGACGAGGCCGGGCTGAAGCGGAAAGTTGCGGTTGAACGGGACGTCGTCGTTGTCGGACATGGGACTTCCTGTACGTGCCGCCACGCTTTCCGCCGTCATACCCCGCGAAGGCGGGGTATCCAGTACGCCGAGGCGTCGGTGGCGAAAGCGAGGTCTCTGGAATACTGGATCGTCCGCCCCAGTGCGCAAGTGCGCACAAGGCGGACGATGACAGCGGAGCAAAACAATCGCCACAGTGCTCCTTGGCTCAGAAAAACGCCTGAATGCCCGTGATCGCGCGGCCCAGGATCAGGGCGTGGACGTCGTGGGTGCCCTCGTAGGTGTTGACCGTTTCGAGGTTATGGACGTGGCGCATCACGTGGTACTCGGCCGAGATGCCGTTGCCGCCGTGCATGTCGCGCGAGACGCGGGCGATGTCGAGGGCCTTGCCGCAATTGTTGCGCTTCATGATCGAGATCATCTCGGGGGCGAACTTGCCCTCGTCCATCAATCGGCCGACGCGAAGCGAGCCCTGGAGGCCGAGCGCAATCTCGGTCTCCATGTCGGCGAGCTTCTTCTGCACCAGCTGGGTCGCGGCGAGCGGCTTGCCGAACTGCTTGCGATCGAGCGTGTACTGGCGGGCGCGGTGCATGCAGTCCTCAGCGGCGCCGAGCACGCCCCAGGAGATGCCGTAGCGCGCACGGTTGAGGCAGCCGAACGGGCCCTTGAGGCCGGAGACGTTGGGCAACAGGGCGCTCTCGGGGACCACGACGCCGTCCATCACGACTTCGCCGGTGATGGAGGCACGCAGCGAGAGCTTGCCGCCGATCTTCGGCGCGGACAGGCCCTTCATGCCCTTCTCCAGCACGAAGCCGCGGATCTGGTTGTCGTGCTCGGCCGACTTGGCCCAGACCACGAACACGTCCGCGATCGGCGCGTTCGATATCCACATCTTGCTGCCGGTCAGGCGGTAGCCGTCCGAGACCTTCTCGGCGCGGGTCTTCATGCCGGCCGGATCGGAGCCGGCGTCCGGCTCGGTCAGGCCGAAACAGCCGACCCACTCGCCGCTGGCGAGCTTCGGCAGGTACTTCTTGCGCTGGTTCTCGTCGCCATAGGCGTAGATCGGGTACATCACCAGCGAGGACTGCACCGAGTTCATCGAGCGGTAGCCGGAATCGACCCGCTCGATCTCGCGCGCCACGAGGCCATAGGCGACGTAGCTCGCATTGGCGCAGCCATATTCCTCCGGCAGCGTGATGCCGATCAGGCCGAGCTCGCCCATTTCGTTGAAGATCTCGCGATCGGTCTTCTCTTCGAGATAGGCCTTGGTGACGCGCGGCAGCAGCTTGTCCTGGGCGTAGGCGCGGGCGGTGTCACGCACCATGCGCTCGTCTTCGGTGAGCTGCTCGTCGAGCAGGAACGGATCGTCCCACTGGAAAGAAGCCGCAGCCGGCTTGTCCTTGGCCTGGGGGCGCGCGCTCATGAAACGTCCTTTCGCATCTGGTTCCGTCAAGAATTGCCCGACAAACTAAAGCGCCGCGGCAACAAGTGCAATTGCGTCCTGGTTTCTGTCATTCCGGGGCGACGCGAAGCGTCGAACCCGGAAT
The DNA here is from genome assembly GCF_008932115.1 of Bradyrhizobium betae. NCBI lineage: Bacteria > Pseudomonadati > Pseudomonadota > Alphaproteobacteria > Hyphomicrobiales > Nitrobacteraceae > Bradyrhizobium > Bradyrhizobium betae. The sequence goes on from NZ_CP044543.1 coordinate 1,398,800, forward strand.
CCTCTTGCTCACTGCTTCGAGATTCCGGGTCTGGCGCTTTCAGCGCCATCCCGGAATGACACTGCATGTCAGCTTTCAAGCTGCTCGTTGGCAACGATCTCGATGCCGAAGCCCGACAGGCCTTTGTAATCGTGCACCGACGAGGTGAGATGACGGATCGAGGTCACGCCGAGATCACGCAGGATCTGCGCGCCGACACCGACCTCGCGCCACTGGCGGTTGCGATCGGCTTCCGTCGCGCTCTCATCAGGCAGCGCCGCCACGGGGACACCAGCCGCGCCGTCGCGGAGGTAAACCAGCACGCCACGGCCGGATTTCTTGAAATGCTCGAGCACGGCCGCCATCCGCTTGTGGCCGGTGAAGATGTCCTTGACGATGTTCGGCTTGTGAAAGCGCGTCAGCACGTTCTTGCCGTCGCCGACCCCGTTATAGACGAAGGCGACGTGGGCGATGGAATCGAACGGCGAGCGGTAGGCATAGCCCTGCAAGGGACCGATCGGGCTCTCGGTGACGAAGGTCGAGACACGCTCGATCAGCTTTTCGCGCGCCTGGCGATAGGCGATCATGTCGGCAATCGTGACGTGCTTCAGCTTGTGCTGGGCCGCGAAGCGGGCGACCTGCTCGCCCTTCATTACGCTGCCATCGTCGTTCATCAACTCGCTGATGACGCCGACCGGCGGCAGGCCGGAGAGCTTGCAAAGGTCGACCGCGGCTTCGGTGTGACCGGAGCGCAGCAGCACGCCGCCATCCTTGGCGATCAGCGGGAAGATGTGGCCCGGACGGGCGAAGTCGTTGGCGCCGGCATTGGGATTGGAGAGCGCGCGGCAGCACGAGGCGCGTTCCTCGGCCGAGATGCCGGTGCCGCCATCGGGCTTGTAGTCGATCGAGACCGTGAACGCGGTGGTGTGCGCGGAATCATTGTGGGCGACCATCGGGTCGAGCCGGAGGCGGCGCGCATCCTCGGTGGTGATCGGCGCGCAGACGATGCCGGAGGTGTGGCGGATGATGAACGCCATCTTCTCCGCGGTGCAGAGCGAGGCGGCGACGATCAGATCGCCTTCACCCTCGCGGTCGTCGTCGTCGGTGACGACCACGAGCTCACCCCGGGCAAAAGCCTGCAAGACTTCCTGAACGCTATCGGGCATTTCCCAATCTCTATCGGTTATGAGCCGGAGGCTTAGCCGGACTTGGGGCCAAGCGCTAGTCTCCCCGGCGCAACCACATATGCCGGACGGCAAGCCTGCCAGAGGGCTTGCACCGGGCATACCAGGGATATAGGCGCGAACGGGCTCGGGAAGAAGCCGTCCGGCACCGTCAGGGCAGCACTTCGCGCCGCTCGCCGAGCCGCAGATCAAGCTCGGCGCGCTTGTCGGCCAGCAGGCCGGCCTGGGCGGCTTCGATCACGGTAAACAGCTCATGAGCGTCGCTGAGCCGGGTCACCGTGACGTAGCTGGCGCCGGCCTCGTAGAGCTCGCCGACATCGGCCAAGAGGTCGGCCGTCGCCACGATCAGGGCGGTCGGGTTGAGCGCGCGGACGTGGCGGACCAGCTTCTCGTTGGTAGCACCCTTGAGCAGTGAATCCGGCACGCTGAGGATGATCATCTCGGACTTGCCGACGCCGGCATGGAGCAGCGTATCGACATTGCTGATGTCGCCATAGATCACGTGCAGGCCGCGCGACAGCAGCGTCTGGTACACATTCGGGTTGAAATCGACCACGGTGATCTGCTCGAGCAGCACCGGCGTCTGCCGTTCGATCTCGGCCAGCAGCGCGCTCGCCGCGCGGAAAAAGCCGAGAATGACGATGCGGCGGGCCTCGCCATGGCCGCCTTCGTGCCCATCCTCGCCATGGCCGTTGCCGTGGTCGAGATCGCGCAGGCCGATCCGCTTCAGCGGACCGATCGCCCAGCGGGTGATCTCGTCGCTGCGGCTCATCGCGAAGGTCGAGAGCACGGCGAGCACCACGAAGGCAAAGGAGGCCGCATTGGCCGTCTCGGCCGCGATGTGGTGGTCGGAGACGCCGGTCTGGATCACCACCAGCGAGAATTCGGAGATCTGTGCGAGGTTGAGCGCCGGCAACAGGCTGGCGCGCAGGCCCTGCTTCATCAGATAGAGCGGAGTGAAGGTCGTGACGAGACGGCTCACCACCGTGAATGCCGCGATCAACAGCGCCAGCCCGATCACGGACAGGCCGGGCACGGGAATGGTCATGCCGAGCGCGACGAAGAACAGCGTGATGAAGAAGTCGCGGAGCGTGGTGACCTTGGCGGTGACGTCGAGCGCGTAGGGAAAGGTCGAGAGCGAGACGCCGGCAATCAGCGCTCCCATCTCGCGCGACAGCGAGAGCCGCTCGGCGGTCTCGGCGACAAGGAAGCACCAGGCAAGCGCGCCGAGCAGGATCAGCTCGGGGCGACGGGCGATCTGGTGAAACAGGCGCGGCAGCACGTAGCGGCTGACCAGCAGGGCTGCTGCGACCAGCACCGCGACGCGGCCGATCGACAGCAGGATGACGCTGGCCTGCAGATTGGCAAGGCTCGGCTGTACCGCGAGGAACAGGATGGCGAAGATATCCTGCAGCACCAGCACGCCGAGGGTGATGCGGCCGGGCAGCGTGTCGAGCTCGCGCTTCTCGTAGAGCACCTTGACGATGATCACCGTGCTCGACAGCGCGCAGGCGACGCAGAGATAGACCGCGTCGAAGTGCCCGCCGCCGAGCGACAGGCCGATTCCGATGAAGAACAGCACTCCGAGCAGGCAGCCTCCAATCAGCTGGGCGCCGGCGGCGAACAGGATCACCTTTCCCGCCCGCACGATTTTCTTCAGGTCGATCTCGAGCCCGATCATGAACAGCATGAAGATCAGCCCGAGCTCGGAGATGACGCTGATCGATTCCTGCGAATGGACCCAGCCGGCGCCGAATGGACCTATGCAGAAGCCGGCGATAAGATAGGCCAGGATCAGCGGTTGCCGGGTGAAATGGGCGAGCAGGCCCAGCATCCAGGCAAACAGAATACAGAGAGTGATGTCGCGAATGAGCTCGTGCATACCAAATTGGTCCGTTTTGCCGCACCCTAGAGCCAGGTTCCGCCGCGGCAAGCGAGCAATTCGTCACATGCGATCGGCGCTTTTCGCAGCAATACTGCTATGCCCCCTCGCCTCTGCCGTGCCCGCGGCCGCGCAATCCAAGGTCAATATCGAACAAAACTTTGCCGATTCGCTCGCCGCACTGCCGAAGGAGGAACTCGCCGTCTCCGGGGGGTTCTACGTGCCCGCCTATTCCAGTGTCGCGATGAGCCAGGGCAAGCTGCGTGTCGACTTCTCGGTGACCCTGAGCGTGCACAACGCCTCCGAGACCCAGCCGCTGGTGGTCAAACGCATCGCCTATTTCGACACCGCGGGCAAGCAGGTCGAGACCTATCTGAAGGCGCCGGTCGCCTTGAAGCCGCTGGCCACCGTCTCGATCTTCGTTCCGACCGACGACGTGCGGGGCGGGACCGGGGCCAATTTCCTGGTCGACTGGGCCGCAACCGGCGAGATCGCCGAGCCTGTGGTCGAGGCCCTGATGGTTGGCGGCGTCGCCAATGCGCATTACGCTTTCATCAGCCAGGGCCGTCCGACCAGGACGGCGGGGAAAAAATAGAAAACCCGAAAACAACCCCATGCACAGTAGGCCCAATCCGCAAAATCAATGACTTGCCGGCCCACGCGACAGAAATACGGATTTTACGAATTTAATTTGACGCGTCGGGCAAAACACTGGCATGATGACATCGTCGAAATCCCGGCGCCCGGTTGGCATCAGGCAAGACGCTTACTAAAAATTGCCGCTCAATAAAAATACCCACCAATAAAAACACGAGGAATGCCCCCATGACGTCCAGCTTCGATTTCGCGCCCCTGTTTCCTCAGGGGCTGCCCGCCCCCTCCGCGCGCTGGACGGGCCTCGCCAAATACAGCTTTGTCGGGGGCAACAACGATTCCGAGCAATTGCCGCTCGAAGGCCTGATCGAGGCGACCAATTCCGCCCTGCAAAAGGAAGGTCGATCACTCGCCACTTACGGGCTGGCGCATGGTCCGCAGGGCTATTTGCCCTTGCGCGAATTCCTGGTGACGAAACTCAAGCGCGATGCCGGTATCAATTGCACGGTCGACGATCTCATGATCGTCTCCGGCTCACTGCAGGCGCTCGATCTCGTCAACGCGACGCTCCTGACGCGGGGCGACACCGTGATCTTCGAGCAGGACAGCTATCAGGGCTCGTTGACCCGTCTGGCCCGGCTCGGCGTCAACGTAACAGGCATTCCGCTCGACGAGGACGGCATGCGCATGGACGCGCTGGCCTCGACGCTGGCGGACCTGAAGAGCCGCGGCATCCGTCCCAAATACATCTACACCATCCCGACCGTGCAGAACCCGACCGGCAGCATCATGCCGGAAAGCCGCCGCGCCGAGCTGGTGCGGCTCGCGGCCGAATACGGCGTGCCCATCTTCGAGGATGATTGCTATGCCGACCTCGTCTGGTCCGGTCAGCGGCCGCCGGCGATCCATGCGATGAGCCCGAACGGCGGCGTGATCCATATCGGCTCGTTCTCCAAGTCGATCGCGCCGGCGCTGCGCGTCGGCTTCATCGTCGCGCCCTGGGATGTGATGTCGCGGATGCTGGCGCTGAAGACGGATGCCGGCTCGGGCGCGCTGGAGCAGATGGTGCTCGCCACCTATTGCAAGCCGCACTTTTCGACCCACGTCCCGGCGCTGACGAAGGCGCTGCGCACCAAGCTCGATACGCTGATGGAAGCCCTCAACGAGCAGTTCGGGACCGCAGCCGAGTTCGAGGAGCCGAAGGGCGGCATCTTCCTGTGGGTCAAGCTGCCCGACCAGGTCGATACGCTCAAGCTGTATCAGGCCGCGCTCGCCGCGGGCGTGTCGATCAATCCCGGGCCGGAATGGTCGACCGACAAGAGCCATTCCAGCTCGCGCCTCAGGCTATGCTTTGCGAGCCCGTCGCATCAGCAGATCCGCGAGGGCGTCGCCGTGCTGGCCGAAGTGTGCCGCAAGGAATTCGGCGTGCCGGCCCGCAGCGCCAATGTCGAGAAGCGGGTCTAGCGGTTATTACGCAGCCTGGGGCTGGCTGCCGTGAATGGCGGACGCCAGCCGCAGCAACAGCACGATCGAGACGTTGCCCTTGCCGGCCTCGATCTGCGCGATGTAGCGCTCGGAAATCCCGGAGCGGCGGGCCAACTCCCGGCGCGACAGCTCGCAGCGGGCACGCGAGGATCTCAAGCGTTCGCCCAGCTCGGCCAGAAACGCGGTCTCGGAATGAGGCGGCAGGGCACGGCTCCCCGGCAGCACTTCACCCGCAAAATCCATGACTTGATTCAGCATCGGCCTATCCACGTTCGCCTTCGGGAGCGCCATCCTACCCTTGCTACGACCGGCCTCATTGACGCGGATCAAATTCGCGCGCGATTGGCACCTGGCGTGGACGGCGGCGCGCGGAATGCTACACTTTGGAATGGTTCGGGGCCGGGTTTTGCAAACCATGACACGTTGTTTGAGCCGCTGCACGACAGCGGCGCTGCTGTGGGTTGCGTTCACGCCCGCGGCCGGCGCCGAGACGCTTTCGGCGACGGTCGAGCAATGGGGCCTGCTCGGCTCATGGGCGGTCGATTGTGCAGCCCGCCCCGACCGCGACAAGGGCGCTCTCCTGACTTACGAAATCCGGAAGGACGGCCGGGTGATGTACCGGCGCAACTTCGGCGACGTCAGGGACGAGAGCGAGGTGGTGTCCGCCACAGTCAACGCCGAAGGCTTGCTCAATGTGATGGTGTACTTCCCCTCGCTGAAGCAGACGCGTGAGTTCGGCCTGCTGCTCTCAAAGCAAGGTAGCTTGCGCGCGATCTACAATCGCAGCGAGCGCGGCGAGTACACCATCAGGGACGGCAAATACGTCGCCACCGGCGCGCCAACGCCGCAGCAGCAACGTTGCGATTAACCACCTGAACAAGCGTTCAGAATTCTCTTGCCATTCCTCCGGAACGTTCCCGCCAATGCGCGGTTCTCATTGGCATTGAATTGGAGGAGGACATCATGAAGAAGCTTGGTTATGTGATTGCGGCTCTCGGCGCGCTCGCGATCGTGGCGCCGACGATGGCGAGTGCCGAGACGGTGGTGATCAAGCGCGGTCATCATCATGGCTACGGCGCCCGCGCCGAAATGCGCGAGCATCGTGACCATGGCTGGCATCGCGGCTGGCACCATCGCGACCGGGTCGTGGTGGTCAAGCGCGGGCACCGTCACCACTGGGATTGATGCGTAACGCATCATGGAAATGGCCCTTACGGGGCCATTTCTTTGCGTCTGAAAAGCGTGCTGGCGAAGCTAATCCCACGCCGGCGCAAAGCCCGGATTGACGCAGCGCTTGTCCTTGGGCAGCGCGGCGATCTTCTTGCGGTCGGCATCGTCGAGCGTGATCTTCAGCGCGTCGAGATTGGCCTGCTGGCTCTCGCGGCGCGACGCCTTCGGGATCGCCGCGACGCCGTCCTGGTCCAGCAGCCATTTCAGCGCCACCTGGGCCGCGGTCGCATCGTGCCTGGCGCCGATCTCGGCCAGCACCGGATCGGAGGCGATGCGCCCCTGCGCCAGCGGGCAGTAGGCGACCAGCGGAATCGACTTGGCGTTGAGATAGGCCAGCACCTTCGATTGATCGAGCATGGCGTGATATTCGATCTGGTTGCAGGCGATCGGCGCCTTGATGTCCTCGACCGCAATCTTGAGCAGCGCCGTGGTGAAATTGGCAACGCCGATCGCCCGCGTACGCCCCTCTTCCTTCAGCTTCATCAGGGTCTCGAACACCGCGCCCCAGTTCGCCGACTTCGACGGCCAGTGCACGAGATAGAGATCGACATGATCGAGCCTGAGCTTCTGCAGGCTGGCGTCGAAGGCGCGGCGGATCGCGTCCGGGCTTAGGTTCTCGTGCCAGACCTTGGTCGTGACGTGCAGCTCGCCGCGCGGCAGGCGGGCGGCCGCGAGCGCGGCGCCGATGGGTTCTTCGTTGGCGTACATTTCAGCGGTGTCGATGTGGCGATAGCCGATCGACAGCGCGCTCTCGACCGCGGCGCGGCAATCATCGCCCTGCATGCGGAAGGTGCCGAGGCCGAGCTTGGGCATGCTGATGCCCTGCGTCTTCAGATGGTCCATGAGTAGCTCCTGACGTATTTCAGCCCGCCGGATGCACACGGTGAGGCCGCGAGGACAGACTCTTTGGTGATGGAAAAGAGATGGCGGGAGGACACCATAGCGCGCCGCCCGAACGAGACCAAATCAAGATCCGGTTAGCTGAATAGCCGGCGGGCATCGCCGTGACAGTCAAACGGCATTTCAGATGAGCGCCCTCTCCTGCCAACGTCGAACCCATCGCGGTCATTCCGGCCGCAAGCAATCAGGAGACGATCATGAAACCGCTTTGGACGATGGCCTTTGTGGCAGCAGCTCTTTTCGGTGCAGTTCCCGCGCATGCCGACGGTTTTGCCTATACGGGCTCCCCCAAACAGGGCGAATTCTTTGTCCGGCAACTCGCCGCGCCGCGAACCCCTGACTGGATGAACGCGCGAGCAGAGGCCCCGCACCCTGCGCCCCGGCCCGTGCGCGGCGGCATCGGCCTGCGAATGCCCTAGGAATGCTGCGCCACCACGGCCGGGCGCGCCTGCGGCTGCGGCACGAGTTCGACCGACCAGAGATCGCGATCATCGACGTCTTTCAGCGTCACCGTCATGACGCCGCTGTCGCCGTCGATGTCGACACGCCCGAAGAATTGCAAACCGAAGCAGGGCGCCAGATTCTCGCCCTGCGCTTCGCTGCATCCGTGCTGGTACATCGCGACCGGGCCGAAGGTGTCATCGAGCTCGCCCGGCCCCCAGGTGCCGGCATGCAGCGGCCCGGAGACAAACTCCCAGAACGGCTCGAAATCCTGGAATTGCGCCTTGTTGGGATCGTAATAGTGCGCGGCGGTGTAATGCATGTCGGCGGTGAGCCAGACGATGTTGCGGACGCCCGCACGCTTGATGGCGGCAAGCAGATCGGCGATCTCGTGCTCGCGCCGGTCGGGCGGCCCGTTGCCGAGCGCGACGGCATCCATGCTGACGAGGCCAATCGGCAGGTCGGCCGCGATCACCTTCCAGGTCGCACGCGAGGCGGCGAGCTCCCGCTTCAGCCAGGCGAGCTGCTCGGCGCCCAGGATCCAGCCACGGTGATCGTCGCCCTTGTTCCAGTTGTCGTCGCGATAGCTACGCATGTCGACCATGAGAACGTCGAGCAGCGGACCGTAGGAGATCTTGCGATAGACCCGCCCCTGCCTCGCACCGATGTCACGGATTGGCATGAAATCGAAGAAGGCGCGGCGGGCGCGCGCGACGAGGCGCGGGGTGCCATCGTCCTCATAGCCGGCGTCGTCGTAGCTCCCCTTCGGCGACCAGTCGTTGGTGACTTCATGATCGTCCCATTGCGCAAACATCGGGACCTCCGCGTGGAACGCGCGAAAATGCTCGTCGAGATGGTTGTATTTGTAGTTGCCGCGGAACTGCGCCAGCGTATGCGCGACCTCGGCCTTTTCCTCGGTGACGATGTTGCGCCAGACTTCGCCGTTCGGCAGCTTCTGCTCGGACGGAATCGTGCAGTCGGCGTAGATGTGGTCGCCGGAGTGGATGAAGAAATCGGGGCGGTTGTCGAGCATGGTGCGATAGCTGCGATAGCCGCCGCGGGCGATGTCGATGCCCCAGCCCTGCCCTGCAACATCGCCGGACCACAGGAACGAAATCGACCGGCCCTCGGCCGGCGCGGTGCGGAAATGGCCGACCCGGCTTTCGCCGGCGATCCCGGTGGCGATGTCGTCGAAGCGCACGCGGTAGAAGATGTCCTGCCCGGGCGGCAGGTCGCTCAACAGCAGCTTTGACGTGAGATCAGCATCCGGCAACGCATCGCGCGACGCTGATGCAATGATGGTCCTGAAACTCTCGACGGTCGAGCATTCCACCTGCATGCGCGCCGGCCGATCGGCGCGTGCCCAGATCACCGCCGAGCCGTCCGAGACGTCGCCGGACTGGATGCCGCCGGCGATCTGCGGGCGGTCGGCGGCACGACTGATCGAGGGTTTCGCAAGCGCAGCGATGGCGAGACTTGAGGTGGAGCGGACCAGGAACTGCCGCCGGGTCCAGGCGCGCGGGGCGCGGAGCGTTGCCATTCAGGAAACTTTCGTCGAATCCCGACGGAAGGTGCCTGCGCTCCTTGACTCCCGGCTTACGGTTTCTTGACTCCGGGCCTACGGTTTTGCGACGCGGGGATGACGGCCTCAGACCGACTAGCGCTTCCAGCTGCAGATGCCGCCGGAACGACACGGCCAGGTCTGGATCCGGGTGTCCATCGCCTGCGCGTCCAGCGGATTGCCATGGCGATGCGCGAGCCTGGTGCGCGCTGCGCCGCGCGGCTGGGCGCTTCTGGCATGCGCGATCTTTGGCTCGGACACATTCACGCGCTGGGCGGCGACCTTCTTCGGCACGCCGACCGGCTCGGCGCGCGCCTGCGCGTCATTGCCGCCGCGCGCCTCGAGTGCGACCGGCGCGAATTGCGTCTCGGGCCCGAGCCGCTTCGGAGACAGCACCGCCTTGGAGAGATCGAGGCCGAGATATTCATTGGGCTTGTAGTCGTCTGCACGCGCGAGGCCGCCACCCGCGAGGACGAGGGCAACGGCAGCAGCAAGATAAACGCTCTTCAGGACCACGGACGCCTCCTGAAATCATTTATGAAAGGGCTAATTTACCCTTATTTAGGAGGCGTCGCGCGCAATTCCAGCGGTCAAGTGCCGCCGTGGTTAAGAGGTTTGGCGGTGTCAGGCGACCTTTCGCGCTGGTCCCGTTCCGTCCAGGAACCCCATCAGGCGGCTGCGGATGATCTGTTCCGCCTCGGCCATGATGCGATCGACCAGTTCCTTGCAGGTTGGGATGTCGTGGATGAGGCCGGCAACCATGCCGCAGCTCCAGGCGCCAGCGTCCATCTGCCCGTCCAGCATGATCCTGGGATAGACGCCCGCCACCTGGTCGTGGATGTCGTCGATCGTGAGCTTGTCGCCCTTCTCGCGCTCGATCTCGAGCAGGCGATCGACATTGGCATTCTTCAGGACACGCTCGGTGTTGCGCAAGCTGCGCATGATCAGACGGGTGTCGAGCTCGGTCGCCGCGACCAGCGCGTTCTTCACGTTCTGATGGACAGGCGCTTCCTTGGTCGCGATGAAACGCGTGCCCATGTTCATGCCGGCCGCGCCGAGCGACAGCGCGGCGACGAGGCTGCGTCCGTCGGCCATGCCGCCGGAGGCGACGAACGGGATCTTCAATTCCTCCGCCGCGCGCGGCAGCAGGATCATGTTGGGAATGTCGTCCTCGCCGGGATGACCGCCGCACTCAAAACCGTCGACGCTGACGGCATCACAGCCGATCCGCTCGGCCTTCAGCGAATGGCGAACCGACGTGCATTTGTGGATCACCTTGATCCCGGCCGCCTTCAGCGCGGGCATGTAGGCTTCCGGACTGCGGCCCGCGGTCTCCACGGACTTGACGCCCCCTTCGACGATGGCCGCGATGTATTCCGGATAGGGCGGCGCCGAGAAGGTCGGCAGGAACGTCAGGTTCACGCCGAACGGCTTGTCCGTCATGTCGCGACAGCGCGCGATCTCCTTGGCAAGCAGCTCCGGCGTCTTCTGCGTGAGACCGGTGATGATGCCGAGCCCGCCGGCATTGGAGACGGCAGCGGCCAGCTCGGCAAAACCGACGAAATGCATGCCGCCCTGGATGATGGGATGCTCGATGCCGAACAGTTCGGTGATCGCGGTCTTCACTTCAGTACCTCCCGGAATTTTGCTTGGGCTTAGATCAGTCTAGCCGGACTTCCGTGTCGCGGTCACCATTTCTCGCCGAAGGGGCGGATCTCCATCTCGAAAGTCCAGGCGCTCTTGGGCTGCTGATAGAGCTGCCAATAGGAGTCCGCCACCGCCGACGGCGGCATCAGCAGATCGGGATTGTCGAGCGCATTCGGGCCGAGCGCCTCGAGACGGCGCTGCCGCACCCATTCGGTGTCGACGCCGGAATCGATGATGAGATGGGCGACGTGAATGTTCTTCGGCCCGAGCTCGCGGGCCATCGCCTGCGCTACCGCGCGCAGCCCGAACTTGGCGCTGGCAAACGCCGCAAAACCGCCGCCGCCGCGCAAGCTTGCGGTCGCGCCGGTGAAGAAGATCTTGCCGCCGCCGCGCGCCAGCATCAGCCGCGCAGCTTCGCGGCCCGCCAGGAAGCCGGAATAGCAGGCCATCTCCCAGACCTTGCGGAACACGCGCTCGGTGGTGTCGAGGATCGGAAAATTGACGTTGGCGCCGACGTTGAAGATGCAGACCTCCAGCGGTGCATGCGCGTCGGCGTCGTTAAGGAAGGAGATGACTTCTTCTTCCTTGCGCGCATCGAGCGACCGGGCGTGGATCTCGCCGCCGGCAGCCTCGATGTCCTTCACCAGCGGCGCCAGCTTGTCGCCGTTGCGGCGGCCGGCGAAGACCGAAAAACCTTCAGCGGCGAATTTCCTGGCGATCTCGGAGCCGATGAAATCGCCGGCCCCGATCACGGCGGCTGTCGAATTTCGCTTGGGCAAGGCTGCCTCCTCCGGAGAGAGAATTGATTGAGGCAGAGGCTATAGTTCTAAAATAGAACTGTCAAACTTGGAGATCAGCTGATAGATTCAGGCTGAAATATCGCTGACCATTCAAGTCAGTTCCTTTTTCTGACTTACTATAGGGCCGGAGACCGGACCATGAAGTGGGACACGCTGGACGAAGAGCCCTGCTCGCTTTCCCGCACCGTCGCTGTGATCGGCGATCGATGGACGCTGCTGATCCTGCGTGAATGCTTCTTGCGCGTGCGCCGGTTCGAGCAATTTCAGTCCTCGCTCCAGATCACCCGGCATCTGCTCTCGGAGCGGCTGAAGAAGCTGGTCCGCTTTGGCATCCTGCGCCGCGCGCCCTATTCGGAGGCGCCCAAGCGCTACGAATACATCCTGACGCAGAAGGGGCTCGACCTCTACCCGATCATCATGGCGATGGTGCATTGGGGCGACGCCCACATGGGCGACGAGCGCGGCCGCCCGCTGCTGCACGAGCACAAGACCTGCGGCAAACTGTTCGATCCCGTGATGGTGTGCTCGGAATGCGGCGAGCCGCTGCATGCCAGGCAGGTGCATGTGCATGCAGGGCCGGGGCGGAGGGAAGCCGTCGGGCTAACTGAGGCTGCCCGCTGATGCACCGCAGGTCATCGGACTTCCCACGGAGCAAAGCGTCTATGCGAAGGGAACACCGTAATAGGCGTTGATGCCGCGAACCGCGGCGTCGTCTCCCCAGTTCCAGTCGCTGCGTTCGCCGTATTTCGGCGCGCCTTCGAGCGCCGTGGCGGTAATGCCGGTGAGGTAACCGCCAAGCTCGGTGTCGTATTTCAGCGACTGCCAGGGCAAGGGATAGTGATCGTTCCCGAGGCCCAGGAAGCCACCGAAGCCGAGCACGGCGTAGGATACCTTGCCACTGACCTTGTCGATCATCACGCGCTCGATCGAACCGATCTTGTTGCGATCCGCGCCGTAGACCGATGTTCCCTCGACCTTGTCGCTGCCGATCAGGCGGCCCATTTCGCTCCGGTCCAACTCACCCTGGTTCATCATTTCGATTCTCCATTCGCCAATCCGTGGATCAACCGGACTTGGAAATGATCGTTCCAAACCGCATCGTGAGCCAAAGTGCGACGCAAAGAAGCGAACCTAGTGAGAGAATGCGGATGATTCACGCGGCGACAGAAAGTCGAACATCTCGGCCGCGGCGTGAAGCCGCTCAATACGCGCGGCAACGCAATCGCGCTCAATGCCAACTGGCAAACTTGCGAGCTCGCGCTCGAGTCGCAGCCTCTGGGCTTCCAGACGTTGCTCGAATGTATGGGGCTCAGATCGTCGTCGCATCGTCCATCCTCGGGGGTTGCAGGCCCGGGCTGTTGGCCCAGCGCTCGACTTGTTCGATCACCTTCTGATGGCTCGGACGCACCGGCTGCGGCGGTTCGGGCTCTTCAGAAAGCTGGCGGGGTAACCTGACTTTGTCTGTCATGGGCTGTCTCCCTTTTCCCAAAGATGCGCCTGAGCGAGAGGCATTTCAAGATATAACTTATTGATTTTATTTGATTATCCTACTCAATCGACACCTTTGCGGACTCCTAGGGAACTCGCAGCAAATTGGCGCGTTTAGCAAATTGCTCAACTTACTCACGATGCGTGATCGACCATGAACGACCTTCGCGCCGAGCGGCTTCAAGTGATGCTTTCCCCGGAAGAGCTGGCTGCGGTTGATGATTTCCGGTTCAAGCACCGCATGCCGACGCGCGCCGCTGCGGTTCGCGAGCTGCTCAAATTCGGACTGGCATCCGCAGGCATCGAGACCAACATCGGCTCATCAACGGGCGTCAAATCCAGCGAATTTGGTGTCTTCGGCCGCGGTCCGGAGGGACACGCGCCGGGAAAATCCGAGAGTGATGCCGAGGATTGAGTGCGCTCTCACACAAGCAAACGACCCCGGCACGGTGGGTGCCAGGGCCGTCCTTGGAGATTGCTTCCGGCTCACCGGGGGCATGATAACCGGAAGCAATCTGTCGACTCTTCGCGCGAGGATTCGTTCCCGGCTCTATTTCTGGAGCATGATCTTCCGGATCATGCCCTAGCCGCTCGGCGCGGCGCCGGCATCATCCGGCGTCATGCCGGAGCCCGGCGTCTTGCTGTCGTCGTTCAGCTTGGGATCGCGCGTCGCCTCACGCGCGGACGCCTCGAATGTTCCGGGACGCGGGAGAAGCTTCGCTAGCTATGCACGGCGTGGGTCGCGGCAGATGCATTTTCCTGATGCACCTGGCGGACCGTTGTCACTGTCGCGAACGCGACCGAGACGCCGAAGGCGAGAACGAGTGAGAGAAGAGCAAGACGTGGAGCCATTGCAAAACCTCCTTGTGGAAAAAGCGATCGACTATTCCCAGATGATCCTGGATTGGTCGCTTGCAGTCCGTGAGTGGTCTCACACGCGGAGTCACGAGAACGAGATCAGGCATCCTGCGTTTGGAGGACCCGAACCTTGACGGGAGGGATTTCGCCGTCGAGCCAGTCCTGCTCGTTTGCAAGCGCCATCCACGCCTCCGCCATCCGCGAGTAGCGCTTGTGTGTGGGTTGGCCTTCGGCGCGCTCGGCGAGCTGAAGGCAGTTGTCGGCGTTGTCCCTGAAGATGTCAGACTGTTTCATCATGAACAGTTGGGGACGGAACCCTGGCGTCGCAACCGCCCTTACCGCATCGTAACGTAACGGGAACCTCGCACGCCTTCGATCATTGGATATCGATGAGGATTCTTGTCGCAATCATCCTGCTATTCGTCATCACCGGGGCGTTCGCCGACAACACCGGTGAGCGAACAGACGGCCAGCGCCCGCCGACCGCAACGGATGTCATCGTCGGCCTCTATACGTTCGGCCGCTTCCAGCAAGCTTTGCTGGAGAGTGCCGACCTGAAGGGCAATGCGGAGGTGAAGAACCTCGCCGCCCTGCGCGCCGACGAGGCAGTCAGGCGCGACAAGGCCCTGAAGGAAATTCAAGTGGCGATCGGTGCCGAGCCACACGTCGGCAAGACCATGGCCGGCACAAGCCTCGCTGAGCCCGACGATTCGGAAGGACCTGCGTACGTTCGCACCTTCTTCGCCGCGCAGATTCCTGAATACGAGACCGCGATCGGCCTGCTGGAGCGCTATCTGAAGGCGCCCGACAATGCGGCGCTTGCCGATTTTGCCCGCGAGCAGCTCCCCTTGCTGCGCTCGCAGGTGAGGGACGCCGAGCGGACGATGGCGGACAAGTAATTAGCTGAGCCGGGAACCCTGCTAAGGGGCGGAATTTTTTCTGGAATTCGATGGAACCAATCGTTGTTCCCTCGGTTGTTTTGGCCGGGCTGAGCTAAGCAGGTTCCAATTTCTCGCGCCGCAGCCTTGGCGCTTGATTTCGAATTTGGCTGCCGCTCTAGTTTGATCAATCGCGTCGCGCCGGGGATTCGGCCGACGCAGCGGGGGAATTAGTATGAGCGACCTCGATCCCGGAACTGCATCACGCTCCGGTCGTCGCGTCCCAAAGCCAAAAAACAACGGTATGTCGGAGCCGGATTCCCGGCCGGAATTGCTGCTCGCCTTGCAGGCGATGCGCAGCGGCGATTTCTCGGTGCGGATGAGCGGCGACTACCTCGGCATCGACGGCAAGATCGCCGATACGCTTAACGAAATCATCGCCGCCAACCAGCGCATGGCGCAACAGCTCGAGCTGGTCGGCCAGGTCGTCGGACGTGAGGGCAAGACCCGCCAGCGCGTCAAGTTCGGCCTCGCGAGCGGCTCGTGGGCCGACATGGAAGGCTCGGTCAACACGCTGATCGACGATCTGTTGTGGCCGACGCGCGAGGTCACGCGTGCGGTCGCCGCCGTGGCGCAAGGCGACCTGCTCCAGACCGTCAAGCTCGACGTCGACGGCCGCCCGCTGCGCGGCGAATTCCTGCAGTCGGCGACCATCGTCAACACCATGATCAAGCAGCTCGGCGTGTTCACCTCCGAGGTGACGCGCGTGGCGCGCGAGGTGGGCACCGAGGGCAAGCTCGGCGGCCAGGCCCAGGTGCCGGAAGTGACGGGCGTCTGGAAGGACCTCACCGAGAGCGTCAACTCGATGGCGAACAATCTGACCAACCAGGTTCGCAACATCGCCGAGGTGACGATCGCGGTGGCGAACGGCGACTTGTCGAAGAAAATCACGGTGGACGTCCGCGGCGAGATCCTCCAGCTCAAGGAAGCCATCAACACGATGGTGGATCAGCTGCGCTCCTTTGCCTCCGAAGTGACGCGCGTGGCGCGCGAGGTCGGCACCGACGGCAAGCTCGGCGGCCAGGCGATCGTGCCCGGCGTCGCCGGCACCTGGAAGGACCTCACCGACTCCGTCAACGCGATGTGCGGCAACCTCACCGCCCAGGTGCGCAACATCGCCAACGTGACGACCGCCGTGGCGCGCGGCGACCTGTCGCGCAAAATCACGGTCGACGTGCGCGGCGAAATCCTGGAGCTGAAGGACACCATCAACACCATGGTGGACCAGCTCAACTCGTTCGCCTCGGAAGTGACACGCGTCGCGCGCGAGGTCGGCACCGAAGGCAAGCTCGGCGGCCAGGCCCAGGTGCCGGGCGTGGCCGGCACCTGGAAGGACCTCACCGACAACGTCAACTTCATGGCGTCGAACCTGACCGCGCAGGTCCGCAACATTGCAGACGTCGCCACCGCGATCGCCGGCGGCGACCTCTCCAAGAAGATCACTGTGAACGTCTCGGGTGAAATCCTTCAGTTGAAGGAAACGCTCAACACCTGCGTGGACCAGCTCAATGCGTTCGCCGGCGAAGTCACGCGCGTTGCGCGCGAAGTCGGCACGGAGGGCCGGCTCGGTGGTCAGGCCAACGTGCTCGGCGTCGCCGGCACCTGGAAGGACCTCACGGAAAGCGTCAACTCGATGGCGTCGAACCTGACCGCGCAGGTCCGCAACATCGCCGAGGTGACGACCGCCGTCGCCGGCGGCGACCTCTCCAAGAAGATCACAGTGGACACGCGCGGCGAGATTCTGGAGCTGAAGGACACCATCAACACCATGGTGGACCAGCTCAACGCCTTCGCCGGCGAAGTCACGCGCGTCGCGCGCGAGGTTGGCACCGAAGGCAAGCTGGGCGGTCAGGCCGTCGTGCGCGGCGTCGGCGGCACGTGGAAGGATCTGACGGACTCCGTCAACTCGATGGCCTCGAACCTGACCGGCCAGGTCCGCAACATCGCAGAAGTCGCGACCGCGGTCGCCAAGGGCGACCTGTCCAAGAAGATCACCGTGAACGTGTCGGGCGAAATCCTTCAGCTGAAGGAAACGCTCAACACCATGGTCGACCAGCTCAACGCCTTTGCCGGCGAAGTCACGCGCGTCGCGCGCGAGGTCGGCACCGACGGCAAGCTCGGCGGCCAGGCCGACGTGCCCGGCGTCGCCGGCACCTGGAAGGATTTGACGGACTCCGTCAACTCGATGGCCGGCAACCTCACCGCCCAGGTCCGCAACATCGCCGAGGTCGCGACCGCGATCGCCGGCGGCGACCTGTCGCGCAAGATCACCGTCGACGTGCGCGGCGAAATCCTTCAGCTCAAGGACACGTTGAATACGATGGTCGACCAGCTCAACCGCTTCGCGGGGGAGGTGACGCGCGTCGCGCGCGAGGTCGGCACCGAAGGACGGCTGGGCGGCCAGGCCAACGTGCCCGGCGTCGCCGGCACCTGGAAGGACCTGACCGACTCCGTGAACTCGATGGCGGGCAACCTCACCGCCCAGGTCCGCAACATCGCCGAAGTGACCACCGCCGTCGCGCGCGGCGACTTGTCCCGCAAGATCACCGTGGACGTGAAGGGCGAAATCCTCGAGCTGAAGAACACCATCAACACCATGGTGGACCAGCTCAACGCCTTCGCCGGCGAAGTGACGCGCGTGGCGCGCGAGGTCGGCACCGAAGGCAAGCTGGGCGGCCAGGCCGAGGTGTCCGGCGTCGCCGGCACCTGGAAGGACCTCACCGACAACGTCAACTTCATGGCCTCCAACCTGACGGCCCAGGTCCGCAACATCGCCGAGGTCGCCACCGCGATCGCCGGCGGCGACCTCTCGAAGAAGATCACGGTGGACGTGCGCGGCGAGATCCTGCTGCTGAAGGACACCCTGAACACCATGGTGGAGCAGCTCCGCTCCTTCGCCGCCGAAGTGACGCGCGTGGCGCGCGAGGTCGGCACTGAAGGACGTCTCGGCGGTCAGGCCGTCGTGCCCGGCGTCGGCGGCACCTGGAAGGACCTCACCGACAACGTCAACCTGCTGGCCGCGAACCTCACCACGCAGGTCCGCAACATCGCCGAGGTCACCACGGCCGTCGCGCGCGGCGATTTGTCCCGCAAGATCACCGTGGACGTGAAGGGCGAAATCCTCGAGCTGAAAAACACCATCAACACCATGGTGGACCAGCTCAACGCCTTCGCCGGCGAAGTCACCCGCGTGGCGCGTGAGGTCGGCACCGAAGGCGAGCTCGGCGGCCAGGCACAGGTGCCCGGCGTCGCCGGCACCTGGAAGGACCTCACCGACACCGTCAACTTCATGGCGGCGAACCTGACCGAGCAGGTCCGCGGCATCGTCAAGGTGGTGACCGCGGTCGCCAACGGCGATCTCAAGCAGAACCTCACCGTGAAATCGAAGGGCGAGGTCGCGGCACTCGCCGACACCATCAACAACATGACCGAGACCCTTGCGACCTTCGCCGACCAGGTGACCTCGGTGGCGCGCGAGGTCGGCGTCGAGGGACGGCTCGGCGGCCAGGCCGACGTGCCGGGTGCGGCAGGCACCTGGAAGGACCTCACCGGCAACGTCAACCTGTTGGCGGCCAACCTCACCTCGCAGGTGCGCGCGATCGCGGAAGTGGCAACCGCCGTGACCAAGGGCGATTTGACACGATCGATCCAGGTCGATGCCCGCGGCGAGGTCGCCGAGCTGAAAGACAACATCAACACGATGATCACGAACCTCCGTCTGACGACGGACGTGAACACCGAGCAGGACTGGTTGAAGACCAACCTCGCCAAGTTCACCAACATGCTTCAGGGCCAGCGCGACCTCGCCACCGTCGGCCGGCTGCTGCTCACCGAATTATCGCCGCTGGTGAACGCTCATACCGGCGTGATCTACCAGGTCGAGAACGAGGACAATCCGCAGCTCGTGCTGCTCGCCTCCTATGCCGGCGACGGCATCTACCCGTACCAGCGCGTGCTGCCATTCGGCGACGGCCTGATCGGCCAGTGCGCGCTCGACAGGCGGCCCCGCGTCATCGCCGACATTCCGGCCGACGTGGTGCCGATCAATTCGGCGCTGTTCCGCGTCGCACCGAAGAACCTCGTCGTGCTGCCGGTGCTGTTCGAAGGCCAGGTCAAGGCCGTGATCGAGCTTGCCTCGCTCACCTCCTTCACGACCTCGCAGATGACCTTCCTGGAGCAGCTCACCGATTCCATCGGCATCGTGCTCAACTCGATCGAGGCGACGATGCAGACCGAAGGTCTGCTCAAGCAGTCGCAGCAGCTCGCCGGTGAGCTCCAGACCCAGCAGCGCGAATTGCAGCAGACCAACGACCAGCTCGAGCAGAAAGCGCAACAGCTCGCCGAGCGTAACGTCGAGGTCGAGCGCAAGAACCAGGAAATCGAGCAGGCCCGCCGCGCGCTGGAGGAAAAGGCAACCGAGCTCGCACTGACCTCGAAGTACAAGTCCGAATTCCTCGCCAATATGAGCCACGAGCTGCGCACGCCGCTGAACTCGATCCTGATCCTGGGTCAGCAGCTCACCGACAACCCGGACGGCAACCTCACGGGCAAGCAGGTCGAATTCGCCCGCACCATCCACGGCGCCGGCACCGACTTGCTCAACCTGATCAGCGACATTCTCGATCTCTCCAAGATCGAGTCCGGTACGGTGACTGTCGATGCCGAGGAAATCCTGACGGCGAACCTGCTCGAGACCGTCGGGCGGCCGTTCCGGCACGAGGCGGAGAACCGCAATCTGTCGTTCAAGATCGACGTCGATCCGAACCTCGCGCGCAGCATCGTCACCGACTCCAAGCGCCTGCAGCAGGTCCTGAAGAACCTGCTCTCCAACGCCTTCAAGTTCACCGCCGAAGGCGAGGTGCGCCTGAAGGTCGCCGCCGCTGTCGGCGGCTGGGGCACGGATCATCCGGTGCTGAACTCGGCTCCGGCCGTGATCGCGTTCGAAGTGTCCGACACCGGCATCGGCATTCCCCTGGAGAAGCAGAAGCTGATCTTCGAGGCGTTCCAGCAGGCCGACGCCGGCACCAGCCGCAAATACGGCGGCACCGGCCTCGGCCTTGCCATCAGCCGCGAGCTCGCAGGCCTGCTCGGCGGTGAAATCCATCTGCGCAGCGCGCCCGGCAAGGGCTCGTCCTTCACGCTGTATCTGCCCCTGAAATATTCGGGCCCAACACTGGCGCCGCGTCCGCCTGCGCCGCAGCAGCACAATCAACCACCGGCATTGCAGCCCGCCACGCCCGAGCAGCAACGCGTCATCGAGCAGATTGCCGACGACAGGCTCAACCTGGAACCCGGCGACAGCATCCTGCTCATCGTCGAGGACGATCCGCACTATGCGCGTATTCTGGTCGACCTCGCGCGCGACAAGGGATTCAAGGTTCTGGTCGCCGCGCAGGGCGCGGAGGCGCTGGAGCTTGCCAAGCAGTACCAGCCGCGGGCTGTCTCGCTCGACGTGTTCCTGCCGGACATGCTGGGCTGGACGGTGCTGAGCCAGCTCAAGCACAATCCGCTGACCCGCCACATCCCCGTGCAGATCATCACGCTCGACGAGGACCGCCAGCACGCCCTGGCGCGCGGCGCCTTCTCCTTCGTCAACAAGCCGACCACGACCGAAGGGGTCTCCGCCGCGCTGACGCAGATCAAGGAATATGCGCGGCCGCGGCGCAAGCGGCTCTTGATCGTCGAGGACAACGAGGCCGAGCAGATGTCGATCCGCGAGTTGCTGCATCACGACGACATCGAGATCGTGACGAGCGATACCGGCGCCGGCGCGCTATCGACGCTGCGCGAGGAGCCCTGCGACTGCGTGGTGCTCGACCTGCGGCTGCCCGACATGAGCGGCTTTGATGTGCTCGACCAGATCCGCAACGATGAGACGCTATCGAACATTCCGGTTGTGGTCTTCACCGGCCGGGAACTCTCGGCGGAAGAGGATGCCGAGCTTCACACCATGGCGCGCAGCATCGTGGTGAAGGGCGTGGAGTCGCCGGAGCGTCTGCTCGACGAGACCGCGCTGTTCCTGCATCGCGTGATCACGGAACTGCCGGTCGAGAAACAGCGCATGCTGGAGAAGCTGAACAGTTCCGACGAGGACCTGATCGGCAAGACCGCCCTGCTCGTCGACGACGACGCCCGGAACATATTCGCGCTGTCGAGCGTGCTGGAACGCCGCGGCATGAAGGTGCTGACGGCGACGACGGGCCGTGAGGCGGTGACGCTGGTCGAATCCAACCCGGAGATCGCCATCGTGCTGATGGACATCATGATGCCGCAGATGGATGGCTACCAGACCATCGGCGTCATTCGCGAAAACCCGGCCTTCGCCCGCCTGCCGATCATCGCACTGACCGCCAAGGCGATGAAGGGCGACCGCGAGAAATGCCTGGAGGCCGGCGCGTCCGACTACCTCGCCAAACCCGTCAACACCGACCAATTGCTGCTTGCGATCCGCATGTGGCTGCACCGTTGAGTTTGGACCTGCGAATGGACCACGAAAAGGTCAACATCCTCCTCGTCGACGACCAGCCGGCCAAGCTGCTCGCCTATGAGGTGATCCTGAAGGAGCTCGGCGAGAACCTCGTGACCGCCTCGTCGGGCCGCGAGGCGCTGGAGGTGCTGCTCAAGACCGAGATCGCGGTGATTCTGGTCGACGTCTGCATGCCCGAGCTCGACGGCTTCGAGCTCGCCGCGATGATTCGCGAGCATCCGCGCTTCCAGAAGACCGCGATGATCTTCATCTCGGCGATCCAGGTCAGCGACATCGACCGGTTGCGCGGCTACGAAATGGGCGCGGTCGACTACGTTCCGGTCCCGGTCGTGCCGGAGGTGCTGCGCGCCAAGGTCAAGGTGTTCGCCGAGCTTTATCGCAAGACCCGCGAGCTTGAACGGTTGAACCAGGATCTCGAGGACCGCGTGCGCGCCCGCACGGCGGAGCTGGAGAACTCCACCGCAAGGCTGCGCGAAAGCGAAGAGCGGCGCAGCATGGCGATTGCCGCCGGCAAGATGGGGTCCTGGGACTGGGACTGGGTCAACGGCGACTGGATGTGGGACGACGGCCAGTATCGCATTTTTGGCGTGACGCCCGAGAGCTTCAACGTCACCTCGGCGAACATCCAGGCGTTGCTGCACCCTGATGATGCCGACCAGTTCAGTCAGGCTATTGCCGCGTTCAATACGGGGACGCACGCCTATGAAGGAGAGTTTCGCGTCAGCCGTCCCGACGGCGAGGTGCGCTGGTGCGTCGGCACCGCGGCTGCCACGCTGGACCCGAGCGGCCGCGTCGTGCGGGTGAGCGGCGTAACCGTGGACATCACCGAACGAAAGCGCGCGGAAGAGAGACAGAATCTGCTGGCCCGCGAGGTCGACCATCGCGCCAAGAATGCGCTGGCGCTGGCGCAATCGATCGTGCGCCTCACCCGTGCCGACGAGGTCAAGGCTTATGTCAACGCCGTCGAGGGACGCATCAATGCGCTGGCGCGCGTCCACACGATCCTGTCACTGTCGAGCTGGCAAGGCGCCGAGCTCTCCAAGCTGATCGATGAGGAACTTGCACCCTATTCGCTCGGCGGCCAGATCAAGCTGGCGGGTCCCGAGGTTCAGTTGCTGCCGGCGACCGCGCAGACGCTGGCGCTGGCGCTGCATGAGCTCTTCACCAACTCGGCGAAGTATGGCGCGCTGTCGACGCGGTCGGGACGGCTCGCGATCGGCTGGCAGGTCGAGGACGACCATCTCACGCTGACTTGGGACGAGACCGGCGGTCCGCTGGTGGGCACACCGAAGTCCCGCGGCTTCGGTACGCGGAGCCTTCTTGCCAGTGTCGAGTCCCAGCTCGGCGGACAGGCGGAATTCAACTGGCGGCCCGAAGGCCTGTTGTGCCGTCTCGAGGTGCCGCTGACGCGGAAGGGCGTTTCGCCGACCACCCCGGGAAAGTTCGACGCGGCTCCCTCCGAAGCTCTTCAGCGGGCTTCAGGTTAGCGCGACGCGACGACCCTCATACGCGTCATCGGCCGAGACTCGTCGGCGAGACGTCCTTCCAGCCATGCTTCCGTTTGCGAGAGATCGCGCAGCGCCCGCGCGTAGCGTCGGGCTGCGCTCCGCTCGGCGCCGCGCGGCAGCTTGCGTGCCTTGCGCAGCATGTCCGCGGCCGCGTTGCGATAGGCCAGCGAGCGATAGAGAAAGACGACCTTACCCATATCGGAGTTCCCGTGTTGATGCGGTTCATCCTCGCAAGACCGGCATGAACGTCGGATGAAGCGGCGAATGACAAATCTTTCATGAGAATGGAACCCGCGATCAACACGCAACGCGCGCTCCCAAAGCCTTCAGCGGCGCGCGATCGCACGCAGGGGATTGCTGGCTGTCTTGACGGGACGAAGGCGCACCCGGTCGCGGACGTCAGGCAGGACATCGCCGCCGCCGGCAGCCTTCCATTCGCCGATCAGCAGGTTGATTTTCCGGCGCAGATCCATCTGCGCCAGGGCCTTTTCCGTGCAGTCGCGATCGCGCTCGACGAGCTCGCGCACAGACGCCTCGACATCGGCCATCGCCAGCCTCAAGGCACTGATTTTACGCCGCATTTCATTAATTCTGTTGTCCATGGCTTGTTAGAACAAAATAAGAACATATAGTCAAGCCACGATTCCAGAACGGAGAGGTCAGATGCAGGTTCAGGGTAAATATGACGCCAGGGCTTTCCTCGCGGGGCAGATGACGCGGGCACAGGGCCTGAGGTTGAAGCGGCTGAGCGAGGAGGCCTATCAGCCCGCGCAATACAATCGGGATCTGTCCTCCGCCGAGGCCGCACACCGCATCCAGGTGCTCGAGGCGGAGATCGAGCTGGCGAACTCGTTCTGAGGCGCGCGCCTGGAACGTTGCGTCAGCGCTACGGTTCTTTCCCTTGGCCAAGGGAGAGAGTCGATGGCACGCAAGGCAACGAAGCGCCGTTATTCCCGCAGCGCCGGCGATGATGTCGAGCGGGAGATGCGTCGTTACAAGAAGGGCGTCGCGAAAAGCGGCCCTGGCGGCCGTGGTGGACGCGTGAAGAGCCGCAAGCAGGCGATCGCAATCGGCCTGTCGGAAGCGCGCGCGAAGGGCAAGAAAGTCCCGAAGAAGGCGTCGAAGCGAAAGACGACCAAGAAAACAGCTGGGAAGACAACCAAGAAGACGACGAAGAGCTCGAAGCGCAAATCCAGCAAACGGTGACGCAGCGTCAGATCATGCTGCCCGGCATGAAACAGCGGATGGATATCCCGAACGCGGTTTTGACCGGCCACACCATGGTGCGGCCGGCACGGTTCGGCTCGGTGATGACAGCCTCGTCAGGCACGTCGACCCACTGCCCGTCGAGCCGCACGCGGTAGTGTCCGTCATGCGATTCCCAATCGGGATCGGATACCGCAAATCCGTCTGCATCCGAGCAGCACGGGCCGAGATGGCTGCGAAGGCTGTCGAACCAGGGTTTGAGAGCTGAATTGGCGTAGCGGCCATCGTCGCGCCCGAGCGCACTTCCGGTCGTCATCACGATCGGCGCTGCCAGCAGCGCACACCTCAGCGAGAGCTTCAATCGATCCATGTCGGCACCGATCAAATGCAAACGTCAGGCTCCACAGGACGGCCCGACGTTCGGAGTTCCACTCCTGCAATTCGCCTTGGCGTCGTCATTGGCGCCAAAGCCCAACACGCATCCGAACTGTGACGATCGAACGAGGCTTTTTCGGACGAACCGGTCATGATTGCTGCCGTTAACGCGAATGTTATCGGCAGCCTGTGGGTATCTCGGATGCGCACGCGAAAAGGCGGCCCGAGGGCCGCCTTCTTGGATTTACGCTGGACGAGCTCGGCTTACGCGAGCGGCACCGCGACGAACCGGGTCGCCTCCGCACTCTTCACCTGCAACAGCACGCTGTTCTTGCCGGACGATTTGGCCTGCGCCAGCTCGGCGCGGACCTCGCCGACATTGGCGACGGGCTTGCCGCCGACATTGAGGATGACGTCGCCGGTCTGGATGCCGCGTTGCGCGGCCGGCCCCTGCGGGTCGACCTCGGTGACGACGACGCCCTTCTGGCCCGCGCCCTGGACGTCGCCGGCCGGAGCCAGGCTGAGCCCGAGGCGCGGCGAGCCGACGTTCGGCTGCGCCTTGCCCTCATCGGACTTTGCCTGCTGCTCGTTCGGCAACTCGCCAAGCGCCAACGTCACGGTCTTGCTGTCCCCCTTGTGGAAGACATCGAGCTTCACCGAGCTCCCCGGCGCCAGCGTGGCGATGGTTCGGGCGAGATCACGGGAGTCCTTGACCGCAGTACCGTTGACGGCGGTGATGACGTCACCCGCCTCGATGCCGGCCTTGGCCGCCGGGCTGCCGTCCTGCGGGTTGTCGACGATCGCGCCGCGCGCGTCCTTGAGGCCGAGGCTGTCGGCGATCTCGGCGGTCACCGGCTGCACCTGCACGCCGAGCCAGCCGCGCGTCACCGCGCCCTTGTCCTTCAACTGTGCGACGACGAGCTTCGCCGTCGAGGCCGGAATGTCGAAGCCGATCCCGACCGAACCGCCCGAGGGCGAGAAGATCGCGGTGTTCACGCCGATCACGTTGCCGCTCATGTCGAAGGCCGGACCGCCGGAATTGCCCTTGTTGATCGGCGCGTCGATCTGGATGAAATCGTCATAGGGGCCGTTGCCGATATCGCGGCCGCTGGCCGAGACGATGCCGGCGGTCACGGTGCCGCCGAGACCGAAGGGGTTGCCGACCGCGACCACCCAGTCGCCGATCCGCGGCTTCTGGTCGGAGAATTTGACGAACGGAAAGTCCTTCTTGCCATCGACCTTGATCAGCGCAAGATCGGTCTTGGGATCGGTGCCGACCACCTTCGCGGTGTAGACCGTGCCGTCGTCCATCGTCACCTGCACCGACGTAGCGTGATCGACGACGTGGTTGTTGGTCACGGCATAGCCGTCGGCGGAGATGAAGAAACCGGAGCCTTCACCGGTGATCGTCTGGTGGCGCTGACGCGGCATGCCATTCATGCCGCCCGGGCCACGGAAGCCGAACTGCCGGGAGAACTGGTCGAGCGGCGAATCCTCGTCGGGTTCCATCCGATTCTGTTGCAGCATCGCACTCTTGTCGTTGTCCTGGTCGATCTTGACCCGCACGGAGATGACGGCGGGTTTGACCTTGCCGACGAGATCGCCGAAGCCCGGCGGCGTCGCGGCAGCCTCGGCGGCCTGGGCCGGCGCGATGAAGGAGGCCATCCCGAGCGGCGAAGAGCCGGGAGAACTGGCGAGCACGGCCACGCCAAGCGCGGCCACGGTGCCGAGCAGCGCAAGCCGGCGCGGCTTCAGGATCGTGCGGGACGAGGTGGTGTCGGAATTGACGCGGTCTTTCATGTCGAAATGTCCATGCTGGGTAAGTCGCCTTGGACCCAACATGGACATCGTCACCTTACGGGGTCCCGTCCACCCGGTTAAATCTTGGCAAAGTTGCTGCGACCACCGGCACGGCCAGAAGTCGCAGTTGCACATTTGATGCAGCTCAACACAGGCCCCGCGCGAAGTGAAAGACTGTGATCGGATGAAGTCCATCGGAGCCGCGCCATGTACAAAGACATTCTCGTTCACGTCCCGACCGAACGCCCCATGCGCCCCGTGATCGACGGATCGATTTCGCTGGCTGCGCAGCTCAATGCCCACGTTGACGCCGTCGCCGTCGGCTATGTCGCAACCAGCGCGGCTTATGTGATGGAAGGCGGCGCCGCAGTGGCGGCGGTGTTCGAGATGGAACGTGAGCGCGCGGTGGAGCGGGCCGAAGCGGCGCTGACGGTGTTCAAGAGCGAAGCCGCGAACGCCGGCCTTTCCTTTGCATGCCATCCGCTCGGCGCGATCCCGGCGGATGCAGCCGCCTTGCTCGGCGAGATGGCGCGGCTGCACGATCTCAGCATCGTGCTGCAGCCCGAGCCGGCGCAAGGCTCATTCGATAACGACGTGCCCAGCGAAATCCTGTTCCAGGCGGGCGGCCCGGTGCTGTTCCTGCCGTACAATTTCCGTGGGGCATTCAAGCCGAAACGGATCGGCATCTGCTGGGACGGCAGCCGCCTCGCCGCCCGCGCGATGCGCGATGCCGCACCGTTCCTGGCTCGCGCCGAGGAGATCGTGATCATCACCATCAACGAGGCCGACGCGGTTCCCGACGACGTCTCGGCGCGTAATCTGGCAGAGCATCTCGGCCGACGCGGCTTGTCGACCCGCACGGCCAGCTTGTCGGCCGCGCGCGCTGACATTCAGCCGACCATCCTGTCACTGGCGGCCGACGAGAACCTCGATCTCCTCGTGATGGGCGGCTATGGCCATTCGCGATTGCAGGAACGCCTGCTCGGCGGCGTCACCCGCGCCATGCTCGAGGCCATGACGGTCCCCACGCTGATGTCGCATTAGCGAGGTCGCTACAAGGGCTTCAAGCTGCGACGGGCGTCTCCCAAACCGCGGCTGCGGCGGCGTCGTCTTGACGCTGAACATTGCACGCGTCGAAATGCGCCTTCAGCGCGGTCTCGGCGAGATGTTCGAAATGTTCGGCCTGGCCAAGGAGTTGCCAGTTCTGGAGCGGCCGGTAGGCCGCCTGCTGACGGCAGAGGGATGCCAGCGCCCGGTAGCGACGTACGTTCTCCATGAGAGCCTCCCTCGCATTCACAGGGCTTATGGTCCTGATTTACGTCAGGCGGATGGCGGTTGTGCAAAACATTTGCTGTGTGCACAGCTCGCCTGCCAGCTCTAGGCGGAGAGGCGACGTTCCACGGTCACCCCGATCAGATCGAGATACCGTTCGATCGGTTCCGGCCGGCCAATGAGATAGCCCTGCATCTCCTCGCAGGCCTCGCGCGCGAGGAACACCCGCTGCGCTTCGGTCTCCACCCCTTCCGCGACCACCGGAATCTTCAAGGCGTGCGCAAGGCTCAAGACCGCGCGGACGATCTCGGCTGATTGCGGCGTCGCGTCGAGATCGGAGATGAAGCTGCGGTCGATCTTGATCTTGTCGAACGGGAACGACTGGAGATAGGACAGCGAAGAATAACCGGTGCCGAAATCGTCCATCGCGATGCGGATGCCGAGCGCCTTCAGCCGCCGCAGCAGGTTGAGCGCGCGGGTGAAATCGCCGATCAGAACGCCCTCGGTGATCTCGACCTCGAGCCGCGTGGGCGCCAGCCCCGTCTCCAGCAGGATCTGGTGGATCGAACGTTCGAGGTCGCCGGCCTGGAACTGGACCGGTGACAAATTGACCGCAACCTGCAACGGCCGCGGCCAGGACGCCGCTTCGCGGCACGCCTCGCGCAAGACCCATTCACCGATCTGGATGATCAGCCCGTTCTCCTCGGCGAGCGGAATGAACTGGTCCGGCGGCACGAAGCCGCGGGTCGGGTGGTTCCAGCGCACCAGCGCCTCGAAACCGATGATCTCGCCGTCAATCTGCGCCTGCGGCTGGAAGTAGACGAGCAGCTGGCTCTGCTCCACCGCCTGCCGCAGATCGTGCAATAGCAGCCTGCGGTCGCGCAGTTCGCGGTCCATCTCGGATTCGAAGAAGCAGACCCGGCCCCGGCCCTCGCGCTTGGCGCGATAGAGCGCCGAATCGGCATTTGCGAGCAGCGTTGCCGCGTCCACGCCGTCATCCGGAAAGATCGCGATACCGACGCTCAAGCCGACATGAGAGAGATAATCGTCGACCTCGAGCTCGTTACCGATCGCCTCGACCAGGCGTTCGCCGAGCGCCAGCACCTCTTCGCGGCAGACATCGTCCGGCATCAGGATCATGAACTCGTCGCCGCCGATACGGGCGACGAAGCCGCCGTCGGCTTCCGCGGCAAGGCGCCCGGCCGCAGCCCGCATCAACATGTCGCCGACGGGATGGCCGAACACATCGTTCACTTCCTTGAAGCGATCGAGATCGAGGCTGAGTACCGCAAAGCTGGTCGATGCCTCCTGGGCGCGTTCCAGCAGCTCGCTCAGGGCCGCATTGAATGCGCTTCGGTTGGGCAGGTCGGTCAGCGCATCGTGATGTGCGAGGTGGCTGATGCGTTCCTGGGTGGTGATGCGCTCGGTGACGTCCTCGATCACACCGACCAGATATTGCGGCTCGCCCGCGGCGTCCGTGATCAGCATCTTGCGTGAGTTGATGACGCGGTCGTGCCCCTTGACGCCGACTTCGAGCAGATGCTCCTCGAGGAACATCGGCATGCCGCTGGCAACGACCCGACGGTCCTGTTCGTTGACAATGCGGGCGACATCCGCCGGAAAGACTTCCTCGGGCGTCCTGCCCAGCATCTGCTCGCGCGGCAGGCCGTAGTAATCCTCGCCGGCGCGGTTGAGCAGGATGTAGCGCGAATCCTTCGCGCACTTTGCGAATACGGCGATCGGGATGTTGTCCACGATGGTGTCGAGGAACTCGCGCGTCCGCAGCAGGTCTTCTTCCACCTGCCCGTGCGTCTTCGCGCGCGCCTCGGTCATCCGCTGGCGATCGCGGTCGCTCGCCTCATAGGCGGCGCTGACGAGCTCTCCAAGCTTGACGAGCTGGACCTGACCGTCCGCATCGGTGGCGCAGCGAAGCTGCTCGGCGAACAAGCGATGCATGCTCATGCCGTCGCTCCCCGCCGCGTGCAGACCTCATGCCTGCAATTCTCTTCGATCCGCATCCCCGCGCTCTCTTGCGTTCCTAAACCGCAGATTGCGATGCGTAGCATTGCGCGGGCGTTAATCGAATTTTCGTGTCAGGCGCGTTGGTTACCCCGGCCTGAAGGAGTTGATCGACTTGCGCGGCATCCTCCGTAGAACCCCGGAGAAAAGTGGCACGCCTTGGTACAACCAGCACCGGGACGTCGTCGTCACGCGTCCCATCCGTAGTCTACCGGATAAGCGCGCCCTCTCGGAGCTGCATCGGCCGCGCGGGACTATCGCGCAGGATGGGAACCCGAGCGGCCTCCGCCGCGACCCGAATGGCCGCGATGTTGCCGGCATAGTCGGCGCTGCTCTTGCCGCGAAACACGGCGGAACCTGCCACGAGCGTATCGGCGCCTGCGGCGGCGACAGCAGCGGCATTGTCTCGCGTGATGCCGCCATCGACCTCGAGCCGGATCGGCCGGTCGCCGATCATGCGTCGAACCCGCCTGATCTTCTCGAGCTGGGAGTCGAGGAAGGATTGGCCGCCAAAGCCGGGATTGACGGTCATGACGAGCACGAGATCGAGACGATCGAGCACGTACTCGATCGCGCCCTCGGGAGTTACCGGACACAGGCTGACGCCAGCCTTCTTGCCCAGCGCGCGGATCGCCTGGAGCGAGCGGTCGAGATGCGGACCGGCCTCGGCATGGACCGTGATGACGTCAGCACCCGCTTTCGCGAAGCCCTCCAGATAGGGATCAACAGGCGCTATCATCAGATGCACGTCAAATATCTTCGACGTCACCGGCCGGATCGCCTTGATGATTTCGGCACCGTAACTGATGTTCGGCACGAAATGGCCATCCATGACGTCACAATGGATCCAGTCGGCGCCGGCCGCGTCGATCGCCGCGACTTCCTCGCCGAGGCGCGCGAAATCAGCGGCCAGGATCGACGGGGCAATGATGATCTCCTTGGTCATGGCTTGGCACTCCGCGCATCGGCTCCGCCGCTGAAAACACGGCTCGCCAGCACGTCAGCGGGATCGATGGTTTCGAGGTCCGCGATGTCCAGCGTGCGATCGAGATCGGAGACAAGGCGATCGGCTTGCCGCAGGCGGATGCGGTCGACCGCATTACGAATCGAGCGCGCGTTGGAGAAGAACGGCTGGGTTCGGCGCAGCGCGATGTATTTCTCGAATGCTTCGCGCGCAGACGCCGAGAAGCGATAGCCACGCTCCCTGAGCATCAGCTCGGCGATGACCAGCAACTCGGCCTCCGCATAGTCCGGAAAGTCGATGTGGTGGGCGATCCGCGAGCGGAAGCCTGGATTGGACGCAAAGAAGCTCGTCATCCGCTCGCCGTAGCCGGCGAGGATGACGACGAGATCCTCGCGCTGGTTCTCCATCACCTGGAGCAGGATCTCGATCGCCTCCTGGCCGTAGTCGCGCTCGTTGTCGGGGCGGTGCAGGTAGTAGGCCTCGTCGATGAAGAGCACGCCGCCCATCGCCTTCTTCAGGATCTCCTTGGTCTTCGGCGCGGTGTGGCCGATATATTGCCCGACGAGATCGTCGCGCGTCACCGAGATCACCTGCCCGCGCCGGACGAAGCCCAGCCCGTGCAGGATCTTCGCCATGCGCAGCGCCACCGTGGTCTTGCCGGTGCCGGGATTGCCGGTGAACGACATGTGCAGCGTCGGCGGCGACGATGCCAGGCCGGCACGCTGACGGATGCGCTCGATCAGCAGCAGCGATGCGATCTGGCGCACGCGGTCCTTGACCGGCCGCAGGCCGATCAGCTCCTGCTCGAGTTGTTGCAGCGTGTCGGTGATCCCGGCGGCTTCGGCCTCCTTGCGGAGATCGAACGCGGTTTCGGTGGTGGGCACATCAAGCATCGGCGCCTCGAATAAAATGGCTTCGCCGCGGGGCGGCGGCGAAGCAGTTGTCCGCCAAGGATCTGGAGCAGCAAGGCTCCGCGCGGAGACGAATGGCTATTGCGACGCGTACGCGGCGTTCTTTCGAACGGTGCTGTAGCGGATGGCGCGGCCACCGACCTCGTGCCGCACCAGCTCGAATTCCGCCTCATGCGGTGGCCGGTTGACCAGAAACGAAATCCGCACCGACTCCCAACCATGGCTGGAATCGAACCCGCTGATGCGGATGTAACGATCGCCATACACCCGGCGGCATTCGGCGAGTTCCATCATCACGCCGGCGGCATCCTGCAGATCGAACATCGGCAGGCCCCACATCTCCCAATAGGTGTTGCGGGGATGCGGATCGTCGGTGAACTCGATGTTCACCGCCCAGCCGTTGGCCAGGCAGTACTGCACCTGCTTGGTGATCTGGTCGTCGGTGAGGTCAGGCAGGAACGAGAAGCAACCCTGGGTCAGTTTCATGTTCAGTCTCCTCAAACGGTTTCCAGCGCGGTGGGCACGAAGTCCGGCGTGTCGGTGGACTGGTAGTTGAAGCTGACGTCCTTCCAGACCTCGAGCGCGGCCTTCAGCGGCGTGCAGGTCTCGGCCGCCCTGGCCAGGATTTCCGGCCCTTCGTGGACGTAGTCACGCCCCTCGTTACGGGCGAGAATCATCGCCTCCAATGCCACGCGGTTGGCGATCGCACCGGCCGCAATGCCCATGGGATGACCGATGGTGCCGCCACCGAATTGAAGCACGACGTCTTCGCCGAGCAAGTTGAGCAATTGATGCATCTGGCCTGCATGAATGCCGCCTGACGCCACCGGCATCATCTTGTTCAGGCTCGCCCAGGACTGGTCGAAGAACAGGCCGTGCTCGAGCATGGTCGGATTGAAGTCCTCGCGGCAGACGTCGTAGTAGCCGCGCGTGGTGTTGGGATCGCCTTCGAGCTTGCCGACCACCGTGCCGGCGTGAATGTGGTCGACGCCCGCCAGGCGCATCCATTTGGCGATGACGCGGAACGACACGCCATGGCTCTTCTGCCGCGTATAGGTCGAGTGACCGGCGCGATGCAGATGCAGGATCATGTCGTTGCGCCGAGCCCATTTCGCCATCGACTGGATGGCGGTGTAGCCGATCACGAGGTCGATCATGACGATGACCGACCCGAGCTCCTTGGCGAACTCCGCGCGCTCGTACATGTCCTCCATCGTCCCGGCGGTGACGTTCAAGTACGTGCCTTTCACTTCGCCGGATGCCGCCTGTGCGCGGTTCACCGCCTCCATGCAGTAGAGGAAGCGGTCGCGCCAATGCATGAACGGCTGCGAGTTGATGTTCTCGTCGTCCTTGGTGAAGTCGAGCCCGCCCTTGAGCGCCTCGTACACCACGCGGCCGTAATTGCGGCCCGACAGCCCGAGCTTCGGCTTGACCGTCGCGCCCAGCAGCGGCCGGCCGAACTTGTCCAGCCGCTCGCGCTCGACCACAATGCCGGTCGCCGGTCCCTGGAACGTCTTCACATAGGCGACCGGAAAGCGCATGTCCTCGAGCCGCAACGCCTTCAGCGGCTTGAAGCCGAACACATTGCCGATGATCGAAGCCGAGAGGTTGGCGATCGAGCCCGGCTCGAACAGGTCGAGATCGTAGGCGATGTAGGCGAAGTACGAGCCCGGCGTACCCGGGACAGGATCGACGCGATAGCACTTCGCGCGATATTTCTCCGCGGCCGTCAGCCGGTCGGTCCAGACCACCGTCCAGGTTGCCGTCGATGATTCGCCGGCGACCGCGGCGGAGGCTTCGATCGGGTCGACGCCCTCCTGCGGCGTGACGCGGAACAGCGCGATGACGTCGGTGTCCTTCGGCACATAGTCGGGCTCCCAATAGCCCATGCGCGCGTATTCCATGGTGCCCGAGCGATAGCGCTCCTTGCCGCGGACGGTTCCTGTATGTGCGTTCATGGCTCTCTCCCTCGTTTCTCTCTCTTTTGACTCTGCTCAGGCTGCGACGTGCTCGCGGGTGTCAATGCGCGGATCGAGTTCGCCGGCGCGGTAACGCCGCGCCATCTCGCTCATCGGCACGACCTTGATCTTGCTGGCGTGGCCGGCTGTGCCGAACTGCTCGAACCGTTCGCGGCAGAGGGTGCGCATCGCGTCCATCGCCGGCTTGAGGAACTTGCGCGGATCAAATTCGGAGGGCGACTGCCCGGCGACCTTGCGGAACACAGCGGTCATTGCGAGGCGGCAGTCGGTGTCGATATTGACCTTGCGCACGCCGCTTTTGATGCCGCGGACGATCTCCTCGACCGGCACGCCCCAGGTCTGCGGCATCTCGCCACCGAACTGATTGAACATGTCTTGAAGCGGCTGGGGCACGGAGGAGGAGCCGTGCATCACGAGATGCGTGTTGGGCAGCCGGCGGTGGATCTCCTCGACCACTCGCATCGCCAGGATGTCACCATCCGGCTTGCGGCTGAACTTGTAGGCCCCATGCGAGGTGCCCATTGCGATCGCGAGCGCGTCGACCTTGGTGGCGCGGACGAAGTCCACGGCCTGGTCGGGATCGGTCAGCAACTGGTCGTGGCTGACCTTGCCCTCGACGCCGTGGCCGTCCTCCTGCTCGCCGCCGCCATGCTCGAGCGAGCCGAGCACGCCGAGTTCGCCTTCGACGGATGCGCCGACCCAATGGGCGAGATCGACGACGCGGCGGGTGATCGCGACGTTGTAGTCGTAGTCGGCGGCGGTCTTGGCATCGGCCTTGAGCGAACCGTCCATCATCACCGAGGTGAAACCGTGGGCGATGGCGCTGGCACAGGTCGCCTCGTCATTGCCGTGATCCTGGTGCATGCAGAGCGGGATGTCGGGATAGGTCCGCTCCAGCGCGTCGATCATGTGCGAGAGCATGATGTCGCCGGCATAGCTGCGCGCGCCGCGCGAGGCCTGGATGATGACGGGCGCATCGACCTCGGCCGCCGCCTGCATGATCGCGATGCCCTGCTCCATGTTGTTGATATTGAACGCCGGCACGGCATAGCCGTGACTGGCGGCGTGATCGAGCAATTGGCGAAGGGTGATACGGGCCACGATAAATCCTCCTGTTATTGCTTGCGGGCGCGGGCGATCGCCCGCCGGGCGGCTTCCGCAATGCCTTGCGAAGTGATGCCGAATTCGCGGTAGAGCACAGGCGCAGGCGCCGACGCGCCGAAGCCGCGCATGCCGACGAACTCGCCGTCAGAGCCGATCCAGCGATGCCAATCGCCGACGACGGCCGCCTCGATGCCGACGCGCGGCGCGGTGCCGAGAACAGCCGCGCGGTAGTCCTCCGGTTGCTCGTCGAACAATGCGAAGCAGGGCGCGGACACGACGGCCGCACGGACGTGTTCGGTCGCAAGCAGGCGGGCGGCTTCCAGCGCGATCGATACTTCCGAACCTGTTGCGATCAGCGTCACGTCACGGCCGCCGTCCGGCGAGACCACGAGATAGGCGCCCCGCGCAACGCGGTTCCGGCCGCGGGCGTCGCTGCGGAAGGTCGGCAGCGCCTGCCGCGACAGGCACAGCACGGAGGGACGATGCTCGGACTCGAGTGCGCAGTCCCAGGCCTCCAGCGTCTCGACCGCGTCGGCGGGGCGGAACACCAGCAGATTAGGAATGACGCGCAGCGCGGCGAGATGTTCGACCGGCTGGTGCGTCGGACCGTCCTCACCGAGACCGATGGAATCGTGTGTCATCACATGGATGACGCGCAACCGCATCAAGGCCGCAAGGCGGACCGCCGGCCGGCTGTAATCGGAGAAGGCAAGGAAGGTGCCGCCATAGGGAATGAAGCCGCCGTGCAGCGCGAGACCGTTCATCGCGGCTGCCATGCCGTGCTCGCGGATACCATAGTGGATGTAGTCACCCGCGAACGCGCCGCGCGTGACGGGGACCTGTGCCTTGGCGTGTGTCAGATTCGAATGGGTCAGGTCCGCGGAGCCGCCGGCAAGGCCGGGAATTGTCGAGGCGATATTGTCGAGCACTTGTTGCGAGGCCTGCCGCGTCGCGAGCTTCGGGCGCTCGGTGGCAAAGCGCTCGCGCAATTTCGCCGAGGCCTGGGCATAGGCGTTCGGCAGGGCAACGGCCTTGCCCTCGATGAACAGGTCGCGCTGCGCTGGCGTCGCGCATTCGTAGCGATCGAGCCAGGCCAGACGCTCGACCTGCCCGCGCTGCCCGATCATCCGCCACGCCTTCATGATCGTGACAGGCACCACGAACGGCTGATAGTCCCAGCCAAGCGTCCGGCGCGCTGCCGCCATCTGCTCGGTGCCGAGCGGCGCGCCATGCGCCTTCTCGGTGCCTTGCCGGTCCGGTGCGCCATAGCCGATGATCGTGCGACAGGCGATCAGCGACGGTTTTGCGCTCTCACGCTCTTCGGCGATCGCTTGCGCGACGGCTTCGGGATCGTGTCCGTCGACGCGGCGCACCGACCAGCCTGAGGCGGCGAAGCGCATGAGCTGATCATCCGAGGTCGCGAGCGAGGTCGGACCGTCGATGGAGATGCCGTTGTCGTCGAACAGCACGATCAGCCGCCCTAGCCCGAGATGGCCGGCGAGCGAGATCGCCTCCTGGCTGATACCTTCCATCAGGCAGCCGTCGCCGGCGATGACATAAGTGAAGTGATCGACGAGCCCATCGCCATGCCGCGCATTGGCCATGCGCTCGGCGAGCGCCATGCCCACGGCCGTCGCGATCCCCTGCCCCAGAGGTCCCGTCGTGGTCTCCACGCCCGGCGTGTGGCCGTATTCGGGATGGCCCGGCGTCTTCGAGCCCCATTGCCGAAACGCCTTGAGGTCATCGAGGCTGACATCGCCGCCAGTGAGATAGAGCAGTGCATAAAGCAGCATCGAGCCGTGCCCCGCCGACAGCACGAAGCGGTCGCGGTCCGGCCAGTTCGGGTGCGCGGAGTCGAATTTCAGGAAGCGCGAGAACAGCACGGTCGCGACGTCGGCCATGCCCATGGGAAGGCCGGGATGGCCGGACTGAGAGGTCTCGATAGCGTCGACCGCGAGGAAGCGAACGGCGTTGGCGAGATCGCTATGCACGACCGCCGTGAGATCGGCTTCGGCACGGACGGAGATGTTCATCGGATCCTCCCCTTACTTCAGGTTTCGCTTGCGCTCGATCAACTGCATGATCAGCGGCGTCAGGATGAGCTGCATTGCGAGATCCAGCTTTGCGCCGGGACACACGATGGAGTTGGCGCGTGACATGAAACTGTGCGGCAACATCGAGAGCAGATAGGGGAAGTCGATGCCGCGCGGATTCTTGAAGCGGATGACGACCATCGATTCGTCCGGGGTCGGGATCCAGCGCGCGATGAACGGATTGGAGGTGTCCACGGTCGGAACGCGCTGGAAGTTGATGTCGGTCTCGGAGAATTGCGGGCAAATGTAGTGGATGTAATCGGGCATTCGCCGCAGGACCGTGTCGGTGACGGCCTCGGTCGAATAGCCGCGCGCGCTGCGATCGCGGTGCAGCTTCTGGATCCATTCGAGATTGATGACGGGCACGACGCCGATCTTGAGGTCGGCATAGCGCGCGACATTGACCTTGTCGGTCACGACGGCGCCGTGTAGCCCTTCGTAGAACAGCAGGTCCGAATTCTCCGGCAGCCGCTTCCATTCGGTGAAGGTGCCTGGCGCCGCGCCGTGCAGCGCGGCTTCCTCGACATCGTGGACGTAGTGCCGTGTCGTCGCAGTGCCGGTCTCACCATAATCCCGGAACGCCCGCTCCAGCTCCTCAAACAGATTGGTCTCGGGACTGAAATGGCTGAAATGCTTGTTGCCGCGCTCGGCTTCATTCGCCATCTGCGTGCGCATTTCGGCGCGGTCATAGCGATGAAAGGCGTCACCTTCGATGTAGGCGGCATTGACCTTCTCGCGGAAGAATATCTGCTCGAAGGTCCTCTTCACCGAGGTCGTGCCTGCGCCGGAGGAGCCCGTGATGGAGATGATCGGATGCTTTCTGGACATGCGCCGTTCCTCTTACACGCGGAAGAAGCCGCGACGCGCGAACAACGGCGCGGAGCCGCTCGCCACCAGCAGCGGATCACAGTGCAATTCCTCGACGCGGCACACCTCGGCGCTGGAGCCCATGACCAGCGGCACGCGCTGGTGCAGGCTTTGCGCCGAGAGGTCGAGGATGCGCTCGCGCCCCGTTGAGGCAGAACCGCCGGCCTGTTCCATGATCATCGCCATGGGATGCGCTTCGTAAGTGAGGCGCAGGCGGCCATCGCCATAACCGGGCCGTGCATCGGAGGGATAGAGGAACACGCCGCCGCGGGTGAGGATGCGATAGGCCTCCGCGACCAGCGAGCCGATCCAGCGCATGTTGAAATTGCGATTGGCGGGCCCGTCGACGCCGGCAAGACATTCGTCGACGAAGGCGCGCACCGGCGGATCCCAATGCCGGCGGTTCGACGCATTGATCGAGAACTCGTCGCACGCCTCGGCGATCTGAACGCCGCTGCGCGCGAGGCGGAAGCAACCGGACCTGCGATCAAGGGTGAAGATATCGACGCCGTCGCCGAGCGTCAGCACCAGCGAGGTCTGCGGACCGTAGGTGACGAAGCCCGCCGCAAGCTGCGCCGTGCCGCGCTGGTGAAAGGCGAGATCGAGATCGTCCGGCGTCGGCAGGATCGAGAAGATCGTGCCGACCGTCATGTTGATATCGATGTTGGAGGAGCCGTCCAGCGGATCGACCGCGACGCAGATTTTTGCTTCGCGATCGCCGATCTGCGGCTCGCGCATCTCCTCCGACGCCAGCGCCGCGATCGGCAATTTGCCGAGGCAGCGGCGCAGGATCATGTCCGCCTGGACGTCGAGATCACGTTGGAGATCGCCGTCGCTGTTGCGGCCGGTGGTCAGGCCCGAGGCGTCCGCAAGATCTCCGCTGGCAATGAGGTCGGCGATCTCGATCGCGGCTGCCGCGATGGCATCGATTGCTGCCGCCACCGCCAGCGCATGGGGGGCAGTCTCGGAATACCGTTGAAGGTGCTCGTCCAGCCTGAGTTGCCCGGTCATCTGCGTCCATCCCCTTGCGGGCGCCGCATCCAGTTCCCTCCTCGGCGGAGGTCGGTGCGATCGGTCCCGGCAAGAGAAGATTGACAGGGGAGGCTTAATAAGGAAAATTTCTATTCGTAATGAGTGGCAAAGAATTATCTTATAACGGTTCCGGCCATGCGGCGGCCCAGCTCCGGCATCTGACGATCCGGCAGCTCCGATCGCTCGCGGCGCTTTCGGCCAGGGGCAGCGTCACGGCGGCCTCGAGCCAGCTCGGCCTGACCCAGCCGGCCGTCACCCAGCAACTCCGCCAGCTTCAGGACCTTGCAGGCCTGCCGCTGGTGCAGCGGACCGGCGACGGCATGCTGTTGACGGAGGCCGGCAGGGAGGTGCTGACGCTCGCCGAGCGCGTCGAAGCCGCGATCATGGACTGCCAGGGCGCACTCGATCTGCTTGCCGGGCGCACGGGCGGCGCGGTGCATCTCGGCGCGGTCTCGACTGCAAAGTATTTCGTGCCGCATGCGATCGCGGCGTTCTCCAAGCGGCATCCGAAGATCGAGATCAAGCTGACCATCGGCAATCGCAAGGAGATCCGCGAGGCCATGCACGGCTACGACCTCGACTTCGCCGTGATGGGTCGGCCACCGGCCGACGTCAGCGTCGACGTGCGTCAGCTCGGGCGCAATCCGCACATCATCGTCGCGCGGAAGGGGCACTGGCTGGAGAAGGATTCAGGCCTCAGCCTCACCGATCTCGTGCACGAGACCTTCCTCACCCGCGAGCCTGGGTCGGGCACGCGCACGCTGATGGAGGGCATGTTCCAGAAGTCGGATCTCGAGCCGATCGTCGGCATGGAGATGAGCAGCAACGAGACCATCAAGCAGGCCGTCATCGCCGGGCTCGGCATCGCCTTCATCTCGGCCCACACGGTGGCGCATGAGCTTGCCGAAGGCCGCCTCATCGTGCTCGACGTCGCGGGCCTTCCCATTGTCCGTCAATGGTACGTGATCCGCCGCAGCGACAAGGTGCTGCTGCCGCCGGCGCAGGCGATGTTCGATTTTCTGGGCTCGGAAGGCTCGAACTACCTGCCCGACGTGCCCGAGTTCGGTGGGCAATAGCCTGGCATACTCACCCCATCAGCTTCATCGCGACCGTGGCCGCCAGAATGACGACGATCTGGAGCAGGCGCTCCGTCGTGAAGATGCGGTTGAAGGTGGTCATTGCTCGCCCCGGCTGGCGTGAAGAGATTTCGGTCCGCATATTGCTAGCATAGCTGCGGACCCGGACAACTCCGGAGCGCCACGGGTTCCGCGTAGGGCGCTTACGCCTTCGCTGCAAGACGATCGACCCACCACGCAAGATCGCGGTCCGCGCCGGCCTCGAACCCGATGACCGGAACGCCTGCGGTCACGCTGCGGAGACGACCGATTTCGGCGGCAATGATCGGCTCGGCATCGACGCCCGTTGCGGCGATGGCGCCGAACCTGACCAGGGGCCGGGCGTCGAGGCGATCGGCGAAATGCTCAATCACGCTACGCAGGCTGCGCGGCGTGCCGCTGGCGAGATTGACCGCGCCTGTCAGATCGCTGTCGAGCACGGCGGCAATCATGTGGGCGAGGTCATCGACATAGACGAAGTCGCGAAGCTGGGCGCCATGCGAACAATCGAAGGCTTCCCCTGCGCTCAGCCTCCTGATCAGCGACGGGACGAGGCGCTGCTCCGGCTCGTGCGGGCCGAACGGGAAGAACACGCGGCCCCAGGCGGCACTCGCCGCGATGTAGGCCTCGGCGGCACCGAGCTTGGCCTGGCCGTACAGCGTCGTGGGGCGGCACGGGCTGGACTCCTCGCAGAGACCGGCTTGCGGGCCGTATTCGAGGCAGCTGCCGATGCCGAGCATCCGCTTTGTGCCGCACGCCTTCGCGCTCGCAAGCAGGTCGATGCTCGCGTCCGCCCAGAGCCGGTTGACGGGATCCTCACGATAGCGGCCCGGCCTCGCCTCCCAGGCAAGGTGCACCAGATGCGTCGGGCGAGATGCGGACAGCACATCCGCACGACCGGCACCGGACAGCAGATCGGCCATGTGCCAGGTCACGCCGGCCATCGCCGGCTGCGGCGCACGCGCAACGCCATGCACCTCGAAGCCGCGGTCGCGCAGCACAGGCACCAGCGCGCGGCCGATGAATCCGGACGCGCCCGTGACCAGTGCCCGCTTCATGACAGACAAGGCAGCGCGCGATCGCGCGCGGACAGGATCGGATCGGCAAGCGGCCAGACGATCGCGAGCGACGGATCGTCCCAGCGAATGCCGGCCGCGCCTTGCGCGTCATAGGGCACGTCGATGAAGTACATCAACGCGGTCCCGTCCACGAGCGTTTGGAAGCCATGCGCGCATCCGGCGGGAATGAATACGGCGTTGTGACGGTCGGCGGCGAGCTCGACCGAGCACCATTGGCCATAAGTCGGCAGCGACCGGCGCAGATCGACGATCACGTCGAAAGCGCGGCCGGCGACGCACCGCACCAGCTTGGCCTCCAACCGTGCAGCCTGGTAGTGCAGGCCGCGCAAGGTGCCGGCACGCTCGTTGTGGGACAGGCTGTGCTGGGCGAAATGCGTGGGCAGCCCCTGCGCCGCGAAGGCCTCGATGTCGAACAGCCGGGCGAAGAATCCGCGCGCGTCGGTCTCCGGTTCGATCCCGATTTCCAGGACGCCTGGCAGGGCCAATGGCGTGAACTTCATGTCAGGCGCTCCCTCCCGAACACCCATGGCGAAATTCGTTTTTTCATTGCATCGCGCGCAGCGATGTCGGAACTTCTGTGGTTCCAGAGGATTCCCTAGCAGCCGACGCAGAGCGGCACAACAAGGCGCTTGCCATGACCGGGCACCGATGCCGCTTCTGCGCCGAGGACATCGACGACACTTTCGTCGATCTCGGCCGGTCGCCCCTGGCGAACTCCTTCGTGCCGCCCGAGCGGGCGGACATCGACGAGCCGGTCTACCCGCTGCAGGCCTATGTCTGCCGCGCCTGCGGCCTGGTCCAGCTTCCGCAGTTCGAGCCCGCGGCGAGCATCTTCGACCAGTATCTCTATTACTCCTCCTATTCCGAGAGCTGGCTGCGGCACGCCGAGGCCTACGCCGCGGAGATGATGGCGCGCGCGACGCTCGGAGCAACATCGGAAGTGATCGAGATCGCCAGCAACGACGGCTATCTCCTGCAGTATTTTCGGCGCGCCGGCATCCGCGTGCTCGGCGTCGAGCCGGCCAGCGGCCCCGCATCGGCCGCGCTCGCCAAGGGCGTTGCGACCAGGACCTGCTATTTCGGCCGTGACACCGCTGCAATGCTCCGCGCCGAGGGCCACAGGCCCGACCTGATCGTCGCCAACAACGTGCTGCCGCACGTGCCCGATCTCAACGACTTCGTCGCGGGCCTGCGCATCCTCCTGCCCGAGACCGGGCGCATCACGCTCGAGCATCCCTCTCTCCTGCACCTGATCGAGCAGGTCCAGTTCGACACGATCTATCACGAGCATCTGTCGTATTTCTCGCTCGCGACGGCCGAGACGATTTTTCGCGCCCATGCCTTGCGGGTCTTCGATGCGGACGAGCTGCCGACGCATGGCGGCTCGCTGCGTCTGCACGTTTGCCACGAAGCGGCATCTCCTACGCCCTCCCCGGCGCTCGACGGGCTGCGCCGGCGCGAGGCTGCGGCGCGGCTCCACCAGGCTGAGACCTATCGTGATTTTCGGGAGAGGGTTGCGGCCAAGCGCGAGACGATCCGCGACTTTCTCGTCACGGCGCGGCGCGCGGGCAAGACCGTGCTCGCCTATGGCGCGCCCGCGAAGGGCAACACGCTGCTGAATTATTGCGGCGTCACGCGCGAATTGATTCCGTTCACCGTGGATCGCAATCCGCACAAGCAGGGCCTGCTGCTGCCGGGAACGCATCTGCCGATCCGCGATCCTTCGGCTTTGCTCGCGGCGAGGCCCGATTACGTCTTCATCCTGCCCTGGAATCTGAAGGACGAGATCATCGCCCAACTGCCGGAGGTTCGCGCCTGGGGCGGGCAGTTCGTGGTGCCCGCGCCCGTTCTGTCGATCGTGTCCTGATGGTTAACGATCAGGCCGCGAGCGAGGTGGCGTAATCCGCGCGGGTCGCGAAATAGGTTTCCAGTTCGGACAGCGCCCGCTCTTCCCATTCCCTGGCCTGCTCCAGCAGCGACCAGCGCTGGCCCGGACGGAATGCAGCGGTCTGGCGATAGAGCGATGCGATGCCGCGGTAGCGGCGCACGTTCTCAAAGATGGCGTGACCGTTGATCTGGCCGTTCATGTCGAAAACTCCCTCGTCATTCCCGGGGGAGAAATTGCGGCCAAATCTTTTTCGAAAAGTTAGCGGCGCGCGGCAGATGCGCGGATGGTTGCCGGACTGTTGCGCGGGCGCAACGCGCGCAGCCCGTTTATTGCGGATTCGTTGCCGCGTTCTCGCCCGA
Source organism: Bradyrhizobium betae (assembly GCF_008932115.1). Lineage (NCBI taxonomy): Bacteria > Pseudomonadati > Pseudomonadota > Alphaproteobacteria > Hyphomicrobiales > Nitrobacteraceae > Bradyrhizobium > Bradyrhizobium betae. The sequence goes on from NZ_CP044543.1 coordinate 1,441,845, forward strand.
GGACTTCAGCCCGCCGCGGCTGACGATCGCCGCCGTCTGGCGGCAGAGATCGGCAAGGCCGATCAGAAACACCACGAGCAGGAAGAACAGGTTGATGGAATCCGCATCGGCACTGGTCAGCGCGCTGAACTGGAAGAATGGCGGCATGAATGCCCACCACACCAGCGCAATGGTAAGCAGCGCCGCGAACGTCGCGGCCGGCGCGCCGGCGACGAGCCCGACCACGAAGATGCTGGGCAAAAATGCCGCGAAATAAAGTTTTGCACCGAGCGCGACGCAGACGCCCTGAAGAGCAGCCGATGCTGCGACGACGGCGAATCCGAGCAGAAACGCCTGCCACGACCATGGCCGTACTCGCGGTACTCCAAACAGTTCCGCACGCTTCATCAGCCTCCCCCTGCCACCTGTTAACCAGGCTCGCTTGCGACCAAAGTACTACAACCGCAGGGAAACCGCGAGGCGGAAATTGCGCCACGGCGGGCTTGGTAAACCACCGCAGCGCACAATCCCGGCGACGTCGGCGATCATTCGGTGGCGGCGTAGATCAGGCCCGCAACGGGCAGCGCGAGGCCGATTGCCGAGGCCAGCGTCCAGCCGCCCTGCGCGAAGGCCCAGGCGCCGACCGCTGAGCCGGCGGCGCCGGCCGCGAAGAACGTCGCCATATAGAGGCCGTTGAGGCGGCTGCGGTGCTCGTGCCCGAGCAGGAAGATGGCGCGGAAGCCGAGCACGACATTGCCCTGGGCGCCGAGATCGATGGCGATCGCCGCCACGATCAGGCAGGCGAGGTTCAGCGCCGATCCAGCCGCGCCGATATAGCTGACGAGGAAGCCAAAGGCCGCAAGCAGCATCGCGACGAAGGTTGCGACGCGGCTATGACCACGGTCGGCGAGCCGTCCTGCGATCGGCGCTGAGAACACGCCGGCGACACCGGCGAGCGCGAACAGCGCGATGCCGCGCTGGGTGAAGCCGAATTCGCGCGCGAGCTGGAGCGGCGCGACGGTCCAGAACAGTGTGAAGCAACTGAACAGGCTCGCCTGGTACAGCGCGCGGCGCCGCAGCAGCGGCGTGGTGCGCACCAGATGCGGCATCGACAACAGCAGCGTGCCGTAATGCATGCGCGCAACCGGCTTGCGCTTCGGCAGCGTCATCCACAGCACGGCAGCGAGCACGATCATCAGCGCGGCGGAGGCGAAGAACACCGCATGCCACGACAGCGCCGCGGTGACGAAGCTCGACACCGGCCGCGCCAGCATGATGCCGAGCATCAGGCCGGTCGAGACGTTGCCGACGACACGGCCCCGGATCGCCTCCGGCGCCAGATGCGCCGCATAGGGAATGATGACCTGCACCGCGACCGAGCCGACGCCGATGAACAGCGCCGCGACCAGGAACGGCAGCGCATGGGTGGCGAACGCCGCCGCCAGCAACGCCGCGGCACCGAGCATGATGATCGAGCAGATCAGGGCGCGGTTCTCGACGAGATCGCCGAGCGGCACGATGAACAGCAATCCGGTGCCGTAGCCGATCTGCGTCATGGTGACGATCAGCCCTGCCGCTGCATGCGACAGGCCGAGCGCGGCGCTGATCGGCGCGATCAGCGGCTGGGCGTAATAGATGTTGGCGGCGATCATGCCACAGGCCGCAGCCAGCACGAAGGTCAGTCGCTGCGACACCGCATCCGGCCCCGGCGCGGTCTCGATCGTGGCATTCATCGTCATTTACATGGTCTCCGAACAATCGGGAACGATCGTTCTCTAACAAGACAGAAATTCAGGCAAGCAGCTTCATCGCGGCGCCGACGAGGCGGTCCCCGTCGAGCGGCAGGCGCGCCTTGCCGACGACGCGCAGCCCCTGCGTGATGCAGATCATCAGCCGCGCGGTGTCGTCGACCGCGACATGGCGGGGAATCGAACCGTCGGCCTGCCCCTCGCGAATGAGGCCGGCGATGAAGCTCTCGTTAGTCTGGAGCTGCGCGCTGACGCGGGCCCCGACGACGGGATCGACCGCCGACAACTCGACCGCGCTGCCGACGACGAGACAGCCACGCCGGCCTTCGCTGCCCTGGGACTGTTCGACATAGGATAGCAGCACGTGGCGCAGCCGCTCGCGCCCATTTGCGCCGCGCGCCGCGGCACTGCGGGTCTGCTCCTGGCGTCGCGCCGTGTAGCGCTCGAAGGCGGCGAGAAACACCGCATGCTTGTCGCGAAACGCCTTGTAGATGCTGCCGGTGGCAAGCCGCATCGCCGCGGTGAGGTCGCCAATCGAGGTGGCGTGATAGCCGCGCTCGCGGAACACCCGCACGGCGCGGTCCAGCGCGATGTCCATGTCGAACTCCCGGGGACGGCCGGGCGGACGGGCAGAGTGTTGCGGGCGGTGGGTTGCTTTTTGCATTGCGGAACAATAGGGAATGATCGCTTCCGAATCAAGGCACTTGGTTGTGATGGGGGGGGGGCGGTTAGGCAAAGTTGCCAGGTCTCGTGTCCCGGACGCGCTGCAGCGCGTAGCGCTGCTGCGCTGCGTCCGGGGCACAAGAGCGGAGCGAGCCCGCACTCTCTCCTCCTCGTCATTGCGAGCGCAGCGAAGCAATCCAGATTCTTTACGCGGAGGGCTTCTGGATTGCTTCGCTGCGCTCGCAATGACGGAGTGTGAGGCGGCATACTGATTCTCCAAATGACGCTGTCATTCCCCGCGAAAGCGGGGAATCCAGTACGCTGCGGCTTCTCGTTTCAATCACTGCTGTCTCGGAGTACTGGATCGCCCGCCCCAGTGCGCAAGTGCGCACAAGGCGGGCGATGACAGCGCGTGTGGGGGTGCAAACGTGCATGGTGGTTCTCGCGGCGCGTTTCGCCCGAGCTTTGCCTCTTCTCTCGGCCCTCAAATCCAAGAGGGCGCAGGGAAGACCGGGTGCCGACAGGCACCCGCGGTCCGCTGCGCGAAAAGCACACGCAGGAAAACCGCACAGCAGCATACAGGTGTCGCCGATCACTCGGCCTTCCCTGCGCGATGGTTGGACGGCTTATGCCGTGCTCTCCCGGGAGCCGAACTTTCCTTCTGGCCTCCCTCGCCCCGCGAATTGACGATGCCGTCCGCCCGGTTGGGCTCGCGCGCATCTCCGCGAAAGGCTTGACCGTAGCAACGACGGCCAGGACCACACGGTTTTGCCGTACGCAGCTCATCCGGCTTCGCCAGGAGGCTTCGCCGAACTTTGGCGCCGCTCGTCCGCACATGGCCACGGGCTCACAGGGACTACCCGCCCTGCCCGCACCTCTCGCGCACGACGCTGCCGCGTCCACCGCAGGCCCGGCTCGCAACTCGTGACGACGTACGATCGCCCCTCAAGGATGAGCCGGGATGGGCGACACATACGCCATTTCCGAAATTCGGTAAAGTGGAATATTTTTGGCGACGTGCCTTGACACGACGGCGAAACAGGGCGGCGGCGATCACCGTCGGCGCTGTCATTCCGGGGCGCGCCCCTTGGCGCGAGCCCGGAATCCATTGATCTGCATAATATGCCGCCCGATGGATTCCGGGCTCGATGCTGCGCATCGCCCCGGAATGACGAGGAGAGGGTGTCACCCCTTCCGCACCGGCGTGCCGTCCGCCATCGTCGTCACGCCCTTGCGCTCCACGATCATCCCATACGCCTTCGGCTGGCGGTGAACGTCGAAATTGAACGTCGTGCGCTTGTAGGAATTGCAGAGATCGAGGTCGCAGCGGGCGAGCGCGATCTCGTCGCCCTTGGTCGTGCATCGCGCGATGATCTCGCCGGATGGCGCGACGATGCAACTGCCGCCGATGTGATCCACGCCCTCCTCGACGCCAGCCTTGGCGACGCCGACCACGAAGGTGCCGTTCTGATAGGCGCCGGACTGCATCACCAGATGATTGTGAAACAACGAGAGATCGTCGTGCTCGGGCGCGGGCGGATTGTGCATCGGCGTGTTGTAGCCGATCATCACCATCTCGACGCCCTGGAGGCCCATCACGCGATAAGTCTCGCTCCAGCGGCGATCGTTGCAGATCGCCATCCCCATCACGCCACCGAACGCCTCGGTCACGCCAAAGCCGTTGCCGGGCTCGAAATAGCGCTTCTCCAGATGCTGGAATTCGCGCCACGGCTCGTGCTCGGCATGGCCGGGCAGATGGACCTTGCGGTACTTCAGGACGGTGGCACCGCTCTTCTCGACCAGAATGGAGGTGTTGTAGCGACTGACAACGCCGGCTTCGACCGTCAGCTCGGCGAAGCCGAGGCAGAAGCCGATGCCGAGCTCGCGCGCGAGGTCGAACAAGGACTGCGTCTCCGGCCCCGGCATCTCGCGCTCGAAGAAGCTGTCGATCTCGGCCTGATCCTCGAAATACCAGCGCGGAAAGAATGTGGTCAGCGCGAGCTCGGGATAGACGATCAGGTCGCAGCCGTTGGCGTGCGCCTGCCGCATCAGGGCCATCAGCCGCGTCACGACCTCGGTTCTCGTTTCGCGTCTTGCGACCGGGCCGAGCTGACCAGCCGCAACATTCACAAATCTCGCCACACGTCGTTCCTTCGTTCGCTTCTTGCGTCGCCAAGCACCTTCGCGCGCGGCGCGCCGCAGCACATGCAGATTCCGCGCCTGTAAAGCTTGCCGCTCAAGGACCAGACGCCATGCGGTTCGAATCAGGGAACCATCGTTGCCGATCTGCAACGGTTCCCGGCGGCCTGAAGCCGGACAAAACAAACACCCATTCCGGCCACGAACCCTGCTCACAACGCCGTGAGACTATCAGGGGAACGACGATGCGTGCACAACGCGTTTGGAAAGTGAATGGGGCCGCCAATATCGGGCACCTTCAATCGAGACTGGACGACCTCAACAAGCGCCTCAGCCAGCTTGAGAACCAGCATCCGGACAGCTGGAAGGTTGAAGAACTGAGATCGAGCGCGCTCAGCCTGTCGCGGGAGATCGACGACATCCGCTGCGCCGAGGCGACGGCGGCATTGAGCGAGCTGTTGCGGAAATAGCCGGGTCGACGGCCCGCCGCGCCTGGAACCAACCACACTCGCCGCCATTGCCATGCTGAGCATGGAGCGGATCATGACCAGACACCTGACGCGAGCCCATCTCGCGCGCGGAGTGGCCGGCGCGGTGTCCACGCTGGTCCTGTGCGCGACGATGGCCTTCACCATCGCGCGCCACTTTGCGTTGTAAGAATCTGGCGCTGTGAGGAGTTTGACATGACGGATCCCGAGGAGTTGGTGCGGCTGCAAGGCTACGGCGAGATGACGTTGCGCACGGCCGTCACGACCTTGATGCTGCTTGCGCCGCGCGAACGCACCGACGCCGCCATCTTCCGCGTCCGCGACGACGTGCGGCTTGCCTCGAGCGAAATTGCCGAACTCGCCTCGGAATGGGGCATCATGCCGGCGCCCGAAGTCAGGTCGCCGAAACTCGCACCCGAGCAGCATTGGACGCACGTGGTTCGCGGCATGGTGCGCGAGGCGCCGCTGTCGGCGCTGATGGTCGCGTTCATGATCGGCGTGGTGGCAGCGCGGCGGTAGTCTCGCGACACCGCCGGCTCCAGCAGGACCGATCACTTCTGCTCGTTGGCTTTCATGTCCTCGGCATAGGGACGCAAAGCCTCGGACATGGCGTCGAGGCGCTTTTGCCACTCGGCACCGGGCAGAAAGGCAATCACCGGTTCATCGCCCGGCGAGCCCGACAGGTATTCGGGATTGCGCAGGCCTTCGGCGATCCCGGCTTCGAGCTTCCTGACGATGTCATCCGGCACGGCCTTCGGGACCGCGAAGCCGCGTTCTGCCGTCGACGTGACCGGAAAGCCGACTTCCTCTGCTGTGGGAACCTCTGATAGCGATGCAAAGCGCTTCTTCGACAGGATCGCGAGGACCCGAAGCGGCCCCTTGGTGTTGCCATGCAATTCGGGGATCTCGCTGAGACTGACCATCCCGACTTGCAGATGCCCGCCGAGCAGATCGGTCCGCTGTGCCGCCGTTCCCCGGTAGGAGATCTCGTTGGGCTCGACCTTCGCGGCCGCCGCGAGCATGCGAATGGCCAGATGTCCGTTGGTGCCGGCACCGTTGTGACCGAACGTCACCGAACCCGGCTTGCTGCGCAGTGCGGCGATGACATCCGGCAGAGTGTTGAATTGGCTGTCGGCGGGCACCACGACCACGTTCGGATCTTCGACGACTCGTGCGACCAGCCGGATGTCGTCCGTGGTGTATTGGGTCTTGCGGGTCATCGGCAGGAAATTGTAGCCGGGCACGTTGACGACGCCGATCGCATAGGCGTCGGGCGCTGCGCGCGCGATCGACGCAAACGCGATCTCTCCGCCGGCGCCGGGCTTGTTCAGAACGACAAACTTCGCCTTGCCGCCCAGCGCGCGCTCGACGAAGGGAAGCAGCTTGCGCGCCATGACATCGGTGCCGCCGCCGGGCGCAAAGCCGACGACCACTTCGATGGGCTTGTCTTCCGGCCACGCGGCCCATGCGGGCCCGCAAGCGGCGACGCCAAAAGCTGCAACGAGCGCGACGATTGTCCTGTTCATGATTTCCTGCCCTGTTTTTTGTTTTTGGCCGATCGCGCCGTCGAAGCTGCGATCGACTGTGGAGTCATCTAGCCGTGGGCTGGACTGACTGGCAACCGGTTATCCCGAGCCCAGGCGCTCGATGGGCGGTGGCGATTCGCGAGGCAAGTCAGCAAGCGTCAGGGGCGGTCGATCCAAATTCCATGAGGGCAACATTCGCCGGACATCGTCCGCGAAGTCCCGCGGCGGTCCTTGCCCGCGGCGCTTATGATCGGCTCGCTGGCGGCGAGACGGTCGCCCTCTGACCTACTGCACGAAGGCGGACCATTGATGCCGGCGAATGACAAGCCATGCCACGTGCACAGGCCGCCCTGCCCGGCCAAATCGGCCGTGGACCCGCCCGGAAAATCGTTGCAGAAAGGGCGCTCCCGAGGCGTCGTCGGCCGGTCCGCCCGCCTCTGGAAAACGTCAACTTTTGAAATCTTGGTCGGAGTGGCAGGATTCGAACCTGCGACCCCTGCGTCCCGAACGCAGTGCTCTACCGGGCTGAGCCACACTCCGACAAGAGGCCGGCTTATAGCGTCGGGTGTGGCGCACTGCAAGCTGCCGGTTGAGGAATTTCGTCCCAGTGAAAACGGGTCTTGAAACGCTGATTTTACCGGCCGGAGCGGCCGCCGCCGAGACCGCCGCCCGGCGGCTGGCCGCCGGCGGGCTGGTCGCATTCCCGACCGAGACGGTCTACGGGCTCGGCGCGGACGCCGCCAATGCGGCCGCAATCGCCCATCTGTACGCCGCAAAGGGCCGGCCGGCCTTCAATCCGCTGATCGCCCACGTCGCGGACCTCGCCGCCGCGCGGGCCATCGGGCGGTTCGATGCCCGTGCCCTGCGGCTGGCGGAGGCGTTCTGGCCGGGGCCGCTGACGCTGGTGGTGCCGAAAACGGAGGGCTGCCCGGTGGCCGATCTCGCCACCGCCGGCCTCGACACGGTTGCGATCCGCATTCCCGCCCACCCCGTGGCGGAAGCCATCCTGCGGGCCTTTGGCGGGGCCGTGGTGGCGCCGTCCGCCAACATCTCCGGCCATGTGTCGCCGACGCTGGCCGCCCATGTCGCAAGCGACCTTGCGGGGCGGATCGACCTGATCGTCGACGGCGGACCGGTGGCGGTCGGCGTCGAATCGACCATCGTCGGCTGCTTCGACGCGCCGATGCTGCTGCGGCCGGGCGGGCTGTCGCGCGAACGGATCGAGGCAGTGCTCGGCGCGCCGCTGGCGCGGCCGTCCGTCGACGCCGGGAGCGACGACAGCCAGCCGCTGGCGCCGGGCATGCTGGCCTCGCATTACGCGCCGCGCGCCCAGGTGCGGCTCGACGCGCGCGATGTCGCCCCGGGCGAGGCGCTGCTGGCATTTGGCCCTGCGCGCCTGCCCGGCCTTGACGCCGCGTCCGCGGTCATGAATTTGTCGCCCGCGGCCGATCTCGATGAGGCCGCCGCGAACCTGTTCGGCCATCTTCGCAGCCTCGATGCGAAGGGAGCGCGGACGATCGCGGTGATGACGATCCCTGACGAGGGACTTGGCGAGGCGATCAACGACCGGCTGCGCCGGGCGGCGGTGGCGAGATAAGAGCAAGCAAGAGACGAGACAATGAACATCAACAAGCCTGCCACTCCTCCGCTTGCGCCCGAGCTGATCGACCAATTCCGCAAGATCGTCGGCGAGCGCCACGCCATCACCGATGCGGCCGACATCGAGGCCTACGTCACCGAGGAGCGCAATCTGTTCCACGGCCGCTCGCCGCTGGTGCTGCGCCCGGGCACGACCGCGGAGGTCGCCGAAATCTGCAAGCTCGCCTCCGCGCACAGAATCGCGCTGGTGCCGCAGGGCGGCAATACCGGGCTGGTCGGCGGCCAGACGCCGCACAATGGCGAGGTGGTGGTGTCGCTGCGCCGCCTCGACAAGATCCGCGAGGTCGACACGGCGTCGAACACCATGACGGTCGAAGCCGGCGTGGTGCTGCAGATCGCGCAAGCGAAGGCATCCGACGTCGACCGGCTGTTTCCGCTGTCGCTCGGCGCCGAAGGCAGCTGCACCATCGGCGGCAACCTCTCGACCAATGCCGGCGGCACCGCCGCGCTCGCCTATGGCGTCGCGCGCGAGATGGCACTGGGGCTCGAAGTGGTGCTCGCCGACGGGCGCGTGCTCAACACGCTGTCGAAGCTGAAAAAGGACAACACGGGCTACAATCTGCACAACCTCTTCATCGGCGCGGAAGGCACGCTCGGCATCATCACCGCGGCGACGCTGAAGCTGTTTCCGAAGCCGCGCGCGGTCGAGACCGCCTATGTCGGGCTGAAGTCGCCGGCGGCGGCGCTGAAGCTGCTGACCATCGCTCAGAGCGAGGCCGCCAATTTGCTGACGAGCTTCGAGCTGCTGTCGGAGATGGCGGTCGATTTCTCGGTCCGTCACGCCATCGACGTGCGCGATCCGCTTAGCCAGAAGCATCCCTGGTACGTGCTGATGGAATTGTCCTCTCCGGGCGACGACGCCCGCACGCCGCTGGAGACGATCCTCGGCCGCGCCATGGAGGAGGAGATCGTCGACGACGCCGTGATCGCGGCCAGCCTCGCCCAGCGCAACAATTTCTGGAAGCTGCGCGAGGAGATGTCGGCGGCGCAGAAGCCGGAGGGCGGCTCGATCAAGCACGATATCTCCGTGCCGATCGCCGCCGTGCCTGAGTTCATCGAGGAGGCCAACGCCGCCGTGGTGAAGCTGATCCCCGGCGCGCGACCGGTGCCGTTCGGCCATCTCGGCGACGGCAACCTGCACTACAATGTCAGCCAGCCGGTCGGCGCCGACACCGCGGACTACCTGGCGCGCTGGCACGAGATGAACGCGGTGGTGTTCGCGATCGTGCTGCGCATGGGCGGCTCGATCTCGGCCGAGCACGGCATCGGCGTGCTCAAGCGCGACGAGCTGCCCGACGTCAAGGACAAGACCGCGATCGAGCTGATGCGCGCGATCAAGGCGATGCTCGATCCGCTCGGCATCATGAATCCGGGCAAGGTGCTGTGAGCGCCTCGCTCACGATCGATGCGATCGGCGATGCCGATGTCGAGCCGGTCGTCGCACTGTGGCAGCGCTGCGGCCTGACGCGTCCGTGGAACGACCCGCATGCCGATATCGCGCTGGCGCGGCGGCGGGAGAACTCCACCGTGCTGATCGGCCGCGACAATGGCACCATCGTCGCCACCGTCATGGTCGGCCATGACGGTCATCGCGGCTGGGTCTACTACGTCGCCGTCGATCCCGATGGCCGCAAGCGCGGCTTTGGCCGCGCCATCATGACGGCCGCGGAAGACTGGCTGCGCCAGGCCGGCATCGCCAAGCTGCAGCTGCTGGTCCGCCGCGAGAACGCGCAGGCCAACGCGTTCTACCAATCGCTCGGCTTCGAGGAATCGACGTCGGTGATGTTCCAGAAGTGGCTCGACGGGCGCGCGCCGGGATAAGCCAGCGGGCAAGTACCAAGACCGCCGCGACAACCTGCCCCGGCAACGGCCTCGTGCCGCGGCGGCGAATCTTCAGCTCCGCCACTTGATTGGCGGCACGATTTCATACACGTTATGGTAGTTTATTCTTTCTGCGATCGCGCAACGGATTCCGTGTGCGCACGCGTTTCATTCTTGAAATTGCTTTCAGGGACCTGCGATGAGCAACATGCAGAACACCACGTTGATCGCTACAGGCATCGTCGCGTCGCTGCCCTTGATTCCCGTGGGACACTACCTGTGCTTCGGTTGGCCGGTACGCAAACTGCAAATCGTCTCGCGCCTTTCAAATCAATCGATCGGCTACTACAGGATGGCCTTTTGCCCGGAGAGCGAGTTCGTCGACAATGTCGGATTCTCGAAGGATTACGACAGGCGATATGGCCGCCCCCTGTTCCTGGTTCCGATGCTTCTGCTCGCGATCACGCTGTTCGCCTTTTCGTACTATTGCGTATCATGGGTGCTTTCGCATGATTGGGCCGGCGCCCAGGAGGGCACCGCGAAGATCGCCATCCTGTCGCTTGCCGGCGCCTATATGTGGATCACATACGATCTCATCTTCCGGGCACGGCAGAACGACATCGTGACATCCGATGTCAATCGCGCAACGTTGCGCCTGTTGATCTCGCTGCCATTCGGATTTGCCATCTCTGCGTTTTCCGGTGTCGTAACTGGCTCGACGGTCACATTGAGTACCGGCGCCCTGGCGTTCTTCGTCGGCGCCTTTCCAACCGATACCGTCCTCAAATTCATGCGCCGTACCGCCGCGATACCGCTCAAGCTCGATGCAGATACAAGTGAAGACGGCGTCCAGCAGCTCAAGAAGATCGACGGCATCACCGTGCCAATCGCCGAGCGCTTCATCGATGAGGGCGTGAAGACGGTCGCGCAGCTTGCCTATGCCGATCCCGTCGCACTCTCGATCAGGTCCGGCATGGATTTTTCGTTCGTCCTGATCTGCTGCAGCCGGGCGATGGTGAAAATGTACTTCGACGACGACCAAATGAAGATCGTTCAGAAGTATGGATTGCGTAGCGGCCTCGAAATCAAGACTCTGAACGATTTGCTTCTGGGCTATGACGAGCTCCGCGACCAGGCTGCAGCAAAAGGCGAACCTGAGCCAGCTCCGACGTCCTCCCAGGCTGCGGCGCAGCGTCAACTGTTGGCCTTCGCGAATGCCGTGACGCTGGACACGGATTCCACCCGTTTCGTCCTTGATCAGATTGCCGAAGATCCCTACACACGGTTCGTGTGGTGGATGTGGCCCGATATGCCGGGACTGGCGGATCTGCCCGACGAGCCCGAAGCGACGGAGACGCCATCGCCCGTTGTCGCGGCGGAACTCACGCAATAGATCCGGCAAAAGCCGACCGGCCACTCGCGGATTGCAGGAGCCGCGCCGATTGAGCTTGGCAGGCTCCATCGCGCGAACAGCGGTGCCGAAAACCAAGGAAGATCTCTTGTCCATTTCCGACCGCGTCCGCATCAAGGACGTCCGCGTGCTCTCGGACGGCTGGACCACCCTGAAGAACACGACGTTCGACTACCGGCGCGCCAATGGCGAATGGCAGACGCAGCACCGGGAAACCTATGAGCGCGACAATGCCGCCGCCGTGCTGCCGTATAATCGCGCGCGGCGCACGGTGATCCTGGTGCGCCAGTTCCGCCTGCCGGCGTTCATCCGCGGCTACGACGATCTCCTGATCGAGGCCGCCGCCGGCGTGCTCGACGACGCCTCCCCCGAAGTGCGCATCCGCGCCGAGGCCGAGGAGGAGACCGGCTACCGCCTGCACCACGTCCACAAGGTGTTCGAGGCCTTCATGAGCCCGGGCGCGGTGACCGAGAAGCTGCATTTCTTCGTCGCCGAGTACGAGCCGGAGATGCGGGTCGGCGCCGGCGGCGGCCTCGAGCATGAGGGCGAGGATATCGAAGTGCTCGAGCTTTCCATCGACGAGGCGCTGGCGATGATCGCCGACGGCCGGATCATCGACGCCAAGGCGATCATGCTGCTGCAATACGCGGCGCTGCATCTGTTTCGGTAGCGCTCTCCGCCGCCAGCGCTACGCCGCCAAGACCGCAGGGATCACACCGGCGGCAACGCCTTTGGCGTGGAGACGTTCAGATTGTTGCCCCAGGCACCGCCTGCGCGGCCGCCAGCGTAGAAGCCTTCCCACGGATTGGCCGGCGGAGGCGGCGGCGTGTTGACCCGCGTGCTCGCATAGGCGGCGGAGGCGCGCGCCGGCGGCGCGAACTTGTAGCTCAGGCCGATCGTGACCGTCTGGAATTGCGCATGCACGCTCGCGCTGTTCGAGCTCCACCCGGTGAGCGGCGCGGGCGCCGTCATCGCGGGGAGATCGACGGTCCCGAGATCGACGTACTGGTATTCGAAGTTGAGGACGAGGTTGCGGGTCAGCATGTAATCCGCGCCGAAGCCTCCGACCCAGCCGCCCCTGACGACGGAGCTCTGCCCGCTGAGGGGCGCGATGGAGAAGGTGTCTCCGAGGGTCCCCAGATTGTAGGTGTTGTTCAGCTTGACGTTGCCGAAGGCGACACCGCCGGTGCCGTAGATCAGGAACGAGCCAACCACCATTCCAACCCGCGCCCGCGCCGTGCCGTACCAGTCGATGCGCGCGGTCGCGTCTGCCGACGGATAGACGAACGCCGGGATGCCGCTGGAGAAGGTGCCTGTCGTTTCGCTCTTGAGGCCTGTCCAGGACAGATCGCCCGCGAAACCGAAGACGACATTGCCCCGCTGCCAATTGTAGCCGGCGACTGCACCGGCCAGCCAGCTCGAACTGCTGGCGGACCCGAAGCCGACTGGAGCGACGGTCGCCGGAAGGGCGCTGGCGGATTCGGCCGACGCCAAAGCAAGCAATGCTACGGCGGCCGCACTTGCGAACGATCGGGATGACATGGAGCGAACACCGGAAATATCGGGAAGTAAGGTCCTACCTTCGCGGCAGGCCTGTTTTAAACGACTCGCACCATGCATGGCGCGGCAATGGGCGACAAGAACGGGATGGCCCGGACAGGCGCACCGCCATACCGAAATTCCCCAGGTTGCTTCGCTGCTCCACGCAGAATGCAATGCTGGTGTCCATTTACCCACCGAGTGTTGAGCGACGGGCGGACTACCTCTAGTCTGGCGTGAATAAGGCCTGTGGAAAGAAGAGGAGACGCGCCCATGTCCGCCCCGCGCGACGACGAGTTCGGCTTTGCGCCCGACTATGATGCCCCCGTCCCCTATATGCAGCGCACGCGGGATTATTACGCCGCGATCGGCTACACCACGGCCTATCGCTGGGCGCATTACACCGAGGCGCCGTTCCAGCCGCTGAAGAAGCAGCTAGCGCAGTCGCGCGTCACCATCATCACGACCGCCGCGCCGTTCGATCCGGCCAAGGGCGACCAGGGACCGGGCGCGGCGTATAACGGCAGTGCGAAATTCTACCAGGTCTATGACGGCGACACGTCGCAGCAGCACGATCTGCGCATCTCGCATATCGGTTACGACCGCAAGCACACCACAGCCACTGACAACGGCAGCTGGTTTCCGCTGCCGCAACTCCTGAAGGCGAGCGCCGCGGGACGGATCGGCGAAGTCGCCCCGCGCTTCTTCGGCGCGCCGACCAACCGCAGCCACCGCGTCACGCTCGACACCGACGCGCCCGAGATCCTGGCGCGCTGCCTCGCCGACGCGGTCGACGTCGCCGTGCTGGTGCCAAACTGCCCGGTCTGCCACCAGTCCACGGCGCTGGTAGCGCGGCATCTCGAAGCAGGCGGCATTCCGACCGTGGTGATGGGCTGCGCCAAGGACATCATCGAGCACGCCGCCGTGCCGCGCTTTCTGTTCTCCGACTTCCCGCTCGGCAATTCCGCGGGCAAGCCGCACGACGTCGCCTCGCAGGCGCAGACGCTGGAGCTCGCGCTCAAACTGCTGGAAAGCGCCAGCGGCCCGCAGACCACGATGCAGTCGCCGCTGCGCTGGAGCGAGGACGCCTCCTGGAAGCTCGACTACAACAACGTCGCGCAGCTTTCGCCGGAAGAACTGGCGCGCCGCCGCGCCGAGTTCGACAAGCAGAAGGAGATCGCGCGCGGCAACCGCGCCGCCTGACGTCCTCCAATAACAACAATCATCGGGGAGAGCGACGTGACGCGACCGTTCGAGGGCGTGAAGATCCTGGACTTCACGCAAGTGCTGGCCGGTCCCTATGCGAGCTACCAGCTCGCCCTGCTGGGAGCGGATGTCATCAAGGTCGAGCGGCGCGAGGGCGAGGACATGCGCCGCACGCCGCTCAGCCGCGAATGGGCCGAGCGCGGGCTTGCGCCGGCGTTCCAGGCCATCAACGGCAACAAGCGCAGCCTCACGCTCGATCTGCAAAAGCCTGATGCGATTGCGATCGTGAAGAAGCTTGCCGCGCAGGTCGACATCGTCATGGAGAATTTTCGCCCGGGCGTGATGGACAAGCTCGGCATCGGCTACGAGGCGCTCTCGGCGATCAATCCGAAGCTGATCTATTGCGCGGTGTCGGGCTTCGGCCAGACCGGCCCGGACCGCCTGCGGCCCGGCTATGACGGCAAGATGCAGGCGCTGTCGGGCATCATGGCGATCACGGGCCATCCCGAAACGGGTCCGACGCGCGCGGGCTTTGCGGTGTGCGACGTGCTCTCCGGCGCCACGGCCGCGTTCGGCGTGTCGAGCGCGCTGTACCAGCGCGACCGCACCGGCAAGGGTCAGTTCGTCGACGTCTCCATGCTGGAGGCGACGATGGCGTTTCTCTCCGGGCAGATCGCGGACTGGTCGGTCGCCGGTCACCGCCAGCAATTGTCGGGCAACCAGGCGGTGAGCCGCCGGACCACGGCGAATTTGTTCAGATGCGGCGATGGCCACATTCTGCTCGCCGTCAACAACGAGAAGCAATACCGCGCGCTGATGTCCGCGCTCGGCCGCGAGGACGCGCTGTCCGATCCGCGCTTCGCCGACTGGTTTTCGCGCAACGAGAACGAGCCGGCGCTGCGTGCCATCATCGAGACGGCGCTGGCGAAAAGGCCCGCACGCGAGTGGGAAACGATTCTGGAAGACGCCGGCGCGCCCTGCGCCAGCATCTGGAAGGTCGAGGAGGTCATCGATCATCCCCAGATCAAGGCGCGCGGCGCGATCCAGGAACTGGATACGCCCTATGGCCGGCTGCGCTTCGCCGGCAGCGGCTTCAAGCTCGCGCATGGCGGCGGCAGGCTCGACCGGATGGCACCGGAGCTGGGCGCGGATACGGATGCGGTGCTGGGCGAGTTGGGGTTCGATGCAAAGGAGATCGCGGGGTTGCGGGAACGGGAGATTGTGTGAAGGCAGCGCTTCGCATTTTCCCGTCATCCCGGGCGCGCGTAGCGCGAGCCCGGGATCTATAACCACAGGGAGCGATTATGGCGCGAGGTGATAACGACGAGTCGTCGCCAAACTCCGCCCTGTGGCTTGGGATCCCGGATCTGCGCTTCGTTTGTCCGGGATGACCGCGGAGTAAATGGCGCCAGCTTGCCCAAGACGCACGCAGCTAAAACAACGACCCCTGCCCGTCATCGGCCGATCCCGCCGTCTTCCGCACGACCTTCTTCGGCTTCATTGCCTCCGCCATCTCCTCCGCGCTGATCGGCAACAGCAACTGGTCGTCGTCGTTGGCGACGCGGTTGACGCGGGTGGAGACGGGGTGCCAGGCGAATTCGCCGATGCGCGGAGCGGTCATCAGCGGCAGGATCGCATCGATCTCGTCGCCGCGACTGTCGAGCCAGCGCTCGAAATCGCGCGGGCTGATGGTCACGGGCACGCGGTCATGCAGCGCGGCGAGATCCTCGCTCGCCGCCGCCGTGACGATCGCCACGGTGTCGAGTTCCTCGCCGTTCGGTCCGGCCCAGGTCTCGAACAAGGCGGCGAAGCCGAGCGGCGTGCCATCGGCGCGATGGATGAAATAGGGCTGCTTGCGGCCGTCTTCCGCCTTCCACTCGTAATAGCCGTCGGCCGCGATCAGGCCGCGGCGCCGGCGAATCGCGTTTTTGAACGCCGGCTTCTCCAGCACCGTCTCGGAACGGGCGTTGATCAATAATGTAAATCCGCGAGGGTCCTTGACCCAGCTCGGCAACAGGCCCCAGCGCATAAGCCGGAAATGGCGGGTGCCGTTCTCGACCAGAACGACCGGAATCGGTTGTGTCGGGGCGACATTGTACCGGGGCGGGAAGTTCGGCTGCTCGATATAGCCGAACAGTTGCCTTAAAGCCGCGGGGGCCGAAGTTATGACAAAGCGTCCACACATCCTGGGGCCAATATAGGGTCCGTTGAGGTCCTTTTAACCCCGAACGTTAACACTGCAGCAGATGAGCTCAACGGCCTCCCAACCCGCGACGCATGCAAGGACGGGCCCCGAGGCCGCGGCCTGGGCCGAGCGGCTGCGCGTGGCCAACATCAACCCGCGGACCGGGCTTGCCACGGACTATCTCAATCATTTCAACGAAGCCGTGATGCTGCTCGAAATGATTCCCGACATGCCGGAATGCGCCGAAGACTTCCTGACCTGGACGCCGCTGTCCTATGCCGAGCATTTCACGGCGTCGAATTTCAAGGCACGGGATCTGGCAATTGAAGCCTATGAGAAGGCCGAACCGTCCGTACGGGCCCAGTTCGACAACATCACCCAGACCCTGCACTCGATCCTGACCGCGGTCGGCACAGCCATGCGCGAGGTCGAGAAGGACGAGACTCGCGTCAAGCTCGCCGAGCAGGCCACCCTCTGGGTCCAGCCGCTGATCGCGGCCTGCGGCGGCGTCATCCATGGCGGCGCGGACGCCGACGTCGATACCATCATGGCGAATTGAGCCGTGCCTCCGGTCGTCCAGCCCGCCCGTCCCCAGCTCGCGGTCAGTGCCGCGATCTTTCGCGGTGGCAAGGTGCTGCTGGCCCGCCGCGCCCGCTCGCCCGCCAAGGGGTTTTATTCGCTGCCGGGCGGCCGGGTCGAGTTCGGCGAATCGCTGCACCAGGCACTGAGCCGCGAGGTCGACGAGGAAACCGGGCTGAAGATCGAGATCGTCGGCCTTGCCGGCTGGCGCGAGGTGCTGCCGGCCACGGCCGGCGCCGGCCATTATCTGATCATGTCCTTTGCCGCCCGCTGGGTGGCCGGCGAGCCGGCGCTCAACGACGAGCTCGACGACCACCGCTGGATCGCCCCGGACGCCCTGGCGGACCTCGGCGATCTCAAGCTCACCGGAGGGCTGGAGGAGGTCATCCAGTCAGCCCACCGGCTGATCGGGCCCTGACGGCTCCGCCTTGCGTCATCAGTCCTGAGGGGGCATACAGCCCGCCGATGTCCACGCGATTTCTGGCCATTTTTGTCCTGATTCTCGCCTGCGCCTCCGAGCCCGCGAGGGCCCAGGGCGTGGCGGCGCCGTTTGACGGCGATTTGCAGCGGCTGGCGGAGATCCTCGGCGGGCTGCACTATCTGCGCGGCATCTGCGGGGCCAACGAGGGCAACAAATGGCGCAACGAGATGCAGGCGCTGATCGATGCCGAAACCCCCTCGGGCGAGCGCCGCACCCGCATGATCGCCGGCTTCAACCGCGGCTATAACGGCTTCCAGCAGACCTACCGGAGCTGCACGCCGGCGGCGACGGTGGCGATCCGCCGCTACATCGAGGAAGGCTCGAAGATCTCGCGGGATCTCACGGCGCGTTACGCGAATTAATCTCTCTCCGTCATTCCGGGGCGCGCGCAGCGCGAGCTATGATGCGCAATTGCGCATCTGAGAATCCATCAGGCCGCAGAGTTAGTGGCACGATGGATTCCGGCGCGCGACTTCGTCGCGCCCCGGAATGACGAGAGCAGGTCGATGCGGCCGCGCCACGGGAACCCTGTCATCGTCTTTGTCCACCGCCATTAACCGTTCCTAAAGATGTGGCCTAGCGGTCGTTAATGCGCGTGCTACACCTCTGGTACAGCGCATCGCCGTGGATCGCGCCCCAGCCCTGATCGAGTTTCATGAGCCAGCCGATTTCCTACGCCCCCGCCCGCGCGCCGCTGCCCGACCACGAGCAGAAACAGGCCGCACTGAGCTATCTCAACGAGGCCTGGGCCGAAGCGCGCCATGACGGCGTCGACGGCGACTGCCTGGCGCAGGCGAGCCTGTTCGCGGCGCTCGCCGAGCTCGTCGGCACCTATGGCGAGGACGCGGTGGCGAAGTTCGTCGAGGGTTTTCCCGGCCGCATCCGCAACGGCGAATTCTCCGTCGACATCTCCCGGCAATAAGCGCCGTCTCGAAAATGACCCCGCCACACGGGCGGGGCCAGTCTACGGATGAATGACTTGGCGAACGGGATTGGCGAACTGGTTCGCGAAGTCTGCAGCGTTTTTCGCACGGAAGCCGCCTCCCCCGGACAAGCATTAGTCTCGCGATGACCGGGACATATTCCCGCTACCATCGGGAATGCGCTTCCTTCTCCCTCACGGCGCGACCTTGAGCGTCGCTTTCATGTTGGGATGATAGCGGCAGTAATAATCGACCGTTCCCGCCTTCCTCAGAACAAACGTCGCCGACTTCTTCGGTGGCAGCATCACGTCGAAATCGCCGTTCTTCGCCGTGGCAGTGTGCGCGAACACGTCCTTGTTGATCCATTCGATGGTATCACCGACCTTCGCGAACGTTTCGGCCGGTGAGACCACGAGATTTTCCATTGTGATCTGAATGGTCCCGGCGCGCGCCGGGACGACGATCGACAGCAAGACGACCGCAAGCGCGATCGAAGCGAGGCGTCCCGGCTTCATCCCACACCCCCTATTTCAGCTCGGCCGCGACATGCTCGGCGTGCTGCTGATGGCCCTGAAAAATCTTCAGGCCGGTCTGCAACAGGCTCTTGAGCTCGGCATTCCCGGCGGACGGGATGAGCTGGGTTTCCAGCGCGCCGTTGACCGCCTTGTGGTAGGCGACCTCGTTCGCGACATAGGCCTTGTCGAAGGCCGCGCCGCTCAGCTTGTCGAGCTCAGCCAGCTTGTCGCTCGCCTGCTTCGACAGCGCCTTGCTGGTATCGTTGTCTTCGGGCGTAACGTTCAGCTTCTTGACCAGCGCCAGCGCCTGCTTGTTGACCGCCTCATGGTCGCGCAGCATGTCCTCTGCAAACGCCTTGACGTCCTTGTTCTTGGCCTTTTTCTGCGCCTGCATGGCCGCGTTGATGTCGATCACGCCCGCGGTGTAGGCGATGTGAGCGATCTGCGGATCGGTGGGCTTGTCGGCTGCGCCGGCGCCCCGAAGCAGCGCGGGACTCGACAACAGAATTGCCGCGGCGAGCGCCGCGCTCCATCGGGTGAACATGTTTGAAACTCCTGTGCTGCCGGACGGTTTGCCGGCGTTGCTTCACAGGCATTGGATGGGATCTTCGCGCAAACGTTCCCGAAAAACTTCAGCCGCCGCTGCCGAGCCGCTTCAGCACTGATACGGTCAGCCGCTCGCAGCGCCACCCGGCGAACGGGAACGCATCCATCACCACCGGGCCGATCTCCTTCTCGACGTTCTCGCGCAGCATGTTGCGCGCACGGTGCAGCCGCGTCTTCACGGTCTCGGGCTTGACGCCGAGCAGATCGGCGGTCTCCTCGATGTTCATCCCCTCCATGACGCGCGCGACGAAGACCATGCGGAACACATCCGGCAGTTCGTCGATTGCGCGTTCGACGACGCGCTGGATTTCACGTTGGGCCATGGTCCTTTCCGGATCGCCTGCGGGAGAAACGGGAAATTTTATGATCTGTGCGTCGAGCGCCTCTTCCGGCAGCGCGCCGAGCTCGACATGCGGCTTGCGGCTTCGCGCCCGGCCAAGTGCCTCGTTGATGGCAATACGGGACAGCCAGGTCGAGAGCCCGGACTCGCCGCGAAAGCCGTCCAGATGTGTGAAGGCCCGGACATAGGTTTCCTGCACCACGTCCTCGGCTTCGCTGTCGCTGCGCAGGATACCGCGCGCTAGACGGTAGAGCCTGCGGTTGTTGGCCTGCATGATCTCGCGCAGTGCGGCCTCGTCACGGCCCCGTGCGCGGTCGACAAGTTCGGCTTCCGATGCTCTGGCGCCGGCGGACAGGCCGGCTGCGGTCCGCTGCATGATGGTCACCTGTTTCCATTCGTTCCGGACATTGGATGCAGGCCTGCGATAAAGGTTCCCGACTTTCTTCCTACTCTCCTCTGGAGGGGGAGGGTAAGCGAGTTCCCTAATCTGTCTCGATCGGCAGCGCCGGATCTCTCGCCCACTCCCCCATCGAGGCGTCATACAGCGTCAGCTTGTCGTAGCCGAGCTGCGTCAGCAGCAGCAGGTCGATCGTCGCCGAGATGCCGCCGCCGCAATAGCAGATCACGGTCTTGTCGCGCGTGACGCCCTGGGCCGCGAAGCTGGCTTCAGCATCGGCAAGATTCGTCAGCGTCTTGTCGGCATTGGTGAGCGATGCGGCCGGAACATTGACGCTGCCGGGAACGCGGCCGGGCCGGCCATAGCGGCTCGGCTCGAGGCCGCGATGAAACTGCGGCCCAAGCGCGTTGACGGTCACGGTCGAGGGATCGCCGATGCGCGCCTTCACGGCGGTCTTGTCGACGAAGAAGCCCGCGCGCGGCGCGGCCTTGAAGGTCGTGGCCGGATAGCCCTTCGGTGCGCCCGTCTCGATCGGCCGCCCCTCTTGCTTCCATTTGTCGAAACCACCATCGAGCACGCGCGCGTCGACACCGAGCGAGCGCAGCATCCACCAGAACCGCGTCGACCACATCATCGTGCCGATGCTGTAGAGCACGATGGTCTTGGATGCATCGAGGCCGTGGCGGCCGAAGCCGGCTTCGAGCTGCGCCACGCCGGGCATCATGAAGAACTGCTCCGCCGAACTGTCGGAGAACTCGCCTTGCAGGTCGAGGAAGTCGGCGCCCGGGATGTGGCCGGCTGCGAAGGTCTTGTCGCCGGGCACCGCGCGATAGGGCACCTCGCTGCCGGGTGGCACAGGTTCGTTGTAGGTCGTGCAGTCGTAGAGGCGGAGATTGGGATCGCCGAGGATGGCTGCGAGTTGCTCGGTGGTGATGAGGGCATTCCGACTCATTGGATGTCTCCCGTCATATGCTCACGATCTCCGTCACCCTGAGGTGGCCGCTTCTTCAGCGGCCCTCGAAGGGCGACGGCCACCAGCGGGGCCGCTCTTCCTTCGAGGCTTGCCATGCGGTGCAAAGGCACCGCATGGCGCGCACATCAGGATGACGGTTTAAAGAGCAGCAGCGCCTACTGCTTCAGCGTCTCCAGGAACCGCACCGGCTCGCCTTGCGACGGCGTCACCAGTTCGCCCTGCCACATCACGCGGCGGCCGCGGATGAAGGTGCCGACGGGCCAGCCCGTGACGCGGACGCCGTCATAGGGCGTCCAGCCCACCTTGGACGCGACCCATTTGTTGGTGATGGTCTCGCTGCGCTTGAGATCGACGACCGTGAAGTCGGCGTCGTAGCCTGCGGCAATGCGGCCCTTGCAGGCCATGTTGTAGAGACGCGCAGGGCCGGCGCTGGTGAGGTCGACGAAGCGCGCAAGCGACAGGCGGCCGGCGTTGACGTGGTCGAGCATGAGCGGCACCAGCGTTTGCACGCCGGTCATGCCGGAGGGCGATGCCGGATAGGTCTTCGACTTCTCTTCCAGCGTATGCGGGGCATGGTCGGAGCCGAGCACGTCGATGATGCCCTGCTCGATGCCGCGCCAGATGCCGGCGCGGTGATCGGCGCCGCGTACCGGCGGGTTCATCTGCGCCAGCGTGCCGAGCCGCTCGTAGCATTCGGGTGCGACCAGCGTCAGGTGATGCGGCGTCGCCTCGCAGGAGGCGACGTCCTTGTGGTCGCGCAGGAATTCGATCTCTTCCCTGGTCGAGATATGCAGCACATGGATGCGCTTGCCGGTCTCGTGCGCGAGCTTGACCAGACGCTGCGTCGCCATCAGCGCCGCGGTCTCGTCGCGCCAGACCGGATGCGAGCGCGGATCGCCCTCGATGCGCAGCGGCTTGCGCTCGTTGAGGCGGTACTCGTCCTCGGCGTGGAACGCGGCGCGGCGCCGGATCACCTGGAAGATGCGGCGCAGGCTCTCATCGTCCTCCACCAGCAGCGCACCAGTCGAGGAACCGATGAACACCTTGACGCCGGCGCAGCCCGGCGCGCGTTCCAGCACGGGCAGGTCCTGCACGTTCTCGCGGGTGCCGCCGATAAAGAAGGCGAAATCGCAGTGCATGCGATGATGGGCGCGCTTCACCTTGTCGGTGAAGGTAGCCTCCGTCACCGTGAGCGGCGCCGTGTTCGGCATCTCGAACACGGCGGTGACGCCGCCCATCACGGCGCTGCGCGAGCCGGTTTCGAGATCTTCCTTCTGCTCCAGCCCGGGCTCGCGGAAATGCACCTGCGTGTCCATCACGCCGGGCAGGATGTGCAGGCCCTTGCAGTCGATCACTTCGGCGGCGGAGGCCTGCGACAGCGGGCCCAGCTCGGCGATACGGCCATTGGCGATGCCGATATCGCGAACACCCTCGCCGTCCTGGTTGACGACGGTGCCGCCCTTGAGGATCACGTCGAAGCGCTGGGTCATGGCTGAAGGCCTCTCTCGTCCCCAAGCGCGGGGCTTGAGGTCTTGTCGTTTATGCCTCGCGGGCTTACGTTCCGGAGCACCATGTCGCAAGAGATTTTCGCATGAAATCAGCGTTTCTTCCCGACCGGGGCGTGGTCAAGGTCGCGGGCGAGGATGCACGCAACTTCCTCAACGGCCTGATCACGACCGATCTCGACAAGCTCAAGCCGGGCCTGGGGCGATTCGGCGCGCTGCTGACGCCGCAGGGCAAGATCATCGTGGACTTCCTGATCACGGAAGCGCCCGCCGGCCATGGCGGCGGGTTCCTGATCGACTGCCCGAAGGCGCTCGCCGACGGCCTCGCCACCAAGCTGAAATTCTACAAGCTTCGCGCCAAGGTCACGGTGGAAAACCTCTCCGACGATCTCGGCGTGCTCGCGGCCTGGGACGGCACGCCTGCGGCCCAGCCGGATCTGGCCTTCGCCGATCCGCGCCATGCGGAACTCGGCACGCGCATCCTGATCCCCGAAGATCTCAAGCAGAAGCTCTCCGACCTGATCGGCGCGGAGCTGGTCGATGCGGCCGCCTATGAGGCGCATCGCATTGCGCTGGGCGTGCCGCGCGGCGGGCTCGATTTCACCTACAGCGATGCCTTCCCGCACGAGACCAACATGGACCGTCTCGCCGGCGTCGATTTCGACAAGGGCTGCTATGTCGGCCAGGAGGTCGTTTCGCGCATGCAGCATCGCGGCACCGCGCGCACCCGCAGCGTCAAGGTGCTGCTCGACGACTTCTCGCCGGAGGCCGGTGTCAGCATTCTCGCCGGCGACAAGCCGGTCGGCACCATGGGCTCGTCGGCGCAGGGCAAGGGCATCGCACTGGTGCGCATCGATCGCGTCGCCGACGCGCTCGACGCCGGCCAGCCGCTCACTGCCGGCGGCCTCGCCTTGACGCTCGCCGAACCCGAGGTCGTACGCATTCCGACGAAGCAACCCATCGCATGAGCCGTGCCCCCCGCCTGCATGCCGACGGAAAGACGCGTTGCCCCTGGCCGGGCGAAGATCCGCTCTATGTCGCCTATCACGACACCGAATGGGGCGTGCCGGAATATGACGACCGCGCACTCTATGAAAAGCTGATCCTGGACGGCTTCCAGGCCGGCTTGTCCTGGATCACGATCTTGCGCAAGCGCGACAATTTCCGCAAAGCCTTCGACGATTTCCAGCCGGAGAAGATCGCGCGCTACAACGACAAGAAGGTGCACGCGCTGATGAACGATGCCGGCATCGTGCGCAACCGCGCCAAGATCGACGGCGCAATCCTCAGCGCCAAGTCGTATCTCGACATCATGGAGAAGGGGCCGGGCTTCTCGAAGCTGCTGTGGGACTTCATGGACGGGAGGCCCAAGGTCAACCAGTTCAAGACCACCGCGAGCGTGCCGACATCGACGCCGCTCTCGGTGCAGATCTCCAAGGAGCTGTCGTCGCGCGGCTTCAAATTCGTCGGCCCGACCATCGTCTATGCCTTCATGGAGGCGACCGGCATGGTCAACGACCATCTCGTCGACTGCCATTGCCACGCGAGCTGCGGCAAGACGCAGCGCAAGCAGCGCCTCAAGGTCAAATGAGCGCGAAGAAGGCGGCACGCGGCGCGGACACCCGCGCCTGGCAGCGCATGCTGTCGGGCCGGCGGCTCGACCTGCTCGATCCCTCGCCGCTCGATGTCGAGATCGCCGACATCGCACATGGGCTGGCGCGCGTCGCGCGCTGGAACGGGCAGACGACCGGCGCGCACATCTTCTCGGTCGCGCAGCACACGCTGCTGGTGGAGACCGTGCTGCGGCACGAGATGCCGCGCGCCGATCAGCGCCTGCGGCTCGCCGCGCTGCTGCACGATGCGCCCGAATACGTGATCGGCGACATGATCTCGCCGTTCAAGGCCGTGCTCGACGGCCACTACAAGGCGGTGGAGAAGCGCCTGCTCGGCGCCATCCACATCCGCTTCGGCCTGCCGCCGGAGCTGCCCGACGAGATCACCCACGCCATCAAGGCGGCCGATCGCGGCGCGGCCTACCTCGAGGCCACCGAGCTTGCCGGCTTCAGCGATGCCGAGGCCAAGCGCCTGTTCGGCAGGGATCCCGGCCTCTCCGACAGCGTCCGGCGCGACTATCTCACGCCCTGGACCGCCGCGCGGGCCGAGAAGCAGTTTCTGGAGCGGTTTGGCGCGGTGTTTGCGTAGGTCTCGTAGGGTGAGCAAAGCGTAGCGTGCCCACCAACTTAAGCAAGGCGCACGCGGTGCGAAATGGTGGGCACGGCGCGATGCGCCTTTGCCCACCCTACGGGCGACCGCTATAATCGCCGTCAAAAAGGTCCCCTCATGATCCACGTCTGCTCCCTTGCCGCCCTGCCCGAAACCGTCCGCCTCACCGGGGCCAGCCACGTGCTGACCGTGATGGCCAATGTCGAGCAGGTGGCGCGGCCGGTGTCGGTGCTGCCGGCCAACCATCTCAAGGTGTCGATGGACGACATCACCGAGGAGATGGACGGCTTCACCGCGCCGTCAGAGAACCATATCGACCAGGTGTTGAACTTCGTGCGCGGCTGGGACCGCAATGCGCCGCTGGTGGTGCATTGCTATGCCGGCATCAGCCGCTCCACCGCGAGCGCGTTCGCGGCCGTCTGCGCGCTCAATCCGGATCGCGACGAAATCGAGATCGCGAAGAAGATCCGCGCGGCCTCCCCGATCGCCTCGCCGAACCGGCGCATCGTCGGCCTCGCCGACCGCGCGCTGGGACGCAACGGCCGGATGCTGCGCGCGCTCGACGAGATGGGCCCGGGCGCGATGATGGTCGAGGGCCGCCCGTTCTTGATCGAGCTCGAATGACAGCTGCCCGCCACAACGCAGGTACGGCGTCATGGCCGGGCTCGTCCCGGCCATCCACGAACTTTCCCGCAGCACGAAGAACGTGGATGCCCGGGACAAGCCCGGGCATGACGGGTTTGTGGCAACACCTGCGACCTTCAGCTGAATGAGCGACAAGCTCCTCACGCCGATCGAGATCGGCCTGACCGCCGCGATCGTTGCGATCGAGGATCATGAGCCGCTGATCCTCACGGCGCGCGGCAGTGACGGGCTGGCCGGCCTGCCGTTCGGTCCGTTCGACGCGCTGACGCACCGCACCTTCGAGATCGGCCTGCGCGCCTGGGTCGAGGCGCAGGCAGGCTTGCGGCTCGGCTATGTCGAGCAGCTCTACACCTTCGGCGACCGTGGCCGGCACGCGGAGGCCGGAGACACCGGCGCGCATATGGTGTCGATCGGCTATCTCGCGCTGACGCGCGCCGTCGGTGGCGAGCTCGCGGCGACGGGGGCAAGCTTCGAGCCGTGGTATCGCTTCCTTCCCTGGGAGGACTGGCGCGAGGAGCCGCCCGCGATCATCGCGCGCGACATCATTCCGGCGCTGACCGATTGGGCCGAGCAGGAGACACCCGAGACCACGCGCGCCTTGCCGCGCAAGGATCGCATGCGCTTCTACTTCGGCCTCGACGGCGCGCCCTGGGACGAGGAGCGCGTGCTCGACCGCTACGAGCTGCTCTACGAGGCAGGCCTGATCGAGGAGGCGCGGCGCGACGGCCGTCCTGCGGCATTAGCGCGCAAGGCGCTTCCGCTCCTCGGCACTTCCATGCGCTTCGACCACCGCCGGATTCTCGCCACCGCGATCGCGCGACTGCGCGCAAAGCTGAAGTATCGTCCTGTGGTGTTTGAACTTTTGCCCGCCGAATTCACACTCACTGAGTTGCAGTATACGGTGGAGGCGATCTCCGGCCGGCACCTGCACAAGCAGAACTTCCGCCGCCTGGTCGAAATGGAAGCCCTGGTCGAACCGACCGGGGTGATGTCGACACAGACCGGCGGACGGCCGGCTGCGCTCTACCGCTTCCGCCGCGACGTGCTCCAGGAGCGGCCCGCGCCGGGCTTGCGCGTGCGCTCCCGGCGCTAACCCGAAAGATATGCGTGATCGGCCCCTGCCCGCCGGTTGCCTGGAGGCTTCATGTTCGACGGCCCGTTTGACGTCTTTGCACTGATCATTGCGATCGTCGCTGTCCTGATCGCGATCAAGGCTTCCAGCCAGGCGGCCGAGCTGCGCCGCAAGCTGAACGCGCTCGAAGAGATGTTTTACGCGCAGCGGCGGGTGGTTCAGCCGCCGCCGCTGATGCCGGCACAGGTTCAGCCGGAGGCGCCCGCCACGACGGCCACGGAGCCAGCCCCGCTAGCGCCGGAGGTCGAGACGGCGCCGCCTCCGCTCGTCACCGAGGATGTTTCGCCGCCCGCGCTCGCAGCGAGCACGGAGGCTGCTGCGCCGCCGCCCCTGCCCGCACCCGCGCCCGGCTTCGAGGAGCGGCTCGGCACGCGCTGGGTGGTGTGGATCGGCGGCCTTGCGCTCGCGCTCGGCGGCTTCTTCATGGTGCGCTATTCGATCGAGGCCGGCCTCGTCGGCCCCGGCGTGCGCGTGTTCCTCGGCGGACTTTTCGCGCTGGCGCTGCTGGGTGCCGGCGAATGGTCGCGACGCAAGGAGAGCATCTCCAACATCGCGGCGCTGCCGATCGCCAACATCCCCGCGATCCTCACCGCGGCCGGAACGGCGGTGGCGTTCGCGACCATCTATGCGGCCTACGCGCTCTATGGCTTCCTCGTGCCCGCCACCGCCTTCGTGCTGCTCGGCATCGTCGCGATGGCCACGCTGGCCGCGGCGCTCCTGCACGGGCCTGCGCTGGCAGGTCTCGGCGTGGTCGGCGCGTTCGTGACGCCGATCCTGGTCTCCAGCGGCAAGCCGGACTATTGGGCGCTGTACATCTATCTCGCCATCGTCACCGCCGCGAGCTTCGGCCTCGCCGGCATCCGGCTGTGGCGCTGGCTGGCGGTGACCACCATCGTCTTCGCCGTGCTCTGGATCTTCCCGGGCCTCGACACCGGCGACCTGCAGGTGGCGCCGCACGCCTTCCATGCGATCGCGGGCTTCGTGCTCGCCGCGCTGCTCGTCGTCTGCGGCTTCATGTTCGGCCCAACCATCGAGGACGGTGAAATCGAGCCGGTGTCGTCGAGTTCGCTCGGCGCCTATTTGTTCGGCGCGATGCTGATCGTGCTGTCGAGCGATCATGCGGATCTGGCGTTGATCGCTTTCGCGCTTCTGGTCGGTGCGACGCTGCTCGTCGCCTGGCGCGCACCGGCGGCTACCGGCGCGCTCGGCGCGGCCGCGGCGACCGTCTTCGTCGTGTTCGCAGAATGGGCGGTACGCGCCAATCCGGACATGCTGGTGCTGCCGGGCGGCCCGCTGCCCGGCGTTGGACCGGTCGCGACCGACAGCGCGGTGACGCTGCATCTGGTGATGGCCGCGATCTTCGCTGCCGGCTTCGGTATCGCGGGCTTCCTCGCACAGGGCCGCTCGAACTCCGCGATCATTCCGGTGGTATGGTCGGCGGCGGCGGTGGCGACGCCGATCTCGATCCTGGTTGCGCTCTACGCGCGCATCGCCCATCTCGACCGCTCAATCCCATTCGCCATCCTTGCGGTGCTGCTCGCCGCGGCCTTCGGCGCTGCGACCGAAGCTCTCGCACGCCGCGAAGATCGGCCGGGGGCCACGACCTCCGTCGCGCTGTTCGCGACCGGCACCCTCGGCGCGCTGGCGCTGGCGCTGACCTTCGCGCTGGAGAAGGGCTGGCTCACCATCGCGCTGGCGCTGATGTCGCTCGGCACCGCATGGATCTCGATGCAGCGACCGATCCCGGTGCTGCGCCGGCTCGCGGCCGTCTTCGCAGCGATCGTCACCGCGCGCATCGGCTATGATCCGCGCATCGTCGGCGACGCCGTCGGCACGACGCCGATCTTCAACTGGCTGTTGTGGGGCTATGGCCTGCCGGCGGCCTCATTCTGGGGCGCGAGCATCTTCCTGCGCCGCCAAGGCGACGATCCCACGCTGCGCGTGGTCGAGACCGCCGCGATCCTGTTCACCGCGCTGCTGGCGTTCATGGAGATCCGTCACTTTGCAACCGGCGGCCACATGGCCGACGCCCCGTCGCTGCTCGAATGCGCGCTGCAGGTCTGCGTCATGCTCGCGATGGCGATCGGGCTGGAGCGGCTGCGGCTGCGCAGCCATAGCGTCGTTCACAATGTCGGCGCGGTCGCGCTCACCGCGATCGCCGGGCTGATCAGCGTGTTCGGCCTCCTGATCCTGGAGAACCCGCTGATCTGGCGCGTCGATGTCGGCGGCGCGGTGTTCAACCTGCTGCTGCTCGGCTATGCGCTGCCGGCGGCGCTGATGCTGCTGCTCTCCTACGCGGTGGTTGGCCAGCGCGGCAAGGTCTACGCCAACACGATTGCGGGCGGCGCGCTGCTGTTCGCGCTCGCCTATGTCACGCTGGAGATCCGCCGCTTCCATCACGGCCCGATCCTCTCGACCGGACCGACCACGGGCGCGGAGCAATACAGCTATTCGATCGGCTGGCTCGGCTTCGGCGTGGTACTGCTCGGCGTCGGCATTCTCGTCAACTCGGAGCGAGCGCGGCTCGCGTCCGCAGCCGTGATCGCGCTGACGATCCTCAAGGCGTTCGTCATCGACATGTCGACGCTGACCGGCGTCTACCGGGCGCTGTCCTTCATGTGCCTCGGCATCGTGCTGGTCGCGATCGGCTGGCTCTACCAGCGTATACTGTTCCGGCGGCAGGCTCCGCCGCCGGCACCGCAGACCAGCGGTTGAGATCAGGCCGCGCGGACCGACTCCAGGAACTGCGCGACCTCGACCTTGAGGCGCGTGCTGTCGGTCGCCAGCGATTTCGCCGCCGACAGCACCTCGCTCGAGGCCTCGCCGGTCTCGATCGCACCGCGCTGCACGTCGGTGATGTTCGCCGAGACCTCCTGCGTGCCGATCGAGGCCTGCTGGACGTTGCGCGAGATCTCCTGCGTGGCCGCGCCCTGCTCCTCGACCGCGGCGGCGATCGCCGCGGACACTTCGGACAGCCGCTCGATGGTGCCGCCGATCTCCTGGATGGCGCTGACGGATTCCTGCGTCGCGGACTGGATACCCGACACCTGCGTGCCGATCTCTCCGGTCGCCTTGGCGGTCTGCTCGGCCAATGCCTTGACCTCGGAGGCGACGACGGCGAAGCCGCGGCCGGCTTCACCGGCGCGCGCCGCCTCGATGGTCGCGTTCAGGGCCAGCAGGTTGGTCTGGCCCGCGATGGTGTTGATGAGCTCCACGACGTCGCCGATGCGGGAGGCCGCCTGCGACAGCGCGTTGACGCGGTCGTTGGTCCGCGCCGCCTGCTGCACGGCTTCCGCTGCCATGCGCGCCGAATCCTGCACGCGGCGGCTGATCTCGGTGATGGACGAGGACAGCTCTTCCGAGGCGGACGCCACGGCCTGGACGTTGGTTGAGGCTTCCTCGGACGCGGCCGCAACGACGGTTGCGAGCTCCTGCCCGCGCTGCGCGGTGCCGGTCAGCGTCGTTGCAGAGGCCTCGAGCTCGGTCGAGGCAGACGACACGGTCCCGACGACCTCGCCGATCATGGTTTCGAACTTGCGGGTGATAGCGTCGACGCGGCGGCCGCGTTCGATCTTGGCTTCGGCATCGGCCGCGGCGGCCTCGTCCGCGGCCCGCTTGGCGATCAGCGCCTCCTTGAAGATCTGGAGCGCATCGGCCATCGAGCCGATTTCGGTCTTCTCGCCGCGATGCGGCACCTCGGCCGAGAGGTCGCCCTCACCGAGCGACTGCATCGGCTTGATGATGGAGGCGATACCGCGCGAGACGTCACGCACGAGATAATAGGCGGCACCGATCGCAATCACGACCGAAAGCACGATGATGCCGACCAGCACGCGGAAGATCGTGGCGTAGCTGTCGGCCGCCTGCTTCGTCTCAAGCTCGGCACCCCGGTTGTTGAGTTCGATGCCCTTCTGGAGGAATGGATCAGCAGCCTGGGCCATCTTGGCGACCTTGGTCTGCAACATCTCGTTGGCGTCGGTCGGGAAACGGCCGATGTTCTTGCGCGACAGCGCCATCACTTCCTGCACGCCGCCCATGTACTCGGCCCATGCCTTGGCCCATTGCCCATAGAGCGAGCGCTCCTCGGCAGAGGTGATCAGCGGCTCGTAGACCTTGCGGGTCTGGTCGATGCGCGCCTGCAACGAGGCGAGGCGCTTTTCGGCGGCGTCCTTGCCTTCAGCCGTATCCTGCATCAGGTGCAGGCGGAGCGCGACGCGCAGCTCGTTGACATCCGCACGGATCGAGCCGAGCGCACGCACGCTCGGCAGCCAGCTCTCGGCGATTTCGACGGTATGGGAATTGATGCTCTGCATGGTGCCGATCGCCGTCACGCCGACGCCGGCGAGCGAGAGCACGAGGACCGACAACACGGTCAGAAGCTTGAAGGCGATCGATAATTTCGACATCACGACAAATCCCCATGATACCTGGCACGCGCCAGTCAACTGCGCCGCGATCGCTACGATGAGCTATGGGACGGCGGTCATTCCAACAATGCTGGCTGGTTCTTATGCAGTAGGATTACGCACATAATTGCAAACAGCCGTTAACAGGACCCCACGTAAAACTACGGCTTCGCTATCGCCGGCGTTCAACGTTCCGCAATCATGCGTTGCAGCAGGACCGACATCCCGTGTTGCAACGCAGCCGTACGGATACCGCTTTGCAGCATTCGCGCACGACTCCCTCAGGCAGCAATATAAAAGAAAACGACCGCCGCGCTTCAGGCGCGACGGTCGCTGGATCAAATCGGAACCGAGCGTGGGCGTGTCAGGCCGCGCGTACCGTCTCCAGGAACTTGCCGACCTCGAGCTTGAGACGATCGCTGTCGCTGGACAGCATCTGCGCCGCGGACAGGACCTGCGAGGACGCCGATCCGGTTTCGCTTGCGCCGCGCTGGATGTCGGTGATGTTGGACGAGACCTGCTGGGTGCCTTGCGCGGCCTGCGCCACGTTGCGGGAGATCTCCTGCGTCGCCGCGCCCTGCTCTTCCACCGCCGCCGCGATGGTCGAGGAAATTTCCGACAACCTTTCGATGGTGTCGCTGATGTCCTTGATAGCGCCGACCGAATGCTCGGTTGCGGTCTGAATGCCCGCGATCTGCTGCCCGATCTCGCCGGTTGCCTTCGCGGTCTGCTCCGCCAGCGCCTTGACTTCGGAAGCGACGACCGCGAAGCCGCGGCCGGCTTCACCGGCGCGGGCCGCCTCGATCGTGGCATTGAGCGCCAGCAGATTGGTCTGGCCTGCGATGGTGTTGATCAGCTCGACGACATCGCCGATCCGCGTTGCCGCCTGCGACAGCTCACTGACGCGATCGGTCGTGGTGCGGGCCTGCCCGACCGCCTCGCTGGCGACCCGGGCGGATTCCTGCACCTGCCGGCTGATCTCGGTGATCGAGGACGACAGCTCCTCTGTCGCCGACGCGACCGACTGAACGTTGGTGGATGCCTCCTCGGAGGCCGCAGCAACCACGGCCGTCACCCCCTGCGCGCGCTCAGCAGTCGAGGTGAGCGTGGTGGCCGACGCCTCGAGCTCGTTCGATGCCGACGACACCGTGTGGACGATCTCGCCGACCGCGGATTCGAAACTGTCGGCGAGCCTGCGCATCTCCGACTTGCGCTGCTCGGCTGCGATCTGGTCCTGCCGCATCTTGGCTTCCGCTTCCTCGCGCGCCTTCTGCTCGGACACGACCTTGAATTTCTCGACGGCGCCGGCAACTTCTCCGACCTCGTCCTTGCGGCCGAGACCGGGCAGCACGACCGAGAAATCGCCGCCGGCAAGCTTCTCCATCGCGAACGTCAGCGCGCGCATCGGACGCGCGATGCTGAAGACGGAGAAGATGCAGGCGCCGATCAGGACAAGCGCAACCAGCACGCCGGTGATGAACGACGTCCGAGCAACCGATTCAGCTTCTGCTTCCGCTTCGGCGCGAGCATCGGCACTCCTCTTCTTGGCGAAACCAGTGATTTGGTCGGTCAGTTCCGATATCTCTTGATTGATCGGCGCCAGAGTCCCCTTGCGGATGCCATCGACCTCGGCCACCAGCTTCGCGAATTGCGCCGCCGCTTCGCCGTCCTTTTTTCCTTCGAGCGCGAGCTCTTGCCTGCGGATCGCCTCGATCTGCTGCTGGCCTTTGCTGAAATTGCCGACCAGCTCGGTCAGACGGTCGATCCGCTTTCGGTTCTCCGGCGAACGGGAGAGCTTCGCCATCTCGCCCGCGTACTGCAGGGCTGACCTCTGCCGATCGTTGAAATAGGCGACGGTCTTCTGCAATTCGGCGAGCGAGGACGACGTCAGGATGTCGCGAATGCCGATCTGCATCCCGCGGACCGAAGCCTTGGCTTCCGCAGCATTTTGCGCAATCGCCTGCTGTCCCGACGCCCCGCTACTGAGCCTCTGGACATCCGCATCGCCGCGCATCTGGAGGAGGATCATCAGCGCGACGAGCGCGATGGTCAGCGCCGAGGTGACGGCGAGCTTGGTGCCAATTCGCAGGTTCTGAATGAACATCATTGAAGTATTCCCGGGATACGCATTGCCGCGACGAAGCGCGTGAATAGCCCGGGAAGGCTAACCGGCAGGCCACTCGTTAACGTTAAGTGCAGCCGCCGCGCCCCGGGTAGAAATACGGAATTCGCTGCTCAAATTATCGAACTTGCGCAGCTTTCACGTGCAGAACGCAGATGCTTCGCGAATTTGCAGGCCTTCAGCCAGTCGACGCTATCGCTCCTCAGCCCATCGTCTCGCCGACGAGGCTGATGCGAAACACAGGCGTCTTGTTCTCGTCGAGCAGCTCCATCCGCCACTCGGCATCCCGCTTGAGGCCGCGCGCGATGGTGCCGAGCAGATTGGCGCAGACCTCGGTCATCTCGGTCCACGCGGCCGCGCGATCCTCGAACTCGTACGGCTGATCGGCTGCGCCGGAATAGCGACCGGTGCTGATGCGAAAGAAGTACAGCGACATCGTGGTAACCTTATGCCCCCCGGCCCTACGCAAACTGCGGCGCGAGTCGCTACCAACGCATGAAAACCGCCGTCCGTACGACTACGGCGCGGCGGCTTTGCTGTGCATGAAGATCTTCAACGAGAAGGTGTGCGAAGAGTCCCGCACAGCCAGATCACTGGGTGGAACGGCGCAGCTCCAGCGGAGCGTCGTTCTTCGCAGGTTCAGATTTGGCTTCCGACTTCACCGGTTCGAGCCGGGTGCTCTCGACACGCGGTGTCTCGACGCGCGCGGCGACTTCGGTGTTGGGCGCGCCGACGGAGCCGGTGTGCTCCGACGAGCGCAGCGAGCGCGGACGCGCCACGGCACGCGCCATCAGCATCTGATTGCCGCCCTGATGGTGGAAGTCGCAATAGGCGAAGCCCATGCCCGACACCGAGCCGCGGAAGCTGCGATCGTCAGTCTTCTCCAGATTGAAGCAGGGCTCGAACGGGATGCCCTTGATCGAGGCGCAGACGTTCTGGCCACGGATCTGGAGCGTGTTGCCGGGAAGGCGGAGGTGTTTCACCGGGCCTGCGCCCGAGAACTGCACCGCACCGGCGGCGCCGAGGTCTTCCAGGATGCGGCCTGCGCCGCGGGTACCGTCGAAACAGGTGAAGGCGAACACCTTACCGGCCACGAAACGGCGCGCCTCGTCGGCGTTCATGCCTCCGGCAATGGCCGGCGCAATCGTCACTGCCGCCGTGACAGCCCCCAACACAATACGCGCAAGCATGCTCTACTCCGAACCAACCCCCGCAGCGGGCGATGCCTTATCTCTTTACCCGCTGCTTACCATACTAACCATGGCGACATTGAAGCAGCTTGGTTGGTAAAGTCTGAACGTCGTTAAACAATTTTTACCACGATGCGGCCGCGGACCTGGCCGGCCAGGATTTTCGCGCCCCACTCCGGAACCTCATCGAGCGAAATTTCGTGAGTAATTTCAGAGAGTTTTGTCCGATCCAGATCGGACGCCAGGCGCTGCCAGGCGGCTTTGCGCGGCTCGATCGGGCACATCACGGAATCGATGCCGAGAAGGCACACCCCGCGCAAAATGAAGGGTGCGACAGAAGACGGCAGGTCCATGCCGGCCGCGAGGCCGCAGGCCGCAATCGCACCACCGTATTTCGTCATCGACAGGAGATTCGCCAGCGTGGTCGAGCCGACGCTGTCCACGCCGCCCGCCCAACGCTCCTTGGCCAGGGGCTTGGCCGGCGCCGACAATTCATTGCGGTCGATGATCTCGGCCGCGCCGATCCCTTTCAGATAGTCCGCTTCCGAGGCGCGCCCGGTCGAGGCGATGACGTGGTAGCCGATCTTCGACAGCACGGAGATGGCGACCGAGCCAACGCCGCCCGCCGCGCCCGTGACCACCACGGGGCCGCCCTTCGGTGAGAGGCCGTGCTTCTCCAGCGCCAGCACGGACAGCATCGCCGTGAAGCCGGCGGTGCCGATCGCCATGGCGTCGCGCGCCGACAGGCCCTGCGGAAGAGCGACCAGCCAGTCGCCTTTCACCCGCGCCTTCTGCGCATAGGCGCCGAGATGGGTCTCACCCATGCCCCAACCGGTGCAGACGACCTTGTCGCCGGCCTTCCATTGCGGATGCGAGGACGCTTCGACGGTGCCTGCGAAATCGATGCCGGCGATCATCGGGAAGCGGCGCACCACCGGCGCCTTGCCGGTCAACGCGAGGCCGTCCTTGTAGTTCAGCGTCGACCATTCCACGTGGACGGTGACGTCGCCGTCCATCAGCTCGGCCTCGTCGAACTGCGCCAGCTGCGCGGTGGTGCCCTTGTCCGCCTTGTCGATCCGGATCGCTTTGAACGTGGCCACAGCAAGAACTCCCTGACTTGTTTCAGGCGATGTTTAGCCGATCAGGCCGGCTGCGCAACCGCTCGCTGAACCGGTTTCTCGACGATCGGAAGATTGATCAGCGCCGAGAGCACACCGAACAGGATCGAGAGCCACCAGATCGGCGTGTAGGAACCGAACTTCTCGAACACGATGCCGCCGAGCCAGACGCCGAGGAAGCCACCGACCTGATGGCTGACGAAGGCGAAGCCGTAAAGCGTGGCGAGCCAGCGGGTGCCGAACATCAGCGCCACCAGCGCCGAGGTCGGCGGCACCGTCGACAGCCAGGTCAGTCCGGAGAATGCACCGAACGCAATTGCCGAGAACGGCGTGATCGGGAACGAAATGAAGGCCAGCGTCGCAAGCGCGCGGGTGAAATAGATCACGGAGAGGATGTAGCGCTTGGGCAGCGAGTTCTGGAGATAGCCGACGCTGAGCGAGCCGATGATGTTGAACAGGCCGATGGCCGCGATCACCCAGCCGCCGGTTTGCGTCGAGATGCCGCGATCGACCAGGAAGGCCGGCAGATGCACGGTGATGAAAGCGAGCTGGAAGCCGCAAGTGAAGAAGCCGAGCACCAGCAGCACGTAGGAGCGATGCCCGAAGGCTTCGGAAAGCGCTTTGGTGAAGGTCTGCTCATCCGCGGGCGCAGCGTTGGCCGTGCTTGCAACCGGCGGCGTCGAGAGCGCCAGCGACAGCGGGATGATCAGCAGCATCAGGAAGCCGAACACCGTGAGCGCCTGCTGCCAGCCGAAATTGTCGATCAGCGCCACGCCGATCGGCGCGAACAGGAACTGGCCGAACGAGCCCGCCGCGGTGCCGGCGCCAAGCGCAAGGCCGCGCTTCTCGGCCGGCAACAGCTTGCTGAACGCCGACAATACCAGATTGAACGAGCAGCCGGCGAGGCCAAAGCCGACCATCACGCCCGCGCCGATGTCGAGCGACAGCGGCGTCGAGGAGTAGCGCATCAAGAGCAGGCCGCCAGCATAGAGCAGAGCGCCAACGGACATCACCCGGAACAGGCCGAAGCGGTCGGCGACCGCGCCGGCGATCGGCTGGCCCAATCCCCACAACAAATTCTGGAAGGCAATGGCTAGGCCAAACACGTCGCGGCCCCAGGCGAACTCATGGCTCATCGGCTGCACGAAGAAACCGAGTGCCGAACGCGGGCCGAAGCCGAGCATGCCGATGGCGCAGCCGCAGAGAATGATGATCGCCGGCGTGCGCCAGGAGGAAGGCCGGGAAACCGGACCGAGCTCGCCCGCTTGTGTCGACATACGCTTCCTCATCTGTCGCTGGCGGGTCCGGAATAGGCAACCGCGAGTCAGGCGTTTAATGCAAGTGCATGGAAATCCCAAGCCGAAAATGATTGCGTCCTACGAAGAGCTGCTGCCGGAGCATTGCGTTTCTTCGAGGCCTCGCTCGGAGACGGCGATCGTGTTTTGACGAGAATGTGTCCGGCGAGGGCTGGCAGCCGCGTCAGTCGCGTGTTACCTTCAATCTACTCATATTGAGCATATCGAAGTCCTAATGAAATCCCACCCGGCCTCTCGGCCGGATTTCTCAGGCTCCAAATATACTCATAATGAGCATAATTGATATGTACGGGAGGCTTCGATGCCGATCACTGGACTTTACGGCCCCGACGACTTTGCCAACCGGCCTCAGGGCCAATCCACCATCCCGCCCCGCCCCGCGCCGGCGCGGTCGGGCCCCGCACTGCCGATGCCCTCGCTGGAATGGACGCCGGAGGTCGAGCGGGCCACCGCGCCGCTCTACGAGCGCATCAAGCACGTGATCCCGCCGATCGAATGGCCGCTGATGGCGCCGACCATCAAGGCGATCAACGAGTTGAAGCAGGCGCGCGGCGCAGTGATCCTCGCGCACAATTACCAGGCGCCGGAGATCTTTCACGGCGTCGCCGACATCGGCGGCGACTCGCTCCAGCTCGCCGTCGAAGCCTCCAGGGTGAAGGCCGGCATCATCGTCCAGTGCGGCGTACACTTCATGGCGGAGACCTCGAAGCTGCTCAATCCGGACAAGACGGTGCTGATCCCGGATTCGCGCGCCGGATGCTCGCTCGCCGCCAGCATCACGGGTGCGGACGTCCGCCTGCTCCGCGAAAAATTTCCCGGCGTGCCCGTGGTTGCCTATGTCAACACGTCGGCGGAGGTGAAAGCCGAGGTCGATATCTGCTGCACCTCGTCGAACGCAGTGCAAGTGGTCGAGAGCCTGAACGCGCCCAGCGTCATCTTCCTGCCCGATCGCTATCTTGCGACCTACGTCGCCTCGAAGACCGACGTGAAGATCATCGCCTGGAAGGGCGCCTGCGAGGTGCACGAGCGCTTCACGGGCGAGGAGCTGCGCGCCTATCGCGAGGCCGATCCGTCGGTGCAGATCATCGCGCATCCCGAATGCCCGCCGGACGTTCTGGCGGAGGCCGACTTCACAGGCTCGACCGCGCACATGATCAACTGGGTCCGAGAAAAGCGGCCGCGGCGGCTCGTGATGATCACGGAATGCTCGATGGCGGACAATGTGCGCGCCGAGCTGCCTGACGTGGAGATGTTGCGCCCCTGCAATCTCTGCCCGCACATGAAGCGCATCACGCTATCCAACATCCTGGAGAGCCTGCTGACGCTGCGCGAGGAAGTGACGATCGATCCGGTGCTTGCGGAACGGGCGCGGCGCTCGGTCGAGCGGATGATCAATCTGAAGAACTAGCAAAACACACAGCTGTCGTCCCGGACAAGCGAAGCGCAGATCCGGGTCCCCCGCGCGAGCGCTCTACGCTCGTCGCGATAACCACAGGACGATGTCTGGCGAAGAAAGGCGTTGCAGAGCTTCGCTAAACAACATCCGCCGCGGCGTATGGGTCCCCGCGTTCGCGGGGACGACGGCAGGGTAGATGGAGACGTTCATGACAAACATCCACAACCTCACCCGCAGCACCGACGACGTCGTCATCGTCGGCGGCGGGCTCGCTGGACTCTTCTGCGCGCTGAAACTCGCACCACGGCCGGTGACGCTGATCTCGGCGGCTCCGCTCGGACAGGGCGCATCTTCCGCCTGGGCGCAAGGCGGCATCGCCGCCGCAATGGCCGAGGGCGATACGCCGGAAGCGCATGCCGCCGACACCATCGCGGTCGGCGGCGGCATCGTCGATGAGGCGGTCGCGCTCGGGATCGCGCGCGAGGCCGCGGCGCGGATCCACGATCTGCTCGGCTATGGCGTGCCGTTCGACCGCGATCTCGAAGGCCGTCTCGCTGTCGGGCGGGAGGCCGCGCATTCGGCGCGGCGCATCGTGCATGTGCGCGGCGACGGAGCCGGCGCGGCGATCATCGCAGCACTGAGCGACGCCGTGCGCCGCACGCCGTCGATCCGCCTGATCGAAGGCTTTGTCGCCGAAGCGCTGCTGACCGAGGATGGCGCGGTGAGCGGCCTGCAATTGCGCGAGGCTGGAAACGTCTCGGCGAGGCCGACGATGATCGCCTCGCGCGCGGTGGTGCTCGCGACCGGGGGCATCGGCCATCTCTATGCCGTCACCACAAATCCGGATGAGGCCAGCGGATCGGGCCTTGCGATCGCCGCGCGCGCCGGTGCTGTCATCGCCGACCCCGAATTCGTGCAATTCCACCCGACCGCCATCATGGCCGGGCGCGACCCGGCGCCGCTCGCGACCGAAGCGCTGCGCGGCGAAGGCGCGACGCTGGTCAACAACCATGGCGAGCGCTTCATGGCGGCGCTCCATCCACTCGCCGAGCTCGCACCACGTGACATCGTGGCCCGCGGCGCGTTCGCGGAGATCGCGGCCGGACGGGGCGCGTTCCTCGATGCGCGCGATGCGCTGGGCAGCCGCTTCGCCGACAGATTTCCGACGGTGCATGCGAGCTGCATCGCCGCCGGTATCGATCCCGCGATACAGGCCATCCCGATCGC
This sequence comes from Bradyrhizobium betae, assembly GCF_008932115.1. Lineage (NCBI taxonomy): Bacteria > Pseudomonadati > Pseudomonadota > Alphaproteobacteria > Hyphomicrobiales > Nitrobacteraceae > Bradyrhizobium > Bradyrhizobium betae. The sequence goes on from NZ_CP044543.1 coordinate 1,481,303, forward strand.
ACCGGCCGCGCACTACCACATGGGCGGCATCGCAGTGGATGCACGCGGCCGCAGCTCGATCGACGGTCTCTGGGCCGGCGGCGAAGTGTCGTCGACCGGCGCGCATGGCGCCAACCGGCTTGCCTCGAATTCGCTGCTCGAGGCCGTGGTCTATGCCGCCCGCATCGCCGACGACATCGCCGGCCGCGCCATCCCCTCGCCTGCCCGCCTCCCCGACGGACTGGTGACGCCGCGCACCGGCGCACCGGATGCGGTGGCCGTGAAGCGGCTGCGGGCGATGATGAGCGCGCGCGTCGGCGTGATCCGCGACGGTGACGGACTTGCCGAGTCGGTGCGCAGCTTCGCCGCGCTCGAGCGCGAAGCCACGAGCATCCCTGTCCGCAACATGGCGACAACGGCCCTGCTGGTCGCCGTCTCGGCGTGGAGCCGGCGCGAGAGCCGCGGTGCCCATTTCCGCATCGATCATCCGGCGGATGTGCCCGCATTGGCGCAACGAACGATGACCACGCTCGCCGTAGCGCGCGCGGTGGCGGAGAGCTTGAGCGAGCATCTCCAGCCGCGCACCGCGCAACCCATGATCGCCTGAAGGAGGCCCCCCATGATCAACCCGACCTCACTGCTCTATCCCGATGCCTTCCTCTCGCCGCTCGCGATCGACGCGGCCGTGCAGCGCGCACTCGACGAGGATCTCGGCCGCGCCGGCGACATCACCTCGCTCGCGACGATTCCGGAAGCGAGCAAGGCGCAGGCGATCCTGGTGGCGCGGCAGTCCGGCGTGATCGCCGGCTTGCCGCTGGCGCTGGCGACGCTGCAAAAGCTCTCGCCCGACATCGAGGTGCGCCCGAATGTCCGCGACGCCGCACGCGTTGCCCGCGGGCAGCAGGTGCTGACGATCACGGGCCCGGCGCGCGCCATTCTGGCGGCCGAGCGGACCGCGCTGAACTTCGTCGGCCGCCTGTCCGGCGTCGCGACGCTGACGGCCGATTACGTCGCGCGCACCGAAGGCACCAGGATGCGCATCTGCTGCACGCGAAAGACCACGCCGGGGTTGCGTGCGCTGGAGAAATATGCGGTGCGCTGCGGCGGCGGCTTCAACCACCGCTTCGGCCTCGACGATGCGATCCTGATCAAGGACAACCACATCGCGGTCGCCGGCGGCATCCGCCCGGTACTGGAGCGCGCCCGCGCCCGTGCCGGACACCTCGTCAAGGTCGAGATCGAGGTCGATACGCTGTCGCAACTGCGCGAGGTGCTCGACAGCGACATGGCTGACGCCGTGTTGCTCGACAACATGGATCTCGCGACCCTGCGCGAGGCCGTCAAGCTCAACGAGGGCCGCCTCGAGCTGGAGGCATCCGGCGGGATCACACTGGAGTCGATCGCGGCGATTGCAGCAACGGGTGTCGACTACGCGTCATCTGGCGCGCTGACGCATTCGGCGCCGAACTTCGACTGTGCGCTGGATATCGCGGCGTGAGGCCGGCTTCCCTCTCCGTCATGGCCGGGCTTGTCCCGGCCATCCACGCCCTGCAACTCGGTACAAAGAACGTGGATGCCCGGGACAAGCCCGGGCATGACGAACTCTTGTGAATGCTACCTTCGCTCGCTCACACCCATCTCGGCGGAACTCTTGGCTTCCTGCGCGAGCTCGGCGGAGAGCGCGGCGGTTTGCGCCGGGGTGCCCCAGCTCGGTTCCTCGCTGCCGTCGCCCCAGGCGCGCGGACGGTAGAAGGTGTGCACGCCGGTCTTGTACATCTTCTTCATCTCGGCGACCCAGGACGGGCGCACCCAATAGGCGTGATAGTGCGTCGACTTGCCGACCTCGGGCAGCCAGACCTGGCCGTCGAGCATTGCCTTCGAAATCTTCTTCGCGCGCTCCCACATCTCGGGCTCGCGGATCACGTCGGCATTGTTGTCGCAGGCAAAGGTGAACTGGCAGGCGAGATGGCGGTGCTTGTTCTGATAGACCGCGCCGCACACAGTGTCGGGATATTTGCCGGAGAATACGCGGTTCAATACCACCTGCGCCACCGCGATCTGGCCGCGAACCGCCTCGCCGCGGGACTCGAAATAGACCGCTTCGGCGAGACACTTCTCCGATTTCGCGCGCGACTTGTCGTCGAGTCCCAGCCGCTCGGCCGGCGATCTGGCGCGCTGGTTGTCGGCATTGACCTCGCCCTTCGGCGCGACACTCTCGCCGCTCTCGATATCCCCAGCGATCGCCTCCGTCGGCGGTGACAGCGAGGCCGTCACCTTCATGTCGGGATCCGGCATCACGATCAGCGGCTCTGCGCCGGGCTGCCAGCTCTCGATGCTCTCGACACTGCCGCCGAGCGAAGAACTGCCGAAGAACAGGTTCGAGGTCTTGACGCTGAAGGGATCGCGCACGGGCGTGGTCGGCGCGGTGGCTCGCTTCAGCGCCTCCAGCGGCTGCACCGCGAACGAGCGCGCGAGGTCGCTGGCCTGGGGCGCATTGGTGTATTGCGGCAGCGGCGGCGCGCGCAGCGCTTCCGCGAGCTCGGGATCGAGTGCGGCTGCGGACTCGGGCGACATTGCTTGTGGCAACGCGACGGTCTTGGCGCCGAACACCGAGCTGTTCGAGTTCGCCGGATCCTGGCCCGCTGGTGCTGCGCTAGGTGTGGCCGTCTCGGGCGCCTGCGTCGGCGTCACGGTTGCGAGGCGGTCACCCTTCATGGAGCGATCGACCTTGGGAAAATCGGCGGCCTGGTAGCGCGGCGGGGCCTGCAGCGCCGGATTACGGCCGAGCGCGCCGGTGACGTCGCGACCGTCGAGGCTCGCGAGGCGAACCATCGCGCTCTGCGGAACCGACGTGCCGATGGGACGGGAAAAACTGTAGGTGGCGAGCTGAATCGAGGACGCCGCGGAGAACACCTGCTTCTGCCAACGCTCGGCGACGCCGGGCTGACGCGCCAGCAGGGAGGCAATATCCTGATAGCCGGTCTCTCTCGGCATCAATGCGAAGATGCAGAGACCGATGCCGAAGGACGCGAACCGCGCGCCCTTCGGATGGTTACGCAACACAGACATCGATACGCTCACGCTACGCTTACAAAAATCGAGATGCAGTACATCCGTGCAATTCGATCTTTCTCGTGAGTATCTAATTTAGGTTGCCGGGGCGTTAATCGACGTTGCGCGCGCGGCACACTCAAGCGGTCTCAGGTGTTTTCACGGGGTGATTGCGAGCGTGGTAAATGTCCGCTGACGTCAAGCGGTAAACAATCGGTCAACGCGAATGGTGAAGGAACCCTTGCACGTGCGTATCATTACGGGACGCGCGATGAGTTCCCGCTGTTGCACACACTCGTCATTGCGAGCGCAGCGCGCAAAACGAAAGAGGCGGGGCCAAAGCCCCGCCTCTTCGCATTCAACATTTGAAATCGCTTACGCCTGGCTCGCGACCGCCTTGCCGAGCGCAGCTTGCGCCGCTGCGAGGCGGGCGATCGGCACGCGGTAGGGCGAGCAAGAGACGTAGTCGAGGCCGATGTTGTGGCAGAAGGCGACCGAGGCGGGATCGCCGCCGTGCTCACCGCAGATGCCGACCTTGAGCTTGGGCCGCGTCTTGCGGCCGCGCGCGACGCCGATCTTGACGAGCTCGCCGACGCCTTCCTGGTCGAGCGCGACGAACGGATCGATCGGCAGGATCCCCTTGGACACGTAGGTGCCGAGGAAGCTCGCGGCGTCGTCGCGGCTGATGCCGTAGGTGGTCTGCGTCAGGTCGTTGGTGCCGAACGAGAAGAATTCGGCGCTCTCCGCGATCTCGGCCGCGAGCAGGCAGGCGCGCGGCAGCTCGATCATGGTGCCGACCTGATAGGCGATCTTGGTGCCGGTTTCGCGCATCACCGCCTTCGCGGTGGCGTCGATACGCGCCTTGACGAGGTCGAGCTCCATCTTGGTCGCGATCAGCGGTACCATCACCTCGAGGCCGACGGCCTTGCCGGTGCGCTTCTCGGCCTCGACCGCCGCCTCGAAGATCGCACGCGCCTGCATCTCGGCGATCTCCGGATAGGCGATCGCGATACGGCAGCCGCGGAAGCCGAGCATCGGATTGAATTCCGAGAGCTCGCGCGCGCGGTCGGCGAGGCGCCGCGGGTCGGTGTTCATGGCACGCGCCACTTCCTCGACCTCGGCATGGGTGTGCGGCAGGAACTCGTGCAGCGGCGGATCGAGCAAGCGGACCGTGACGGGCAGGCCCTTCATGATCTCGAACAGCTCGACGAAGTCGGCGCGCTGCATCGGCAGCAGCTTGGCTAGCGCGGCGCGGCGCGACTGCTCGTCCTCGGAGAGGATCATCTCGCGCACCGTGCGGATGCGCGTCTCCTCGAAGAACATGTGCTCGGTACGGCAGAGGCCGATGCCCTCCGCGCCGAACTTGATCGCGGTGCGGGCGTCGTCCGGCGTATCGCCATTGACGCGCACGCCGATCTTGCGGACCTGGTCGGCCCACTTCATCAGCGTGCCGAACTCGCCGGAGAGCTCCGGCTCGATCATCGGCATGCGGCCGGCGAGCACCTGACCGAGCGAGCCGTCGATGGTGATGACGTCGCCGGTCTTGAAGCTGCGCGAGCCGATGCTCATGGTGCCGCGACCGTAATCGACGCGGATGGTGCCGCAGCCGGAGACGCAGGGCTTGCCCATGCCGCGCGCGACCACCGCAGCATGCGAGGTCATGCCGCCGCGCGTGGTCAGGATGCCTTCGGCGGCATGCATGCCGTGGATGTCTTCGGGGCTGGTCTCGATGCGGACCAGAATGACCTTGCGACCGTCGGCCTGAAGCTTGGCCGCCTCGTCCGAGGAGAACACGATCTCGCCGGAAGCCGCACCAGGCGAAGCCGGCAGGCCCGTCGCGATCACGTCGCGCTTGGCGTTGGGATCGATGGTCGGATGCAGCAGCTGATCGAGCGAAGCCGGATCGATCCGCATCACCGCTTCCTTCTTGGTGATCAGGCCTTCGTTGGCGAGCTCGACCGCGATGCGGAGCGCCGCTTTCGCGGTCCGCTTGCCGCCGCGGGTCTGCAGCATCCACAGCTTGCCCTGCTCGACCGTGAACTCCATGTCCTGCATGTCGCGGTAGTGCTTCTCGAGCAACGTGTAGATCCGCGTCAGCTCCTTGAAGGCCTCCGGCATCGCCGCTTCCATCGACGCCTTGTCGGACCCGGATTCCCTGCGCGCTTCTTCGGTGATGTCCTGCGGCGTGCGGATGCCCGCCACCACGTCCTCGCCTTGCGCGTTGATCAGGAACTCGCCGTACAGCTTGCTCTCGCCGGTCGAGGGGTTGCGCGTGAAGGCGACGCCGGTGGCCGAGGTCTCGCCCATGTTGCCGAACACCATGGCCTGCACGTTGACCGCGGTGCCCCAGGATTCCGGAATGTCGTGCAGCTTGCGATAGGTCACCGCGCGCGCGTTCATCCAGGATGAGAACACCGCACCGATCGCGCCCCACAGCTGGTCGTGCGGATCCTGCGGGAAGTCCTTGCCGGTCTCGCGCGCGACCGCGTCCTTGTACTTGCCGACCAGATCGACCCAGTCCTCGGCGGACAGATCGGTGTCGAGCGTATAGCCCTGGCTGTCCTTGAACGTGTCCAGGATTTCCTCGAAGTGATGATGCTCGAAGCCGAGCACCACGTCCGAATACATGGTGATGAAGCGGCGATAGCTGTCGTAGGCGAAGCGGCGGTCACCCGACAGCTCCGACAGCGCTTCCACGGTCTGGTCGTTGAGGCCGAGGTTGAGCACGGTGTCCATCATGCCCGGCATCGAGGCGCGCGCACCGGAGCGCACGGAAACGAGCAGCGGGTTCTTGGTGTCGCCGAAGATCTTGCCGGTCAACTTGCCGACATGGTCGAGCGCCTTCTCAACCTGCGACTGCAATTCCTTGGGGTAGGACTTGTCGTGTGCGTAGAAGTAGGTGCAGACCGAGGTCGGGAGGGTGAAGCCCGGAGGCACCGGCAGGCCGAGATTGGCCATCTCGGCGAGATTGGCGCCCTTGCCACCCAGCAGGTCGCGCATTTCGGTGCGGCCTTCGGCCTTGCCGTCGCCGAATGTGAAGACCCACTTACCGGCCTTGGCCGTGGCTGGCGCCGCCTTGGCGGGGGCTGCCTTCTTCGGCGCTGGCTTGGCAGCGCCCTTCGGAGCAACGGGCCTGGTCACAGCTTTCGCAGCCGGCTTGGCTGCGGGCTTGGCAACAGCCTTTGCAACGGGCTTCGGGGCAGTCTTCGACAGCGCCTTTCGGGCCGCCGGCGCGGCCTTCGCCTTGGCGGAAGGCTTTGATTTCGCTGGGAGTTTCTTAGGCTTCGAGGCGGCTTTGGCCATAGCTTGCACACAACCTGCGAGAGGAATGGGAAATCGCGCGCCTTACACCACTTTGGGCAGGGTCGCGCAAGTCGAAGAGTTCCGGAAAATGAAGGCCTAGAGATGGAGCCACTTCAACAATCCGAGCCCGATCGCGCCATTTATGATGAGAAAGATCGCGACGATCAGGTTGAGCAGGCGCGGCATGATCAGGATCAGCACGCCCGCAAGCAGCGACAGGATCGGCGAAATGTGGGCGACGGTGATGTGCATGAATTGTCTTTCCGTACGTTAAGGCGAATCGCTGGCGGATCATAGCGGACCGGGTTCCGCGGGTAGAGACGCGCAAGAGGCGAGCGGGTTCCCGGCTTCGCGAAAACTGCCCGAAATTGCCGCTGATGCGGCAAGGCTTTCCCGGAACATTGCGAAGGGGGCATGCATTGGCCAACCGGTCGCGCCGCTGGCGCCGGCTGAAATCATGTCCAAGGAGTTTTGCATGCGGAACAGGATTCTTGCTCTTGCAGCGCTCGCGGCCGCGATCGGTTCGCCCGTCGCGGCGCAGGCGCAAACCGGAATCACAGTGGGACGCGCGCCCGTCGTGGTCGATAGTGGCCCGACGATTGCGGTCGAACAGCGGCCGGCCTTCCGAGACTATGTCGTCGAACAACGTGTACCGGCCTTCAGCATTCCAGATCGCGTGGTGGTCGGCAGCACCTTACCCGAGAGCGGCGTCACCTATTATGACGTACCGCAACGTTTCGGCGCCACGACCTATCGCTACACCGTCGTGAACGGCGCGACCGTGCTGGTCGAGCCGCGTTCGCGGCGCATCGTCGAGGTGATGGACTAGCTCTTGTTTGGACGCGTTTTCGTCACGCGAACCAGTCCCCACTTCGCTCGAAAACGCTCTGCACAACTCGATGTCCGGCGCGTCACTTCAATCAGGCTGGCGCGTGCAGCTTGTTGCGGACATCAGGCCCCGCCCGGTCTTCCCCCCGCCGGGTGGGGCTTTTTTGCGTCATTCCGGGGCGCGCCACTTGGCGCGAGCCCGGAATCCATTTCTCAACGTCACGCGCGGCACGATGGATTCCGGGTTCGCGCTTCGCGCGCCCCGGAATGATAGTGGTGTTTGCCGCGCGACTGTGCCTCAATCCTGGATCTTCGAGAAATCCGCCACCGCCCGCGTGGCGCTGCGGATCTCGTTCAGCAGCTTCAGGCGGTTCTCACGCACCTTCGCATCGTCGTCATTGACGCGAACTTTTTCGAAGAACGCATCGACCGGCGGACGCAGCTTTGCCATCGCGGTCATCGCCGCGGCAAAGTCTTCCCTGGCGACCGCGGCACTTGCTTCCGCCGTCACCTCGCCGATCGCCTTCGCCAGCGCCTTCTCCTCGTCGAGGCCATAGAGCGCAGCATCGGGCGCGCCATCGAAGCTGCGCTTGTCCTTCTTCTCCTCGATGCCGAGGATATTGCTGGCGCGCTTGATGCCGGCGAGCAGGTTCTTGCCGTCGTCGGTCTCAAGGAATTTGCCGAGCGCATCGACACGGCGAACGACCATCAGGAGATCGTCCTGGCCGCCGAGCGCGAACACGGCGTCGACGAGATCGTGACGTGCGCCCTGCTCGCGCAGCTGAACTTTCAGGCGGTCTGCGAAGAAGGCGAGCAGATCGCTCGAAAGCTTCTGCGCATTGGCAGCCTTCACCGACAGACCGGCGAGTGCCGACGACGCCACCTTGGTGAGCGACAGACGCAGCGCGTTCTCGGCAATCAGCCTGATCACACCCAGCGCCGCGCGACGCAGCGCGTAGGGGTCCTTGCTCCCCGTCGGCTTCTCGTCGATCGCCCAGAACCCGACGAGCGTGTCGATCTTGTCCGCCAACGCGACCGCGACGCTGACCGGATCGGTCGGCACGCGATCCGCGGGCCCCTGCGGCTTGTAGTGCTCTTCGCAGGCGGCGGCTACGGACTCATCCTCGCCCTGGGCCAGCGCGTAGTACTTGCCCATCAGGCCCTGCACTTCAGGAAATTCGCCGACGACCTCCGTCAGCAAATCCGCCTTTGCCAGATGCGCGGCACGCGTCGCTTTGGCGACATCGGCGCCGACCAGCGGCGCGATCTCCGCCGCAAGCCGCTCGATACGCTTGATGCGCGCGGCCTGCGTGCCAAGCTTCTCGTGGAACACGATCTGCTCGAACTTCGGCAGACGCTCTTCCAGCTTCGTCTTCAGGTCCGTCTCGTAGAAGAACTTCGCATCGCTCAGCCGCGCGCGGATCACGCGCTCGTTGCCGGCAATGATGGTCTTGCCGCCGTCGGTGGCCTCGATGTTGGCGACCAGGATGAACTTGTTGGCGAGCTTGCCCTGATTGCTCTTGGGATCGCTGACGACGAAGCACTTCTGGTTGTTGCGGATGGTGGCGCGGATCACTTCCGCGGGCGTCGCCAGGAATTCCGGCTCGAACGAGCCCATCAGCACGACCGGCCATTCGACGAGGCCCGCGACCTCGTCGAGCAGGTTCTGGTCCTCGACGAGGTCGAAGCCCTGCGCGAACGCAAGCTGCTTGGCGTCGGTCAGGATGGCGTCCTTGCGGCGCTCGGGGTCGAGCACGACCTTCGCGGCAAGCAGCTTCGCGTCGTAGTCCTCGAACCGGCGGACAGAAATCGCATCCGGCGCCATGAAACGATGGCCGTAGGTGGTCTGGCCGCTCTCGATGCCGTCCACCGCAAACTTCACGACATCGGGATCTTCGGTCTCGAGCCCGAAGGTCGCCGTGATCGCGTGCAGCGGACGCACCCAGTTGAGCGAGCCGGGCTTGCCGGACCGCGCGCCCCAGCGCATCGATTTCGGCCAGGGGAAGGTGCGGATGATCACCGGCAGAATCTCGGCGAGCACGTCGATCGCGGCGCGGCCGGGTTTCTCGATCAGCGCGATGTAGAAATCACCCTTGGGGTCGCGCTGGATCTTGGCTTCGTCAAGTGAAGCAAGGCCCGTCGCCTTCAGAAAACCCTGCACGGCAGCATCGGGTGCGCCCATTTTCGGTCCGCGGCGCTCGGTCTTGAGGTCGGGCTGGCGCGCGGGAATGCCGTGCACGGTGAGCGCGAGGCGGCGCGGCGTCGCGAAGGCCTTGGCGCCTTCGTAGACCAGGCCTTCGGCGACGAGCTTGTCGGTGACCATGCGGCGCAGATCGTCGGCCGCCTTGGCCTGCATGCGCGCGGGGATTTCTTCCGAGAAGAGTTCAAGCAAAAGATCGGGCATCAGGCCGCTCCGCCCGCTTCGGTATGGATCCAGGCCTCGCCGCAGGCTTTTGCCAATTCGCGCACACGCAGAATGTAGCTCTGCCGCTCGGTCACCGAGATCACGCCACGGGCGTCGAGCAGGTTGAAGACGTGGCTTGCCTTGATGCACTGGTCATAGGCCGGCAGCGCCATCAGATGCGCCTCGCGCTTGCCGTCCTTCCAGCCTGCCTCCAGGTACTTTCTGCACGCGCCTTCCGCCATCTTGAACTGCTCGAACAGCATCGCGGTGTCGGCGACTTCGAAATTGTGTTTCGAGTATTCCCGCTCAGCCTGCAGGAAGACGTCGCCATAGGTGACCCTGGCGTCGCCGTCGCGGCCGTTGAAGTTCAGGTCATAGACGCGGTCGACGCCCTGCACATACATCGCGAGGCGTTCGAGCCCGTAGGTGAGCTCGCCGGCGACCGGCGCGCATTCGAAGCCTGCGACCTGCTGGAAATAAGTGAACTGGCTGACTTCCATGCCGTCGCACCAGCACTCCCAGCCGAGGCCCCAGGCCCCCAGCGTCGGGCTCTCCCAGTCGTCCTCGACGAAGCGGATGTCGTGCACGGCCGAATCGATGCCGATCGCGGCGAGCGACTTCAGGTACAGCTCCTGAAGGTTGGGCGGCGACGGCTTCATGATCACCTGGAACTGGTAGTAGTGCTGCATCCGGTTCGGATTCTCGCCGTAGCGGCCGTCCTTGGGCCGACGCGACGGCTGCACATAGGCCGCGTTCCAGGGCTTGGGGCCAAGGGCGCGCAAGGTGGTCGCCGGATGGAAGGTGCCTGCGCCCATCTCCATGTCGTAGGGCTGCAGGATCACGCAGCCCTGCTCGGCCCAGAACCGCTGGAGCGCGAGGATGAAGCCCTGGAACGAGCGTTCCGGGCGCATATGGGCGGGCAATGAGGCGTCCATCGTCAGATCAGGCTCTCGCGGGGGTTTTGAATCGCGCGGGACCGTATCGACGGCGGGAATGGGAATCAAGGCGAAGGGGGTGGATTCAGGCCGAATGGCCATCGCCGGAGCGCGGTGCCGTAGGGTGGGCAAAGCGAAGCGTGCCCACATCTACATCTGCGCCGAGAAAGGTGGTGGGCACGGCGCAAAAGCGCCTTTGCCCACCCTACGGCAGAGGTGTGTGAGGCCCCTAACCCGGCCGGTAAGCCCCGGTCACGGGGTCCTGCTTCAGCGTCTTGATATCCCCGGCATGGGCGGCCTCGGCGACGCGCGAGAGGCGCATCTCCTCCAGCTCATGGTTGATCCGGACAGCGGTCTTGTAGGCCCAGCGGACCACGGCAAGCCCACCCAGGACGCCCGCGAAAGCGACGAACGGCGGCATCGGTCGTTCCTTGTTCACAGTGCTCAGCCCCCACACGCATTCTTGCGCAGACCGGGCCGCGCCGCAATTGGCTCGGGCCGGACCAAATGGCGCGGGAGCAGCTCCGCCTAGAACCCGAATTTCGCCCAAATCGCCCGGGTTTCGACCGCCGAGATCAGCTCGTCCGGCAGCCCGGCCATTGATTCCGGGGCCGAAAGCTGGCCTGCCCCGGCCGGTCTCCGCCCCAGAAGTCCGGACAGAAGCCCGCCCGGCTGCGCGATCACGGGGGTGAGAACCTTCTCGCCATAGCGGGCACGAAGAGTTGAGCGGAGGTCGCCGATGCTGTCGGCCAGCCCCAGCGTAACCGCAGTCTCGCCGGCCCAGTATTCGCCCGTGAACAGGGTGTCGTCAGCGCCTTTCAGCCGCGCGCCGCGGCTCTCCTTCACCAGCGAAATGAAGATCTGGTGGATCTCGCGCTGGATCGCCTTCAGCTTGGCGACGTCATCGGGGTTTTCGGGGAGGAACGGGTCGAGCATCGCCTTGTTTGCGCCGGCGGTATAGAGACGCCGCTCGATGCCGAGCCGCTTGATCGCCTCCTGGAAACCGAAGCTGCCGCCGACCACGCCGATCGAGCCGAGGATCGAGGACGGATCGCAGATGATCTCGTCGCCAGCGCAGGCGATCATGTAGCCGCCCGACGCTGCAACGTCCTCGACGAACACCAGCACCGGAAGCTTCTTCTCCGCCGCGAGCTGCTTGATGCGAAGATAGATCTGGCGCGACTGCACCGGCGAGCCGCCGGGCGAATTGATCACCAGCGCCACCGCCTTGGCATTCCGCATCGAGAAGGCCCGCTCCAGCACCCGCGCGACGCCCGCGAGCGACATGCCCGGGCGCAGCGGCGTCACCGCGCCGATCACGCCCGACAGCCGCACCACCGGCACCACCGCCGTGCCGGGCCGGAAGCGCGCCGGCAGATATTGCAGGAGCTTGTCGGCCAGGCCGGAACTCTCACGATCGTTCAATTGTTCGGCCATGCCGTTACCTCTGATTAACCATTTTTTATCACGCGACTGTCATTGGAAGTGCCTGGAACGTGTTTTGCAGTTTGTCCGTTGGGAAGCTGCAATGAAGCAGCGGAGGAAACGCCATGAAGATCTATCTGCTGATGCTGCTGATCGGTGCGCTTTTCACGGCGATTCGCCTGACATCCGCGCAGGAACAGCAGTCGGAATCGCTTCCGCAGTAGGCTTTCACGGCTCCGCCAGCGGCAACACTGCCCTCCCCTCCAGAACTTCCATCACCTCTTTTTTAGGCAGGCGTGACTCTTCGTTAAGCATGAGGCCCGGCAGCAATCGCGTCGGGGCCCGGCCGCCTTTGACCGCGCGCACCAGCACGCGGATCGCCGGCCGAGCCGCCTCGCCATGAACCGGCAGGATCGACAGGCTGCCGAAGCCGCGTGACAGCGCTGCCAAGATCTCCGCGATCCCATCTGCACGCCAGATCAATGTCAGCGCGCCATTCGATCGGAGGATGCGCCGCGCCGCATGTACCCAGGCATCCAGCGTCTCGCTCGTTGCCACATGCGCGACATGGCGCGCCTGATCCGGCGAGCCGCGGTGGCGTGCCGGATCGTTGAAAGGCGGGTTCATCAGCACCGCATCGACGCTGTCAGGCAAGAGCCCCTGGTCCGCAAAGGCCGACGCATCGGCCGTGACATCGAGCACGATCGTCTCGGCTGCAATCGCATTCGCCGCCGCATTGGCGCGCGCAAGCTGCGCGAGTTCCGGATCGATTTCGACCAGGCTGAGGCTGATCCCCGCCACGCGCCGGGCGAGCGCCAGCCCGGCCGTGCCTACGCCGGCGCCAAGATCGACCACGCGGTCGCCAGCCCTCGCCTCCGTCGCCGCCGCGAGCAGGATGGCGTCATGGCCGGCGCGGTGGCCGGACCGCTTCTGCTTCAGCCGCAATCGGCCGCCGAGAAAGGCGTCCTCGGTGATGTCTGCCGGCGCCTCAATCATCGCCGCGCAATTCGTAGGCGAGGCCGGCCTCGGTGAGGAGCACCCTGGCCTCGAGTGCGTCGTCCTCATGGACCAGAATCCGCCGCGGCAGGATGCCGAGCGAGCCCTCGATGATGCTCATGTTCTGGTCCAGCACCAGATGATGGATATTGGCGCCGTCGAGCAGCGCGCCGATCGCTGACACCAGCACCATATCGTTGGTCCGAACCAGTTCGCGCAAAGCAGGTCTCCTGCCTGAAGGGGTTAAAGCGGCAAATGTCAATGGTTCCGCAGCACTTGCCGCATCCGCCTCCAGTTTCTATTGTATTTCCATCAGAATAGCCCCTCCGGGGCAAATATTGGAGACCGGCGTGGCCGTCATCGTACCTTTCGAAACTCCCGGCGCGTCGATCGAAGAGCTGGTTGCCCTTGTCGCCGGTGACATGGAGCGCGTCAACGCCACGATCCTGTCGCGGACCGGTTCTGACGTGACCATGATCCCGGAGGTCGCCAACCATCTGATCTCCTCCGGCGGCAAGCGCCTGCGCCCGATGCTGACGCTCGCCATGGCCAACCTCGCCGGCTACACCGGCGACGGCCACATCAAGCTCGCGGCGTCCGTCGAGTTCATGCACACCGCGACCCTGCTCCACGACGACGTTGTCGACGAGAGCGAGATGCGCCGCGGCAAGCTGTCGGCGCGCATGCTCTGGGGCAACGAGGCGAGCGTGCTTGTCGGCGACTTCCTGCTCGGCCAGGCGTTTCGCATGATGGTCGAGGTCGGCTCGCTGCGTGCGCTCGATATTCTTTCGGCGGCCGCCGCCACCATCGCCGAGGGCGAGGTGATGCAGCTTGCGGCTGCCAAGAACACCGCGACCACCGAGGACGAATATCTCGCCGTGATCCGCGGCAAGACCGCCGAGCTGTTCGCCGCCGCCTGCGAGGTCGGCCCTGTGATCGCCAACCGACCGAAGGCGGAGCAGACCGCCTGCCGCTCGGTCGGCATGAATCTCGGCATCGCCTTCCAGCTCGTCGACGACGTGCTCGACTATGGCGGCAAGAGCGCAAAGCTCGGCAAGAACACCGGCGACGATTTCCGCGAGGGCAAGATCACGCTGCCCGTCGTGCTCGCCTTCCGCCGCGGCAACGACACCGAGCGCGCCTTCTGGATCAAGGCGCTGGAGCGCGGCGAGATCGGCGACACCGACCTCGACCACGCCATCGGCCTGATGAACAAGCACCGCGCGCTGGAAGACACGCTGAGCCGCGCCCAGCACTACGGCGCCATGGCGGTGGACGCGCTGGCGCTGTTCCCGTCCTCGCCGATGAAGAGCGCGCTGGAGCAGGTCGTGGCGTTCTGCCTGGCGCGGTCGCATTAGGCGCCGATACTCATATCGCTTTCGCACCGCCGTTAATCCTGTCATCCTGAGGCGCTCGCGTAGCGAGCCTCGAAGGATGCACGGCCGAGATGCAGCCGGGCTGTCGCCTTTCGAGGCTCGCCCAGCGACGCCAACGCGTCGCCAGACGAGCGCCTCAGGGTGACGGCGATGGAGGGGTGCGCGCTGCTCCATCCCCCGGACGCGCTGCAGCGTGAAACGCTGCTGCGCTGAGCCGGGACCCACCCGACACCACACCAACATGGGCCCCGGCTCTGCAGCGCACCGCCAAGAGGCGCTGCGCTGCGTCCGGGGCACGCGAGTGGTTTGCTAGACGGCCAACTCATGTCTCATCAGATATGGTCTCGCATTCTCGCGGCCCGCTCCCCCGCGCCTGCGACCGGCGGCCCAGTCACTTGCTTTTTGCAAGCCACTCTCCTACCTTCCCGCCATGCAGCCCAAATCGTCCTCCATCCTGGAATGCCCGGTCGGCCGCGCCGTGGAGACCGTCGGCGAATGGTGGAGCATCCTGATCCTGCGGGACGCGTTCCAGGGCGCCACGAAGTTCGACGAGTTCTCGCAGAGCCTCGGGATCGCCCCGAACATCCTGTCGCGGCGGCTTGCGCATCTCACCGCGAGCGGCATGTTCGTGCGACGGCGCTATCATGAGCGGCCGCCGCGTTACGAATATGTGCTGACGGACAAGGCGCGGGATTTCTTTCCCGTGATCGTGGCGCTGCTTGCCTGGGGCAACAGGCATCTGGCGCCGAAGGGCGAATCCATCGTGCTGGCGAACCGCGACGATCGTCGCCCGCTCGATCCTGTGGTCGTCGATGCCACCGACATGCGCCCGATTACACTTGCCGATGCGGTCGTCATCGCGGGGCCGCGCGCAAGCCGCGGGATGCGCGCGCGGCTCGCCTCGCTCAAGGCCATGAACCCGGCGGTCGCGCCGGCCGGAGACTGACATGCGTCGTATCGTCGTGACGGGAATGGGCGCGGTGTCGCCGCTCGGCTGCGGTGTCGAACTGTCGTGGCGCCGGCTGCTCGCCGGCCAGAGCGGGCTGCGGCCTCTGCCCGAATGGTCGCAGGCGCTGCCCGCGCGCATCGCCGGCCTCGTACCCGACAAGGCCGGCGATGCCGAAGGCGGCTTCGATCCGGCGCAGGCCGCCGCGCCAAAGGACCAGCGCAAGATGGACCGCTTCATCCTGTTCGCACTGCTCGCCACCGCGGAGGCGGTCGCGCAGGCCGGATGGACGCCGCAGGATGCGGCGGCGCTGGAGCAGACCGCGACGATCATCGCGTCCGGCGTCGGCGGCTTCCCGGCGATGGCGGAGGCGGTGCGCATCACCGAACAGCGCGGGCCGCGCCGGCTCTCGCCGTTCACGATCCCCTCGTTCCTCGCCAATCTCGCCGCCGGCCATGTCTCGATCAAATACGGCTACAAGGGCGCACTGGGAACGCCGGTCACGGCGTGTGCCGCCGGCGTCCAGGCGATCGGCGATGCCGCGCGCATGATCCGCGCGGGCGAAGCCGAGGTCGCGATCTGCGGCGGTGCCGAGGCCTGCATCGACATCGTCAGCCTCGGCGGCTTCGCGGCGGCGCGCGCGCTGTCGAGCTCCTTCAACGACGAGCCCGCCCGCGCCTCGCGCCCGTTCGATCGCGACCGCGACGGCTTTGTCATGGGTGAAGGCGCCGGCATTCTGGTGATCGAGGAACTGGAGCATGCGCTCGCGCGCGGCGCCACGCCGATCGCGGAGATCGTCGGCTACGGCACCACAGCGGATGCCTATCACATGACGTCGGGTCCGCCCGATGGCGACGGCGCCCGCCGCGCCATGGAGATCGCGCTGCGGCAGGCGAACCTTGCACCCACGGATCTGCAGCACCTCAACGCCCATGCAACGTCGACGCCTGCCGGCGACGAGAGCGAGCTTGGCGCGATCGCCACGCTGTTCGGCCGCAATGGAGGCATTGCGGTGAGTGCGACCAAATCGGCCACAGGCCATCTGCTTGGCGCCGCCGGCGGCCTGGAAGCGATCTTCACCGTTCTCGCCCTGCGCGACCAGGTTGCGCCGCCGACGCTCAATTTCGAAAACCCTGATCCTGGTGCTGACGGCATCGACATCGTCTCAGGCATCGCGCGGCCGATGCCGATGCGGCACGCCATCTCCAACGGATTCGGCTTCGGCGGGGTGAATGCCAGCGTGATCTTCCGCCACATGGGATAGACGCAAAGACTTGCAATCACGCCGGGCATCGCTACCAAAGCAGGATGACCGAAACGAATTTCTGGCTGTTCCTCGCAGCTGCTTGTCTGATCGCCGCCATTCCCGGCCCCGGCATCTTCTACGTCGCGGCGCGAACCTTGTCGGAAGGGCGCGGCGGCGGCTTTGCCTCGACCGCAGGCACCGCGCTGGGCGGGCTGGTTCACGTCGTCGCCGGCGGCCTCGGCATCTCCGCGATCATCCTTGCCAGCGCCGAGCTGTTTGCCGCCGTCAAATTCGTCGGCGCGCTCTATCTGGTCTGGCTCGGCATCAGGACGTTTCGCGGCGCGGGCCGCGCATTGTGGCTGGACAGCGAGCCCGTCGGCGACACGCGCGCGTTCCGTGACGGCGTTCTGGTCGAAGCGCTGAACCCGAAGACCGCCGCGTTCTTCCTCGCCTTCATTCCGCAGTTCCTCGATCCCGCGGGATCGAACCCCACGCTGCAATTCATCATGCTCGGCGCGATCTCGGTGACGCTGAACACGCTCGCCGATGTCGTCGTGGTGGTGATGGCCTCTGCGACACGCACGCAGCTGACCGGACGGCCGCACCTGATGCGGCGGCTTACGCAAGGCTCCGGAATCTTCATCGCCGGCCTTGGCCTCTCGCTGGCGCTGGCGCGGCGGCCGTCAAATGGATAGCGCCCCGCAAAGCCGATATTATGAATCGCACGGCCTGCGGCTACACTATGCCGATTGGGGCAACGAGGGCGCGCCGCCCCTCATCCTGGTCCACGGCGGCCGCGATCATTGCCGCAGTTGGGACGTCATCGCCCGGTCGCTGCAACCGCACTTCCACGTCGTCGCGCCCGATCTGCGCGGTCACGGCGATTCCGACTGGACCAAGGGCGGCAGCTACGCGCTGACCGAATATGTCTACGATCTCGCCCGGCTCGTGCACACCATCGTGGCACCCCAGGTGACTCTCATCGGCCATTCGATGGGCGGTATGGTGAGCCTGATCTTTTCGGGATCATTCCCCGAGCAGGTCGCAAAGCTCGTCGTGCTCGACGGCGTGACCATGCTGCCGGATACGCCCAAACCGCCGGCGCATGAGCGCATCGGCAAATGGGTCGACCAGCTTGACAGACTGCACGAGCGCACGCCGCGCCGCTATGCGACCCTCGAGGACGCGGCCGCGCAGATGGTGCTTCACAACAAGCGCCTGTCCCGCGAGCTCGCGCTGCATCTCGCAACGCACGGCGCGCGGCGGAACGAGGACGGCACCTATAGCTGGAAGTTCGATCCCTACCAACGCGCCTCCGCGCCGCACCGGCTCTGGCCGGACGATCACGTCGCGCTGTGGTCGCGCATCGCCTGCCCGACGCTGCTGCTCAATGCCGGCGAGAGCTTTCTCGCCGGCGCCAGGGCAGCGGGCCTGGAGCGCTACTTCCCGCAGGCGCGCATCGAGACCATAGCCGGGGCCGGGCACTGGCTGCAACACGACAAGCCGCAAGAGGTATTGGGCGAGATCCGGCGGTTTCTCGGGCTTGCTGAGGAAAGCAGCGGCTAGCTCCACTGCCGTAGGGTGGGCAAAGCGAAGCGTGCCCATCACTTCGATCGCGTGACTTGGATACATGGTGGGCACGGCGCTATCGCGCCTTTACCCACCCTACGGCTACTGGCAGACGACAGCAGCGGCTAGCTCAACGTCCCCGCATGCACCCACCAGCCAGGGTGATCGCGCCGGATTTTTTCGGCGGCGGCGTGCGCATCAGTGGGCGCGCCATAGATCGCAAAGCAGGTCGCACCCGAGCCGGACATGCGGGCGAGCTTGACGCCGGCGGAGTCGCGCAAGGCCTCCAGCACCTCGCCGATCACGGGCTCGATCCGCAGCGCAGGGGCTTCCAGATCGTTGGGGACTGTTTCGAGGACTTCGACCCAATCGGCAATCGACCCGCCCTCTTCCGGCCAGGCCGGCGCTTCAAGGACGGAGGTGGCCCCCACCAGCAGTTCACCGTTGCGCAGGCCCAACTCCCTGAACACGTCCTTGGTGGCAACAGGCACGCGCGGATTGACCATCACGCAGGGCATGCGCGGCGGCGCCAAAGGCAGCAGCTGCTCGCCGACACCGGTCATGTCGCAGGCGCGCGAGAGCAGGCACACCGGCACGTCGGCGCCGGTCGCGAGCGCGACCCTCTGGAGCCTGATATCAT